>CAZPVZ010000200.1:0-21624 GCA_964590185.1 uncultured Campylobacterales bacterium
AAGGAAGGAATAAAAAATGAAACATAAATGGTTTATTGTATGGTTTTTAGCAATAAATGTTTTATTTGGTTTAAGCGAATTTAAACTGACTCAAGTGAATACTTTGAACGGAGATTTTAAAGATATTTCTATTGATAATGATAAATTATATGGATTAACCGATAAAGTTTTAAATATTTATAGTATAAAAAAAGTGGACGATCCCATTTTATTATCTACGTATAAATTGAAAAGACACGGTGAAAAAATAGATGTTTATAACGGTTATTTGTATATGGGAGATGGTGGTGGTAATGCAATATTTTTTAATGTTCAGGATATATATGATATATATATAGAATTTAGCTATTCAAATCAAAATCATCAAAATTACGGAATCGTTATAAAAGATTCGTTAGTTTATGAAGCTAACGGCAAAAAAGGGGTTAATATTATAAATATTAAAGATCCTTATAATGCTTTTGTTCTTTCTTCTTATACTGATTTGGTAGATGCGAGAGACGTAGATATCAAGGGTAATTTTCTTTATGTAGCTGATGGACCGGGTGGATTAAAAATTTTGAATGTGGAGAATCCTCAATCTCCTTATTTTGTTAGAGAAGTAAAAATAAACGGTTTTGCAAATAGCATAAAAGTAAATGATAATTATGCTTTTGTCGCCGCAGAAGATGGGGGACTATATATATATGACGTTTCCAATCCTTATGCGCCGATAAAAGTTCCTTATGAAGCTTCTTTAGATTTTGTAGGGGCAAATGCTTTAGCTTTTAAAGATAAGCATTTATATGTTTCTTTGGAAAATAAGGGTATCGAAGTATTGAAAACTGAAGTTAGAGAGTACCAAATCTCTAAAGAAGATATAGAACCTTTTATAAAACTTTTATATAGTAAAATTTTAGGAAGAGAAGCTGATGAAAGTGGACTTAATTATTGGATTTTAGAGGTTCAAAAAGGTAGGAGTGCTACAAGCATAGCTAAATATTTTTTTGATAGTCCGGAATTTAAAAGTTTGAATTTGTCTGATGAAGAGTTTCTTGAAAGAGCGTATGCTACTCTTTTAAATAGGTCTTCGGATCCTGCGGGTATTAGATATTGGTTAAATCAAATGAAAAACGGAGTTAGCAAAGAACAAATTTTTTATGGATTTGCTTTTTCTAAAGAGTTTCAAAAACTTGCCGGAGATACTTATAAAATTACTCCTTTTGATCAAAATGATCAATTGAAAGCTTTTGTAGGAAGATTTTATAATTTCGTTTTAGAAAGAGATGCCGACGAAAGCGGTAGAAGCTATTGGGTTGATAAGTTAAAAAATGGGGAGAAGAGTGCAAAAGATATTGCTTTAGGATTTTTTAATTCTAAGGAGTTTAAAAATAAAAATGTTTCTAACGAAAGGTTTATAAAGATTGTATATAAAACTTTGCTTGGAAGAGATGCGGACGATAACGGCTTGAAATATTGGATAGGAGAATTGGAGAAAGGCGTATCAAGAGAGAAAATTATTTTAAAATTTTTATCTTCTAAAGAATTTAAAAAGATAGCCAATAGTTATGGATTGTCTATTTAATTTTTTAAATATTATTGAAAAATAATTTAGTAATAATAAAAGGTTTTTATGGAATAATACTGTAGTAAAATTATTGACAATAAGGTTTTTATTATGAATAAAGTAGGCAAAATATTAAATGGTGCTTTATGTCTGGTTTTAAGTAGTTATAGCGTCTATTCCGATATCAATATTAATTCTACTATAAACGATATTTATTCTCTTCCTTTGGTTAAGGGTCAGTTAAGTTTTAAAGCCTCTTACTATAAGATCTCAAATGACTTTGACATCTTTGGAAGCGTTAAAAGCTCAACGGAAAATTATGTACTTATTGGTGATAGTAGTGGCGGGGGTTTTAGATTAAGTTATGGTATAAGTGAATATGCCTCTATATACTATAATTTTGATTATCTTGATATAGATCTTGGAGATAGTAGTTTAAAAAATAAAAAGAATGATCTTTTTGCAAGAGTCAATTTGTATCAGAATGATGATTTTTTTATTAATTCTGTTTCTTTTGATATAGGTTATAAAATAAATAAAGGCTCTGATGTTGAGATTAAAAGTGATTTAATGTTAAATGCTATTATAAGAAGTGTGTTCCCGGGAAGCCATTTTTATATATATGATGGAGTGATTAAATATAATGGTTTTTCGGGTTCCATATATGATAAGAATGGAAATAAAATATATCCTTTTATAAAGATAGAAGATTTGGAAGATAGAACTTCTTATTTTAGATTGTTATTCGGTAAAAAATTTTCTTCCGGTATGATTGATTTTTATTTTGGATATAAAAATATTAATATAGAAACGAATTTTAATGTATATCCTAAAAACAATCCTGTCATTCAAGAAACTTTAAAAAAAGTCGGAATAGATAAAGTTAAGTTTAATAAAGATGAAAAAGTAATAGTAGCTGGATTATCGTATCTATATAATCTGAATGATTATATATTCGAACTAAATTATGAGTATTCCAAAAGTGATAGAGATGTGGAAAACTCTTTGAATAGCAATGATAACCATGTTTTCAATTTAACCGTTTCAAAGCCTTTAAATAGCAATTTTATAGTATATGTAGGTGGGGCATTTATGCTAAACGGATTAAATGCGGATATTCCTTATTTATACAATACTTATATTAAAACCGATGAAAAGTACGGTTATTTTAAATTAGGCTTTTTATATAATTTTACTTATTAAGTATTGACATAAAAAATCCAATAGTATATAATTTTAAATATAATCTTTCATTTCAGGCATACATGAAGGGGTGGACTATATTTTTATAGAATGTATGTGTGGAATGGAGTAAGATTATTAAGACAAATATCTTGATAAAAGGATAGGAAATGTTTAAGAAATTAAGTATAGCTGCTGCTATAGCTTTAATGTTTGCCGGATGTGTAGTGGAAGAGGATTTGGTAACTGGTAAATTTGTTGATAGAGAGGTTGATGGTATAAAATATAGTTGTGGAGGTAGAGAGGGGGAAACTAAAAATGGTGGTTTATTTGAATGTCCAAGAGGTTCTTCCGTTGAATTTTGGTTGGATGGTGTGAATTTGGGAGGTGTAGAAACGGTAGAAGGAGGAGAAATAGTTACTCCTAAAGATTTTGATTTTATAATTTTAAGAGGCAAAAAAAGACCTTTAGATAATAAGGAAAAAGAAAGATTGGCTCCTTTAGTAGCTACGGTTCTGTTATCTTTGGATAAAGATGGAAATCCTGACAATGGTATAGAAATTGATAATAAAGTAGAAGATGCGTTTGGTAAGTTTTTTGATGCCGAAGTTAAACCAGAAGCCGTTACTAATATTGTAGAGCTTTTTAAAGAGGAACAACCAGATGATCCTTTAAAAATAGATCCCGATATGATTAGAAATAAAATTTTAGATGTAACCCAAAAAGCTTTGGATGCGGTTGAAAAGGAAGTTCCGGAAGCGGATCTTAGACCAATAACTTTAGACGAAGCCGAGAAACATCTGGATGATGTGGAAGAAGCGATAAGAGATGGGGAGATTAAACCTCCTGTAGAGGAGACTACTATTACTGGAGCTGAAGGGGGAGCATAAGAGAAAAAATTTTCTCTTATGCTCCAATTTTTAGTTTTAAATGATTTAGAAAATAAAGTTTTATACATTGACTAAAAGGATAAATATTATGAAAAATGTAATAAAGATTCCCATGATGTGTGCAGCAATAGGAGTTATGGCTTCTACGGCTATGGCGCAGATTCCAGATAAAATAGAAATGCCGGGATATTTCCTGCAAGGAATCGTGAAGGGTGGAAGTTTATATAGGTCGAAGGTTTTTGTTTACGATAAAGATAACAAAGAAATAGCTTCTGCTATTATCAATAAGCCAAATGGTATGTTTTTGTTTACAAACTTAGAAAAAAAACCGTATTATGTAAAAGTACAAGATGGTATAGATATAGGAATGGATAGGAAAATAGGAGGAGGTGACGATAATTTTTTTGATGAAGTATATTTTGCAAAAGTTAAGGATAAAACCGTAAGAGTTAACCCTTCCAGTACTTTGTCTTATTTTGTAGGAGAGGATATAGCGTTAGATAAAAAAAATAATATTTTATTAGAGGAGATAATTAATCTACTTGAAGGGTTAGGGCTTAATTCGGTGGAATCATATAAAGCTGTTGCTTATAGTTTGGATAATAATGAAAATAATATTTTTGAATTAGATGTTGATAAGTTAAAAGATTTTCTGGATAGTATTAATATCAAATATGATGTTAATTTAGAAGAATTAATTGGCAGGTTAAAAGATATTGTTAAGGAGTTTGAGTTTACTTCTAAAGAAGATATATATGCCGTAAGTAGTGTTGTAAATACCGTTAAAAATATAATTGAATATAAAAAATTTTTGGAATTTAATAATTCATTAGAAGATTATTATACTCTTTTAGATAGAGATTATGTAGAGAATGTTAAAGATATATTGTATAGGAAAAAGAATGTGGATTTAAGTAGTTTTTCTGCCGTTTTAACTAATCGTGTTGTACAAAAGGGATATGGTATTGATAAACTGGTAGAAAAGGACATGGCTTCTTTTTCAAAAAGTAATGGTATAAAAGTTGAAAAAAATAGTAATATCAAAGTAGTTGATGGTCCTTCTGCCGAAAATTTTGATATATATATGAGTGTTGATAATGACGGTTTTTTAGTTGAGAATGTATTTTCCAACAATCATGGGATTTGTAAAATAGCCGAAAATGGAGTTTTAAAGGAAATCAAACTTAGAAGAAAATATGTAAGAGTTGAAAACTCTGAAAATTCTTCTTTGGAAGATAAATTTAATATTGTAAAAGACTATTTAAAAAATCTATTTTCTTTTGATATTAATACGAAATTTAATATCAATGGATATGAAAAAGATGATTTGCTATTAACGGTAATAATTAAAAAGTTAAACGCCTGTAATGGGAAAGAGCTGGGTTTTTTAACTGCTTCAATGATTATTACTATGGAGAAAGAAGACAAGAGTGATCTTTATAAATTTTATATACCAAAAGGGAGTAAATTATTTATAACAGGTAATACAAGTAAATTTAATAACTTTGTATTAACGAAAGAGATTGATCTTAGTGATCAACTTGTGGCTAAAAGTGGATCTTATCATATTAATATAGGCGATTATGTGGATTCCATATTGACTCAATATAAACAATATATTAGTGACGATATTAAAGAAACTGTATATACGAATGTTACTAATCCGGGAGTATTTGAAATATATATTTTATTAAATAAAGTTGGCACTAATGAAGACGGTAAAGATTTTATAAAAAATTCTTATCTTTTTGACGCAACAAAAGGTTATCAATTGGATCTAAATCCATATTCTCAAGATTTTACTTCTAAGGAGCACTCCTTTAAAATTACTGTTCAATTGTATTAATGTGCAGTTTGGACTGATTCATATGATTTTAGAATCAGTCCAAGTCTTATATTTAAAACTTTTCACTCTTTTTATGGAGTTTTTGTAAATCTCGGAGTTTATTTTAATGTGAGATAGTTTGTCGAAAGCGGGGAATCTCTTTCGTTTGAAAAATTCAAACGGCTCTTTTTGATTTTTTGCGGTTTTGATCGTTATAAAAGGCGTTTTCGATACCAAGGCTTCCGTGCTTACGGTGCTTGAAGAGAGTATGAGGATGTCGTTTTTCGAAAATAGTCTTCTCATATCCGGAAAATCGATATAAAGTTTTATTTCTCTTTTTAAAGATTTTAATTTTTTTAAATTTTTGTTTGAAGAAGTCGTTGCAACGGATATTTTATACTTTTTGCGTTTTAAAATCCTTAAAATTTTTAAAGTGAGATTTTTCGGGTCGCTTCCGCCCAAACTTATCAAAACGTTTTTTACTTTTTTGGCATATTTTTTTTGGGGTTTGAAAAACTCTTCTCTAACGAGAGGAGCCAAAAAGAGAACCTTGTTTCCCTCATATCTGTTTTTTGCTCCGAAATTCGGGTTTATGACGATGTCGCTTAGGTGTTTTTCGTAAGTATCGTCGAAAGAGATTGTTTTGACTCCGAGTTCTTTGGTTTTTTTCTCGAACTCTTCATCTATTTCGTAATGATCGAAAATTACGGTGTCTATCTTATATTTTAAAACCGCTTCTTTGAACTCTTTAAAATCGTTGCTTTTTAAAGGAACTCTTTTAAATCCCTCTTTCTCTATCTTTTCGTTTTCGGAGCCTTTTAGATCTCTTGAGGCGAAATAGATCTCTCCTTTGAGTTTTTTAGCCAGTATCAGACATCTGTTTAGATGTCCGAGTCCTATCTCTTGGGAGCTGTCGCATCTAAACAGAATATTCATGCTCTTTGTGTTCTTCGGTCGTTATTTTAGGAGTCGATGTTAGTTTTTCCATAAGTTTCGTATAGCTAAAATCGGTTTTGCATCCGAAAGATTCGTAGATCTCTTTTATTTTCAGATAATCTTCCCAAGTATCGAGGGTAAGTCTGTATCGTGAATAGTCGTAGCTATCTTGAACGTTTTTCGTTTTGAGATGTCTTTTTATCCACGGCGTTACGTGCTCCGTATCGTATGGAGTGTGAGCGTTTCGATATGCTCGTTTCAGACTTTTGAAATTAAACACTTCCGTATCCATGCCGACGGGGAAGGTTCTTTTTTCGACGTTGCTTACGTAATCCGCTCCGCTATGCTCGTAAAACTCTATGATCTCCTTTACGATGTTTTGATCTATCAGCGGGCAATCGGAGGTTAGTCGCACTATTATGTCTTCGTTTTTCGCTCCGAAATTTAAAGCGGCTTCGTAATATCTTTGCAAGACGTTCTCTTCCGAGCCTTGATAATATTTCACTCCGAGTTTTTTACACAACTCTATGATGGGTTTTTGCTTTTGATTTTTCGGAGCGGCTATTATGATATTGTCTTTGAAATACTTTAATCTATCAAGCATTATCTCAAGAACCGTTTTCCCGCATAAGGGCAGCATAACCTTACCTTCGAGTCTGGAGGAGGTCATTCTCGCCTGAATAATTATAAAAAGCTCTCTTGTTACCATAGTTTGCACCTTTTGGAATTTTTTAAAATCTCCAAAAGAGTATCGGCAACGAACTCGGCATCCTTTAGCGTCATCTTTTGATGGCAGGGAATGGATAGTTCGGCTCTGTAAAAATCTTCGGCGTTTTGAAGATAAAAATCTTTGTATATTGTTCGGTAGTAGCGGTTTTGGTAGATGGGTCGGTAGTGAACTTGGGTGATTATCCCTCTTTCCGCAAGTTTTTCGTAGATCGTCTCTTTCTCGCACCAAAATTCTCTGAAAAAGAGCAAAGGGTAGAGATGTCTCGAGCTTTTTACGTTTTCGGGAATTTTTATCGTGGAGAAGTAGGGGTTTTGTGCAAATCTTTCGTCATAATATTTCGCTATCTCTTCTCTCTTTTCTATAAAAGCGTCTATCTTTTTGAGCTGGGAGAGTCCGAGAGCGGAAGCTACGTCGCTTAGTCGATAGTTGTATCCCAAATATATCATATCGCTTTTGTAGGCTTTTATCTTTTTTATACCGTGGTTTCTGAATATTTTAGCTTTTTCGTAAAACTCTTCGTTGTCCGTTGCCAAAATGCCGCCCTCTATCGTCGTTATGGGTTTTATGGCGTGAAGACTGTAGCATGCCGCATCCGCGAAAAAACCGGCTCTTTTATCTCCTATCTTCGTTCCGAAAGCGTGGCAGGCGTCTTCTATAAACAATAGATCGCGCTCTTTGCATATCTTTTTTATTTTTTCGTAATTTACCGGATTTCCGGCGAAATCCACTCCGACTATCGCTTTGGTTCTTTCGGTGATGAGAGAGTCGATCTTCGTTTCGTCTATGTTGCCGTCTCTAAATTTTATATCGCAAAAGACGGGTTTCGCTTTTAGGTATAAAGCGGCGTTTGAAGTGGCTACGAAACTTATGGGGGTCGTTACGATTTCGTCTCCCTCTTTTATTCCCGCGGCGAAATATGCGGCATGCAGAGCCGCCGTTCCCGAATTGAAAGCGAGGGCGTATCTTCTGCCCAGAAAGGAGGCTACGGCTTTTTCGAACTCTTCCACCGTTTTCCCCTGAGTTATCATATCTTTTTGTAAAGCTTCGGAAACGGCTTTGATATCGTCCTCTTCTATCGATTGACGGCTGTAGGGTATCATCTGAAACTCCGGCTTTTTTGCTAAAATAGCAACAATTATACCAATTGTTTCGAAAGGATTTTATATGGTTGTCGATTTTTCGAAAAAAGAGCAAATACAACGATACAAACTTATGTCTCAAACCGTCATTCCAAGACCTATAGCGTGGGCGGTTACGAAAGGATTAAACGGCGTGATAAACGTCGCTCCTTTCAGCTATTTTACGGCTCTCTCTTCCAATCCTCCCGTTTTGATAGTTTCGGTAGGTCATAAGAAAGATAAAAGCCCCAAAGATACTTTGAAAAATATAAGGGAAAGCGGAAAATGTACGATTTGCGTGCCATCTTTAAATCAGCTTGAAAAGATGCATTTAAGCTCGAAAGAGTTGGGGAGCGATGAGAGCGAAGCCGAGATTTTCGATATCGATTTGGATGAGGTTTTGAAAGAGTATCCTCCGATGATAAAAGACTCTCCCGTAGCGTTTTTTTGCGACCTCTACCGAGAGATAGAGCTTGATGGAAGCAAAACCGTGCCTCTTCTTCTGGAGATAAAATATCAATATCTTAAAGAAGATATCGTTAAAGATAAAGATAATTTGCATATAGAGTTTTTACCGATAGCCCGCGTCGGCAAAAAGTACTATATGCTTGGAGAAGAGCTTGAAGCTCCGGTTATAAAGTAGGGTCTTTACGAAAAAACTTCGTAAAGACCTTCTTAATCGCTAAAGTTTGAAGAGACGGAACGGGTGTTTTTTGAAGTTCTTTTTTGGAGTTTTATTAGTAAACTAAAGTCACCGTTATCCGCAAGTTTTAACGCTTTGATATACTCTTTTCTCGTGGGATTCGTTTTTGAGAGTAAATTTTCGTTCCAAAATGTCGGTTTTAAATCGTTTTGTTTCAGATAGATATTTGCGAGCATTCTCGCCCATCTTCCGTTTCCGTTTAAAAAAGGGTGTATAAAAACGGCTCTGTGGTGAATCCTTGCGGCGATTTCTACGATTTCGAAACTTCCGTTTTCTTCCCAAAATTTTATATCGTCCGCAAGCTTTTTAAGTTCCGTTGAAATTAGATAAGGTTTTATTCCTATGCTTAAGTTAATTTGTCTAATTTTTCCCGCCCATTCCCATACGTCGCCGAACATCTCTTTGTGAAGTTTTAAAAACCATTCGAAAGTAAAAGGGGCTGATTTTTTCGAAGGTTTTGCGGATAAATATTTTATGGCGGCTTTCGTAATGTTTTTAGCTTCGTAGAAATATATTTCATCCATCGTATAAGCTTTGGTTTTCGGGAGTTTAAGACCCGAGATATCATCTATGTATGTTGCATCGGTAATTTTCGTTTTATCATCCATATATTTATATTTTAATTAGCCCATAAAAGTTTTTTATTTTCGGTTAAATATTGATTTTTAGTAAATTCCAAAAGCTCTTTTAATCTATCGTTATCTAAACCTTGTTCTTCGAGTGATGAAGTATCCTGCACTAAAGAAACTATTTCGAAAGCCTTTTGTTCGGCTCTTTTTTCCAATAGTTTTTTTGTTGATATAAGCTCGTTTCCGGCAAAATCAAGCCCTAAAAGATTCGTTATCTTTTCAACGGTACTTAATTTAACATCGTCACCGTTAAAAAATCTTACGATCGTTCTGTATCCGAGTCCCGTTAGATCGGCGATTAATTCATACGTTAGGTTTAACTCTCTTTTTCGATTTTTAACTTTTTTTATTAAGTCCGTTCTATTCATAACGATCCTTTAAATGATCTCCTCGTATAATATGCCATAAACGGCATAAAAAGTCAACTTGTATATTAAATGAATTTTTAATCGATATTTGCCGTTTGGTAGAACTAATTATATATAAAGTGGAGACTTTACGAAGAAGACTTTTTATGGACATCTCTCTTTGTTATTCTAACGGTTGCGTTTCATATAAAAATAGTTATTTAATATATATTTTTAATATAAATAATGTATTTAATGATAGATATTAAAAAATATATTCAATAAATGTAACTTTTGGTTACATACGAGAAAAATTTATAAAAAATTTTTTCATAAAGCTAAATAAAATATTTATTAAAATAATTTAAATCTCTTTCTTTAAAACCGCTGAAGCATTTTACCGTATATTCGGTTTAGGTTAAATTTTTTATAAAACGGTAGAGTTTTTCTTTCTCAGTTTGTATTTGAGTATGATATTAAAAAAATTGATTAGTGTTGATAGAGATTAATTCTAATAAAATTGCTTAAAGATTTTAAGTTATAAAATTATAAAAGAGAATTTTATTTCGGTAAAGGGATTTAATATGAGCGGAAGAGGAAAAAGCTTTTTCGGGTTGATGCCGGTAATGATTTTTTTGTTGAGTATCGTTTATGTAAACGGGCTGTTTGCGGATGATGCGCAGATAGAGTCTTTTATAAAAAGATTATATACCAACATTTATGAAAGGGAAGCCGATCAAGGCGGGCTCGAATTTTGGAAGAATCAGCTTAAGAGCGGAGAAAGCGCTACCGAAGTGGCGAAGTTTTTTTATAAGAGCGATGAGATGAAAAAGCTTGCTTTAAGCGACGAGGAGTTTTTAAAAAGGAGTTATAAGACTTTTTTCGATAGAGAACCAGATAAAGGCGGGTATGAATATTGGCTCGATCAGATGAAAAATAAAGGAAAAAGAAGGGATCAGATATTTTACGGTTTCGCTCTTTCACCGGAGTTTAAAAGTATATGCGATTCGTACGGGGTTGTGGCGTTTACTCAGGAGGATAAAAGAAGAGCATATATAGAGAGGTTTTATAATCTTATAATGCAAAGAGACGCCGATGAGGAAGGAGTGAAATATTGGCTTGGAGAGCTTGAAAGGGGCTCAAAAACTCCGGCGGATATCGCCAAATCTTTTTTCTTCGCTCCGGAGTTTATAAATAAACGTCTTGGCGATAAGGACTTTGTTACTATAGCTTATAGGACTCTTTTAAACAGAGAGCCGGATAGAGAGGGTTTGAATTATTGGACTAAAGAGCTTGGCAAAGGGGTTTCGAGAGAGAAGATACTCGATATGTTTTTGGATTCTAACGAGTTTAGAGATATAACGGATAGATTTTTGGAGGTTTCTCAAACCGATTCTTCGGCAAATACCACTCCGAAAGCTCCGAGCAATTTCAGGATTTCGGATTTGACTACGGATTCCGTCACGCTAAGGTGGGACGATAATTCCAATAATGAAAAGGGGTTTAAGATATATAGGGAGGAAGGAAAAGATAGGGCTTTGAAACTGATAGCCACTTTGTCTCCCGATACCGTTTCTTATAAAGATATCGGTTTAAAATCGAACGCTCTTTACAAATATCGAATAAGAGCTTTTAACGATATGGGAACTTCTCCCGCGGTTGATGTTTCCGCGGTTACGTTGGCAAAAGCTCCTTATGACGTAAACATACGATCTAACGGATGTTACGAGATAAATATCAAATGGAAGGCTCATAGTATTTATGACGAATTTAATATTTACAGAGACGGGAAACTGGTGGGAAGCGAAGGAAGAGGAGCGATATATCACTCTTATTGGGATAGTCTGTACGGAAAAGTTGACGATCCTTGCAAAAAAACTTTTCGATATACCATAAAAGCGGTAAATAGCGCGGGAGTAGAAAATAGTACGGAAGGCGGCGTTGTCGTTGCGAGCGTAACGGCTTATCCGGCTCCCCCTCCGAGTCCCCCTCCGACTCCTTCTTCCGGAGGGAACGTTATAACTTCCGTATCCGGTACCGTGATAGACGATCCTATAGCCAATCTGCCCTATGTTTGCGGAGACGGTTCTACGGGCAAGACGGATGGCGGAGGAAATTTTGAATGTCCGAAAGCTCCCGTTACTTTTAAAGTGGGAGATTTGGTTGTAGGAAATATTAATAAGACCGGTAAAGGTTTAATATTGGATTTGAGAGATTTAGCGGGAGATAGTGACGTGAACTCTCCTAAAGTTGTAAATTTAGCCGTTTTTTTCCAGTCTTTGGATGATACTCAAAATGATAGGGTTATCGTAATTCCGGATAATTTAAATATACCCGCTCAAAATGCTCCCGTAACCGATCTCCATCCGGATACTTTGAACAATATTATAAGAGATTTGGGGAAAAATCCCGTTGATAGGGATACTGCTAAAGATAAGTTTGTGGAAAATATAAACGACAATACTCCTCCGAATCCTCCTACGGTAACAGGCAATCCTGCGGTAACAAATCAAAATTCTGTTACCGTTACGGTCCGAGGAGAAAATAACGCTACGGTTTATATAAACGGAAAGTTTGTCGGAACGATAAATAACGGAGAATTTCAAGCGAATTTGGATTTAAGCGGTGGAGATGGTATTAAGAGGTTTAGTTTCGCTTTGAAAGATCCTGCGGGAAACGAAAGCGATCCTTTAGTTATAGCTATTACCAAAGATACCGCTCCTCCTAATGCTCCTATAGTTCAAGGAGATGTTCCGGCATTTACTAATCAAGATAGCGTTGCAATTAGCATAAACGGAGAGAGCGGAAGCGAAGTTTTCGTAAACGGAGTCTCTAAAGGAACTATCGTAAACGGTCTGAAAGAAATCAATTTGGATACGAGCGGAGACGATGGAGCTAAAAGTTTTGATATTTTTTTGAAAGATGCCGCCGGAAATAAAAGTAGCGTATTGCATATAGTTATTAAGAAAGATGCCGCTCCGCCGGCAAAGCCGACTATTAACAGCATTTTTGTTCAAAATGAAAGTGATGATAATCTCACAATAAGGATAGGAGAATATACGCGTGATACCGTTGACGGTAGCGATGTTTTTAAAATTCCCGTTGTATTACAAGGAGAAAGCGGAAGTAAAATATTCATTAACGGCGAGTATATTGGAGATGTCCCGGATAACGGTTATAAACAATTGAATCTACTAATGGATTCTAATTTAAACGAAAAGATATTTAATTTGATTTTGAAGGATTCCGCTGGGAACGAAAGTGTTCCTTTAAAAATAGTAATTACGGAAGACGGAACTCTTCCCGCAAAATTGAATGTTAGCGTCGTAATTAACGGAAGTGAAGTTGATACAAGCAGGCCTTTCGCTACTCAACAAGATACTTTAAATATAGAGATTCATGGCGATCCGAATAGCAAATTATTCGTTAATAACGAGTTTAACGGGACTTTGGACGGTAGCGGAGTTTTGAATTTGACTTTGAAGGGATATGGCTTAGATCCTAATAAGCCGGAAAATACTTTTGTATTTTATTTGGAAGATAATATTGGAAATAAGGGGTTGGATAAAATTTTTAAAGTGGTTTTAGATAATAGTGCTCCGGTTTTTACAACTCCTTCTTCCGCTGAAATATATGAGAATAATGTAAATGCATTATCCATAATCTCAACGGATCCCGGCGGAACACAAAGATATACTATTGTAGGAGGAGCGGACAGTGATAAATTTACAGTGCAAAACCCTACCGTTTTATATCAAAATAATTTTCCTTATGCGGTTAAAGCCGATTTGGTATTTAATAATCCTCCGGATTATGAAAATCCTTCCGATGCGAATGGAGACAATGTGTATGAAGTTATAGTAAACGCTAAAGATAATGCGGGGAATGAAGCAAATCAAACCATAACTATTACGGTTAAAAATTTTCAAGCCAATAGAGTGGTCTTGAAAGGAGATGTAAATAACGCAAGAAATTTTGTTAGATTTAATAAAAAACATTCTAAGGTTTTGGCAAGTGATATATACTCTTTTATAGTTGTAGACTCTTATAGTTATATTAAATATACGGGGAGAGTCGGGGTTGACGGTTCTTTTAGAGCCGAAACGGATACTCGCAATCCCGTAGCTTGCATATTTTTAGATGAGAATAATAAATCTTTAGGATATATAACTTTGGGGGATCAGATAGACTCTATTCCGGTAATGATGGCTGAAACCGATGAGATAGATTTTAGTCAGATAGACATTTCGAATGAAAGTATGGTTCCTTCCAACAATCCGCTGGATAATAACGCTATTCCGTTGAATTCTCAAGAAAAACAGATTATAGCTTGTAACAATACGTTTTTTTCGGCTATGATTAGAAATACCGACATGGATAATAGCGGTAAAATGGATATTTTGGAAGGAAGATATTTTAGAGTATGGCCTAATTATTTTATTCATGCCGGTACGATTGACGTTAATACCAAAGCGGTAAATTATTATACCGACGATAGTCAGTTTTTTAACGGTTATAAGATATTTTTTGCAACGAAAGATGAAATGGAAGATGATAATTGTTCTACGAAAAGTATTAGTATTACCGGTCCGGACGGAACGTTTTTTGATGATGAGGATAATGATCCTGATACTATAGGGGATAGCGGATGTAATTACATCACTCAATCTCAATCTTATACTTATTATTCGGATATGGTGCAAGATAGTTATTATCCTCTCGCGGGAGACTATAATATAAGCTATGGAAATGAAAATCTTTCGTTTTCTTTGTCTGATCAATCCGATTTCGGAAATAATGTAATTTTAATAGTTCCTAAAGTTAATGTGGATGCAAATAATAAGATTATTTCCGTAAATTGGGAATATAAAAATAGACAGGATGAAAATTTAACCTCCTTTGCTCAACAGTTGATAAATTTTATTTATGTTAAAATAAATTGTGGAAATAACGGTTATTATCATAGTGACTCTATCGTTCCTACGGTATTTTCGGATAGTAATATGAGTAGTTACAATATCACTTTCTCTCGCGGTTGTTTTGTAGATTTTGCATATACTACTAAGTATAATACTATGTATGATATAAGTTGGGAGGTGCAGTGATAGTAGGGAGCCGTTATTGAAAAATCGGCTCCTCTACGAAAAAACTTCGTAAAGACCTTCCGTTTTTGCGGTTTCTAAAAATTTTTTGCTTTTTCTTATTTTATCCATCTCTATCGCCACTTGGTTTTTATGCTTTTGTACGAGTTTTTTGGCTTCTCCTATGAGGGAGAAAGCCTCTTTCATCTCTTCGACTTTTTCGAAAGAGGGCATAGTGAGGATAAGTTCTCTTATTTTGTCGATATCTTCTTCTATGACGGCTATTTTAAATTCATTTATCCACTGAGCCAAGTCCCGTCTCCTCTCTCCAAGTCTCAAGCAAAACTTTAGTAACTTTTATCACTTCGTCCAGCTCTTTTGTGGAGTTGTTGATGTTTGCGGTGGATAGAAGTTTGATTTGATGGGTGTAAAGTCCGCTTAGATAGTGGGCTACGTCTCCTCCTTTTTCATAATCGAGATCGTTGATAAGTTCTATGAAGATATTTACGCTTTTGTTGATCCATTTGGCTTTGTCTTCGTAGTTTTCATTCTCTATCGCTTTTTTTGCCAAAGAAGTAAATCTTAATATTCCCTCATATAACATCTCTATGAGTTTTTCCGGTGAGGTTACTCCCAGATGGTTTTGGTTGTATGCCATATATGCAAGGTTGTTGCTCATATTTTTATCCTTGTATAATTTATTGTTTTCCGTTTATTTGCGCGTCTATTTGCATTTGGAGCGCTTGAAACTGTTGCGTCATCGTGTTGATCATAGAGTCGTACGCGGCGAACTTGTTAGCCATCATCTCATACCTTTGATCGAGTCTTTTTAAATTTTCTTTCTTCTCTTCTTCAAGTTTTTTCTTTTGATCGTTTAATGATGTTTCGAACATACTTAAAGAGGCTTTCGGACCGCTTATCATACTTTTTAGATCGTTATTCAGTTTTGCAAAAAGCCCTTCGGTTTCCTCCGTTCTTCCGCTTATGACGCCGGTGTTTATTCCGAGTTTGGAAAGTTTTTCGCTATCTCCGGAGATTATGATATCTCCGCCGCTTTTTTTAACTATAGAAAATTTTTTGCTCTCGTCGTCATATACCGCTTTTACGCCCGGTATGTCGGCTTCGTTTATGGCGTTTGCGAGATTTTTAAGATTAACTTTCCCTTTTTGAAGGGTTACGGGTACTCCGTTGATAACGAGATCCTCTCCCGATAGTTCCAACTCGCTCGTATCCTCTTCTTTATCTACGGTTGCATATTCTGTCGGATAGTATGTGGTTTTTCCTACGAAGAACTCTTTTACTTTGGAAGGATCTTTCGTTATCTGTTCGTCGAATTTAGCTTGATCGAATTCCATCATTCCGCTTTCGTTTAGCTTTATTCCGAAATCGGCTATCGAAATGCCGTCTTTTATAAAAAGAAGATCTCTGTTTATTTGCGTTTTTATATTTATTATGTTGCTGTTTCCTTGGAAAGTTCCGGCTTGTCTCGTTTCGTCATCATATTTTGTAGCTTCTTTTAGGTTATTTATAAGTTCGTTGTAGTTTTTTGCAAATTCTTTGATTAGTTCTTCCACCTTTTCCGTATTTTGTTCTATTTTTATTTTACTCTCGCCGGTTTTTTCGAGATTTAGAGTTAATCCGCTTATCAAATCCGTCACTTCGTTTGAGGATCTGGTGATTTCTATGCCGTTGTAAGTGAAAACGGCGTCTTTCGCTCCGTCTCCTATCTGAGTAAATCCGAGGGCGTCCGCCGTGTCCGAAGAGGCTATCTCTATCTTGTTTTTAGCTCCCGTTTCGGCTGATTTTAAGATGATTTTATACGGATCGTCGCCTCCCGTATCCAAGATACTCGCTTTTATCTTCCCGTCGGTTTCTTCGTTTATTTTATCCACGAGATCGGAGATAGTCATTGAAGGATCGACGTCTATTTCATAAGTTGTAGAATCTATAGTTAAAGTTAAAGTATCCTC
The DNA here is from genome assembly GCA_964590185.1 of uncultured Campylobacterales bacterium. Lineage (GTDB taxonomy): Bacteria > Campylobacterota > Campylobacteria > Campylobacterales > JAADDG01 > JAADDG01. The sequence continues at coordinate 16,958 of CAZPVZ010000200.1, forward strand.
TTTATCGGTAAAGCTTGAGTTTTTTGAACTGAAACCTTTCGATTCGTATATGTCTCTTGATGCAAGAGACTTAACGTCTATCGTAAAATCCTGCAAAGCCACTCCCGCTTCCGCTTTAGCCGTTACGGAATCTCCGCTAACGCTCGTTTCTCTATATTCGTATAGAGTTTCGTCCGATAAAGAGCTTGCGGATGATTTTAGTTTTGCTACGAGAGTCGTAATAACTGCAAGGTCTTTTTTTTCCGTCTCTATTTTTTCGAGTTTTTTATCGATGGGGGAGATGATGGCGCTTTTATCGGCTTCTTTTAATTTATCTATTATATCGTAACTTAAAGCTCCCTGACTTCCGAGTCCCAAAGAACTTAACGCTCCCATAGCCATTTTTCACCCCTTTTTGTCAAAAATTATTCCTATAAATTCTTTCATCTTTTTATAAAATCTCATAAGTTCCTCTGACGGAATGGTTCTTATAACTTTTCCGGAACTTTTTTCTTTTACTTTTATGTATAAAGATTCAAGATCCTTATCGAAACTGAATTCTATATCGGTATTTAACTCTTTCATTTGTAAATTAAGCTCTTTTAAGGACTCTTCCAAATTTTTAGGATCTATTTTCTCTTTTTTATCCTCGTTTTTGTGAGTCGATTCCACTTCTTTAATATATTTAACTATATCGTCATTTTTTATATTGTTTGAATAATCTTTTTCGATATTTATTTTTATATTGGAAAATATCTCCATCGTAAGTCCTTTTACGCTTACTCTATATTATCGGCTGAAGGAAACGTTTTTTTACTTTATAAAGTCGATTTTAAAAGCTTTCGGTTTTGGAAAATTCGTTTTTCTATCAAAGCTAACGATAAATTTAAAGAAAAAAGCATTTACTAAATATTTACTTATGGAATTTATAATTTTTAATATTTTATAAAAGGATAAGTCATGAAAAATTATCTGAGCGCGCTTTTGATCGTAATTTCGTTTATGTTGCCAAGAAGCGGGATTTGCGGGGATTTGGAGATAGAGAATTTCGTAAAAAGACTTTATGTAAACATTTTGGGAAGAGATGCCGATCCGAGCGGTCTCTCTTATTGGAAGGAGAGTTTAAAAAACGGAAAAAGCGCCGTATCCGTGGCGAGAGGTTTTTTTAGAAGCTCGGAATTTAAGGGGATGAATTTAAGCGATGAAGAGTTTTTGAGGAGAAGTTATAGAACTTTTTTCGATAGGGAGCCCGATAAAGGGGGAGAAAATTATTGGCTGAATCTTATAAGAAGAGAAGGAGTGCTTAGAGAGCAGGTTTTTTACGGGTTTGCGTTTTCTAAAGAGTTTGAGGAGGTTTGCAAAAGATACGGAATCGTCAGGGATTTGCCGGACGATAGGCTGAGGGCTTTCGTCGAGAGGTTTTATAACTATATATTTAAAAGAGATGCGGGGGAGAGCGAGATAGATTATTGGTTTGAGAGGTTGAAAAGTTACGATAAAACTCCTTCCGAGGTCGTTAGGTATTTCTTTTTTTCAAGAGAGTTTGAATCTCAAAACGTAAATAACGAGGAGTTTATAAAGAGAGCTTATAGAACGGTTATGGGAAGGGAGCCCGACGAAGGAGGCGTAAATTATTGGATCGGGGAGCTTGAAAACGGCAAAAGCAGAATGTGGGTTTTAAACGCCTTTTTGGAAAGCGAGGAGTTTGAGAGACTGAAAGAGGAGTTTATGCCGCCTTCGGGAGAGGTATATTACGTTTCCGTAAACGGAAACGACAATAATCCGGGAACTTTGCAAAAGCCTTTCAGGACGATTCAAAAAGCGGCTAATGTCGTAAAACCGGGGGATACCGTTTACGTAAGAGGCGGAACTTACGTAGGAAGGGTTTATATTCACACCTCCGGAAGCAAAGGAAAATATATAACTTTTAGAAACTATCCCGGAGAGACTCCGGTTATTACGAGAAACGATAGGGATTATTATAAACAGACCGTTTTGGGAGAGGGTGTTTCTTATGTAAGATTTATGGGATTTAAGATAGATAAGACGGTTGCGGTTGCCATAAGGTTTCAAGGACCGGGAGAGCATATAGAAGTTAAAAATAACGAGATCTCTTTTCAAAACGAGAACGTTCCCGAAAACGAAAGAATAGGAAAGGCGGTGGTTTTCGCCGGATATAAAAACGCTCCTTTAAGATATGTTTTGATAGAGGGAAACAGGATCCATCACAATCACACCGGCAGAAAAGGGTATTCGAGCGAGGCTTTGACGGTTTACGGAAAAGTGGAGTATTTCAAAATCGTAAATAACAAAGTTTACGATAACGATTTCATAGGTATAGACATTATAGGCAAAGATACGGGAAACTACGCCCATCTTGGAACTCCGAGATACGGTATCGTAAGAGATAACGAGCTTTACGGAAACGGCAAATTGAATATCTATTCAAGTTCTATCTATCTTGACGGGGGAGAGGATATTTTGGTGGAGAACAATTACGTTCATGAAAATTTCGGTCCCGGCATTGCCGTCAATCAGGAGGAAAAGGACTCTTTCATAAAACATGTCGTTATAAGAAGAAACGTTTTTTACAAAAACTACTACAACTCTTTCGGCTCCTCTTCATACGGTGGAATAGTAGAAGATAGCGTATTTATTCATAACACTCTATACAGTACCAAAGTTTACGATCCTTCGAAAGTTAAGGAGGAAAATCTGTTTTATCTCGGGAAGGGAGAGCGAAACGTCGTTAAAAACAATCTTTTCTATAAAGACGGAGGATGGGCTTTTATAAACGAAGTTGTAGGCAGAAACAACTCCTCTCCTTGGGAGATAGATTATAACGGATTTTTTCCTCTCATATCGCTTCACAATCAGATAATCATAGGAGGAGTGGCTTATAAATCTCTTGAGAGCTACAAGACTCACTCTCCTCACGCCGTATCCGCTTCCGATCCTATGATAAGTTCGGATTTTCATCTGAAAAAGGGTAGTTTGTGCATAGATAAGGGGGCTTTTTTGACTTTTACCTCCTCAAGCGGAAAAGGCAGAGTCGTAAAAGTCGAAGATGCGAGATATTTTACGGGAAGATGGGGGCTTGAGAGCGGAGAGAGGATAAAGATAGGCAAAAAAAGCGCCGTCGTTTTAAAAAGCGACTATAAAAACAAAACCGTTACTATCGACAGGGAGTTAAGCTGGAATAAGGGAGAAGGGGTAACTTACGATTTCGAAGGAGCCGCTCCCGATATCGGAGCTTATGAATACAGATAAAAAATATGCTACAATTTTGCCGGCGGGGTTTTTTCTCTCCGCCTCTTTTATGAAAAAAGGAGAATCGTTGTGAAAATCGTTTTGTATATTCATATTCTTTCGGCTACGGCTTGGATAGGAGGCTCTTTGCTTCTGTTCGCTTTGGGGATTTTGTTAAGAGATAAGGAGGCTCAAAAGAGCGTATATTACTATTTGGGACCGATTTACGGATATTTCGAGACTTTTTGGCTCGTTCTTTTATGGGTAACCGGGATGAGCATGTTTATCCATTACGATTTTATCGATGTTTTTACGCACGCTAAAGGAAGCGAGCTTTACAATCTTATGGGCGTTAAATTGATAATGATTATAGCCATTACGATCTTTACCGCTCTTCATATGGCGATAGCTTTTAAAACTCACAATCGTGAACGGAGCAAAACGGAGCAGATTCTCTCTCGCGGAAGCTCTATGCTGATTTTTATTCTGAATCTTTTCATTTTATGGTATGCGATCTCCATAAGAGACATACTTTGATATTTAAATAAATATATTTGATAGATTTCCGATATTTACAAATAAAGTAAATATCAAGGAAGTCTATCGTGAAAGTTCTCAAGCTCTTTTTTACCTATTTTATTCTTCTTTTCTCTTTGTCTTCTTTTTCTTTCTCTTACGAGACCAAAGAGAGCGCCGTTAAATCCTTCATAACCACTCTTTATGAAAATATTTTGGGAAGGGAACCCGATAGCGAAGGGATAGAGTATTGGGAAGAGGCTCTTTATAGCAACTCTCAAACGGCTACGGAGGTTACGAGGTACTTTTTTACCAGCAACGAACTTAAAAAGCAAAATTTGAGTGACGAGGAGTTTATAAGAAGGGTTTATTTGACTCTTTTAAATAGAGAGCCCGATAAAGAAGGGTACGAATATTGGCTCTCTCTTTTGAAAGAGAAGAAGATTCCCAGACTCCAGCTCTTTTACAGATTCGTTTTTTCGGACGAGTTTGAAAAGCTTACCTTAAATCACGGCGTTATGCCCTACAATAAGAAAGATTTGAGCATAGCGTTTTTGGAGAGGCTTTACAATCTGATACTTCAAAGAGATTCGGACGGATACGGGCTTAATTATTGGTACGAAAAACTCTTAACGAAGGAGAAATCTCCGAAAATCATAGCCAAAGACTTTTTCTACTCCGAAGAGTTTTTGAAAAGAGATCTAAGCGATGAGGAGTTTGTGGAGATAGCTTACAGAACGCTTTTGAACAGAGAACCGGAGGACGAAGGATTTTGGTATTGGGTGGAGAGGCTTAAAAACGGGTATGAAAGAGATAGGCTTTTGGACGATTTTTTGTCCTCTAAAGAGTTTAAAAACATAACCGAGAAGTTTTTAAACAAAAACGTTCCGGTTTTAAAAGATATCTATCCTCCCTCTTTTTAT
>CAZPVZ010000201.1:0-5501 GCA_964590185.1 uncultured Campylobacterales bacterium
ATTATGGATATAATTATTTTAAGATTTCAATAACTCCGATAGAGGACAAAAGAGTTTACAAGGTGGAATATGAGTCATAGTTTAAGAGCCGAGCATCTGCAAAAAATCATAAAAAAGACAAAAATCATAGAAGATTTTTCTTTGGAAGTGAAAAGCTCGGAAGTAGTGGGACTTTTGGGTCCAAACGGCGCGGGAAAAACGACGACTTTCTATATGATATGCGGACTTATAGAGGCAAGCGGAGGAAACATCTATCTTGACGACGAGGACATTTCCCGTCTTCCTTTTCACAAAAGAGCGAGAAAAGGCATAGGATATCTGCCTCAAGAATCGAGTATTTTTAAAGATTTGAGCGTGGAAGACAATATTATGATAGCCGCGGAAGTGGCTTCAAACAGCAAAGAGGAGGCGTGGGAGAGAACCGAAGAGCTTTTGCAGATGCTAAACATAGAGCCCTACAGAAGAAGAAAAGGAATCCATCTAAGCGGAGGAGAGAGAAGAAGATGTGAAATAGCGAGAGCCTTGGCGATAGTTCCTAAGTTTTTGCTACTTGACGAACCTTTCGCGGGAGTAGATCCCGTCTCCATAGAGGAGATCCAAAACATCATAAAGAACCTAAAAAACGCCGGTATAGGCATTTTGATAACGGATCATAACGTAAGAGAAACCCTATCCATATGCGACAGAGCCTACGTAATAAAAGACGGAATGCTTCTTGCAAGCGGAACCTCTCAAGAAATTTCCGAAAACAAGGCGGTTAAAACCTACTATCTCGGCGAGCATTTCAAATTATGAAATTAAGAGGCAGAGTCTCTTTAAAACCGAAACTATCTTACACCTTAAGAAGCTGGCTTCCCATCCTTCAAGCCGATTTAAGCTCTCTTGAAGAGACATTGAGAGAGTTTTCGAAAGAGAACCCTTATATAGAAATAAAATCGGGATTCGAAAAAACCGATCAAAAATATATCGACATATTCTATTCCAACAAAAAAACGAGCTTATCGGAAATAATAGAGAACAAAAATACTCAACGAAAAAGCCTCGAAGAGTTTTTGCAAGAGCAGATTCACCCTTCTTTATTTCCTACGGAAAAATCGAGAAAAATAGCGTATAAAATCATCGAATGGATAAACGAAGAAGGCTATTTTTCCGCCGACACAAAAAAACTCGCCGAAGAACTTAAAGTAAAAGAGGAGGAGATAGAGAGAGTAAGACAAAGATTTTGCTATCTCGATCCTCCCGGGATAGGAGCTAAAGACTTGAAAGAGTCTTTCTTGTTTCAGCTGCAAGATCTTGACATAGAAGATAAGCTTTACAAACGGGTAAAAGAGCTGATCGAGAACCTAAACAATCCGGAAAAATTCGAAAATAAAAAAGAATTCCAAGAAGCTATAAAAATATTGAAGAAATTTAAAAATCCTCCGGCAATAGAGTTTATGCGAGATTCCGACATACAGGTGGTGGCAGACATTTTCATAACGGTAAACGACAACGAAATAGAAGTCAAACTAAACGGAGACTACTATCCGGACATCGTTATAGACGTTAAAGAGAGCGAACTTAAGGAAGAGTTCGTAAAAAAGAAGATAAAAGAGGCGAGAAATCTCGTAAACGCCCTGAATATGAGAAAAGAGACGCTTTATAAACTCGCTTTGATGATCGTGGAGTATCAATACGACTTTTTTCTCGGCGGAGAGATAAAACCGATGAAACTCGAAGATATGGCCAAAGAGCTCGAATACAACCCCTCAACGATATCAAGAGCCATATCCAACAAATACATAGCGTGCGACAGGGGAGTTATCCCGATAAAACGCTTCTTTACGAGAGCTTTGGACGAAGAAGTCTCAAACAGCGCCGTTAAAAACTTCATAATGGAAGTTATAAAAAAAGAGGATAGGAAGAAACCTTTAAGCGACTCCAAAATAGTCTCTTTGATAGAGGAGAAATTCAATATAAAAATAGGCAGAAGAACCGTAGCCAAATATCGTCAGCAAATGAACATAGAGGGCTCCAGCAAAAGAAAAAAATTATACGCTTTAGAGCTCGAATGCGTATTTTAGCAAAAGACCGCCTCCCCTCTCGGGTTTAAACTTTAGTGCTCTTTAAGTAAAAATTTATTAATATCTCGCACACGAAATTTTTATAAAAGGAACGAGAAAAATGAAAAGAACTTATCAGCCTCACAATACGCCGAGAAAAAGAACTCACGGTTTTAGAGTAAGAATGAGAACCAAAAACGGAAGAAAAGTCTTAAAAGCAAGAAGAGCGAAAGGCAGAAAAAGATTGAGCGTATAGGAAATTTTAAACTTTTAAAAAAGCCTTACGAATTTTCGGCGGTATATAAAAACGCCAAAAAATGTTATCTCGATACGGTAGTTATATTTTACAAACCGGGAAACGAAAAAAAAGTGGGCTTTACCGTCAGCAAGAAAATAGGAAAAGCCGTAAAACGAAATTTCGCGAAAAGGAGACTTAAAGCGCTCTTTTTCGAAATAGAAGAGTTTTTAAAAGAGGGGACCGTCGTTTTCGTAGCTAAAAAGGCGATCGTAGAAAGCGACTATGCAAAAATTAAAAAGGAGATTGTAAAAGCGCTTAAAAAACTGAATATCTACAAGGATAAAATCGAAAAATGAAAAAAGCGCTCCTTCTCCTGCTTGCCGTTTATCAAAAGATCTTTACGCTTTTTAGTTACGGAAGCTGCAGATACTATCCCACCTGTTCGGAATACGCGAAATGGCAAATAGAACAAAACTCTTTGCCTAAAGCGCTTTTTTCGTCGCTGATTAGAATTTTAAGATGCAATCAATTTTTCGAAGGTGGGATAGACTACCCCGTCGTAAAAAAGGACTTTAAAAATTCTCTTATCGGTTATAAAAATATTAAAAACCGAAATTTTTTGATAAAATACTGGTTTGTTCCGAAAAGGGGAAACGAATACTACCTCATAAAAAGTTTTAAAAAGGAAAAGAATCCGTGTTAGATAATCTGAGCCAAAATCAAAGAATGCTTTTAGCGATAGTTCTCAGCTTACTGGTGCTGGTTGGATACGACTATTTTTTCATGCCCAAAACCAATCCGGCCTTAAACGAGTTTAACTCCACGAAATCGCAAAAAACCGTCTCGACGCAAAACCAAACGGCCCCTCCCGTCTCCGCTCGAACCTCTTCCGCTCCCGTGGAAACGACTCCTTCAAGCGGCAAAGAGGAGATAAAAAATAAAATAATAGCTACGATAAATTCAAAACATTATACCGTTTTTATAGACGAACTCGGAAGAATAGCCCAATTTAGCATTAACGATAAAAGATTTAAAAACGAAAAGGGAGAAGTCCTAAAACTCTTCAAAGAAAACTCCATGCCCAAAACCTTGGAGATAAGATTCAAAGACCCCGCAATAAATCGAGAGGCTTTTAAAACCCCCTACTCTTGTGACGTTTCGAAAATTCAGATAAACGGGAAAGCCGAAACGATAACGCTAACTCAAAAGCTCTCGAATCTGACCGTAACCAAAAAAATTACTTTCTACCCCGCTGGAAATTACGAAGCGGAAGTCATTTTAAGCAAAAAGGCCACCTATTACATAACTCCCGGAAGAAGGCCGGAAGTCATAGCCGACGCATACACCGTTCACGGAGTGCTTATAAGAAATCCGGACGGCAGTTTGAAAATAGTTGAAGACGGAGATTGCGACAAAACTGAAGTAATTAAAAACGCTACGATAGTATCGGCGTTCGACAGATACTATACGACCGCATTTTACGATTTTAACAAAGGTTTAACCGCAATCGTCTCTCCGGCGGATAACGAGAAAAATCCGATGGTGTTCGCCGAGTTTGACGAAAACGCGAAAATAAAAGGTTTTATAGGTCCTAAAGATCACAAACTGCTAAAAAGTATAGATCCGAGACTAACGGACATCATAGAGTACGGTTTTTTTACGTTCATAGCAAAACCGATGTTCAAGCTTCTTCAATTTTTGTACGAGCTGATAGGAAACTGGGGATGGGCTATCGTAGTGCTTACCGTTTTGATCCGTCTCCTCCTCTTTCCTCTAACGCTAAAAGGCATGATCTCCATGAGCAAGATGAAAGAGCTCGCCCCGAAAATGAAAGAGCTTCAGGCAAAATACAAAGACGACAAAGCCAAGCTCAACGCTAAAATGATGGAGCTTTACAAAAAACACGGAGCCAATCCGATGGGCGGATGTCTGCCCATGCTTCTTCAAATCCCGGTCTTTTTCGCAATTTATAGAGTTTTACTAAACGCCATAGAGTTAAAAGGAGCTCCTTGGATACTCTGGATAACCGATCTTTCGGCGAAAGATCCCTATTTCGTTCTTCCGATACTTATGGGAGCTACGATGTATTGGAATCAAAAAATTACGCCGATGACGACTACGGATCCGACGCAAGAGAAGATTATGAAATTTTTGCCTCTTATTTTCACGTTCTTTTTCGTAACTTTTCCGGCCGGACTTACGCTTTACTGGTTCGTAAACAACCTATTGTCCGTAGCTCAGCAATATTACGTCAACTACTATCTTGACAAAAGAAAAAAGCTTCAAAAGGCGGAAGCATGATAAGAATAGAAGCCGAAACTTTAGAAGAAGCCTATTCCAAAGCGGCGCAGAATTTAAACTGCTCCGTTACGGAACTTGAGATAGAGGTTTTGCAACATCCTTCGAAAGGTTTTTTAGGATTTTTTCAAAAGAAAGCCATTATAAAAGCCAAGAAAAAAGGAGATGAGAAAAAGCATCAATTTACGAAAAAAAGTTTCCCCGAAAACAGAAAAAGTTATGAGGAGATGCTAAAAATCTCCAAAGAGATAGAAAATTCTCTCAAAAACCTTATGAAATACAGCTGTTTCGAACTCGATACCATCAAAGTGGAACCGGGTAAAGACAACAGCGTAAACATAGAGATAAACGGAAAAGACGCCGCTTTGCTCATAGGAAAAGAGGGATACAGATACAAAGCTTTTTCGTATATGATATACAACTGGATCAATCTCAAATATCAACTGAACATTCGACTCGAAATAGCCGAATTTCTGAAAAACCAAGAAGAGATGATAGATAAATATTTAGCGCCGTTAAAAGAGAGAATAAAAAAATACGGCAGAGGCCAAACGAAACCTCTTGACGGAGTATTGGTTAAAATAGCCCTTGAAAATCTAAGAGAAGAGTTCAAAGACAAATACGTAAGCATCAAAACCAACAGAGAAGGCGAAAAGTACATCATCGTAAATGACTTTATCAAACAACAGTAAAGACACGATAGCGGCCATCGCCACGGCTTACGGCATCGGCTCCATCTCGATCGTTAGAGTAAGCGGAGAAAAAGCCCTCCCTATCGCCAAAAAGCTTGCGAAAAAAGAGAATTTCAAAGAGAGGCACGCCTCTCTTTGCACCCTTTATGACTCAAACGGGGAGATCATAGACGAAGCGATAGTTTTATATTTCAAATCCCCAAAAAGCTTTACCGGCGAAGATATCGTAGA
>CAZPVZ010000202.1:0-9540 GCA_964590185.1 uncultured Campylobacterales bacterium
CCATAGCGGAGATAGCGCGTGCTCTTTGCCTCCCGTTTCTTTGAAAGAGGAGATAGTGAAGGAGGTCGTCTCCCAAACCAAAAAGATGGCTTTGAATCTCGGAGTGAAGGGGCTTTTGAACATACAATTTGCGGTTTATAAGGATGAGGTTTACGTCATAGAGGTAAATCCGAGAGCGAGCCGAACCGTTCCGTTCGTGAGCAAAGTTACGAGCATTCCTTTGGCTAAAGTGGCGACGAGAGTTATGTATAAAGGAGATTTGAAAGAGGCGCTTTCGTTTTACGATAAATATAAAATAGTCCATTTCGACGAAGAAGAGGGAGTTTTTAAACCACGCATAAAAAATCACGTAGCCGTTAAAGAGGCGGTTTTCCCTTTCAATAAACTTCACGGAGCGGATCTGATTTTGGGACCGGAGATGAAATCTACCGGAGAAGTTATGGGAATTAGCGATACTTTCGCTCTCTCTTTCGCAAAGAGTCAGTTTTCTTCGAATAATATCCTTCCCACAAGCGGAGTCGTTTTCATCTCTTTGACGGATATGGATAAAGTTTTCGCTAAAGAGATAGGAGAGGGATTTAAGGAAGCAGGTTTTAAAATCGTAGCTACCGCGGGCACTCATAAAGCTTTAACAAACGCCGGCATAGAAGCGGAATTCGTGTATAAAATAAGCGAAGGACGGCCGAATATAGAGGATAGAATCAAAAATATGGAGATAGATTTGGTCGTAAATACGAGCGACAATAAATCGAGCAAAGATGATGCGAGAAAGATAAGACAGGCCGTTTTGAGATTTAATATTCCCTATTTTACGACTATAGCGGCGGCAAACGTAGCGATAGAGGCCATTAAAAAACTAAAAGAGCAAGAGGCTCTCGAACCTAAAGCTTTGCAGGATTATCTCGCTTAATGGACGAAAATCTCATCTATCTGGTTCAAACCGATACGATAGCGGGATTTCTATCAAGGGATGCCCGAAAACTTGCGAAAGTGAAAAAGCGTCCCTTGAATAAGCCTTTTTTAATAAACGCCGACAGTTTTAAAACGCAAAAAGAGATCGCAAGGACTCCGAAAAAGTTTAAGAAGTTCGTAAGGCGTGCGAAAAGAAGCACTTTCATTTATCCTAATCGGAAAGCGGTTAGGGTTGTTTTTGATGAAAGGTTTAAGAAATTTCTTGAAAATTTCAAATGGCTCTACTCCACTTCTGCCAATGAGAGCGGGAAGGAGTTTGATTTTAACTTTGCTTTTGAAAATGCCGATATTATCGTAGAGGGAGCAGAAGGTTTCAAAAGCGAAAACGCCTCTCGTATATATAAATTATCAAAAAACAGGATGAAAAAAATAAGATGATTATAGCCGTTGTTACCTCTTTTCTATTCGGATTCATTTTGGTGGGCCTTCTTGATTTTTTGCTTTTCATAGGTCTTAAAATAAGTTATTTTGACGCTTATAATATAACCGAGTATTTTAACGTTATATTCATAGACAATCAAAATCTTATACTTTTCGTATCTTTGTCCCTGCTTTTCGGATATCTTATGCTATACAGCAGGCTTTCTAAGTTTTTCGATACTTTCTATATCATACTTTTGATAGTTTTCGCTTCGATTTTTTACAAGCCCGTAGGAAAGTTCGTGGGAGAGAAGCTTTTTATGGAGAAAAACAAGATTTTCAAAATAGGCGATACGAGATTTAGGGGAGATATACTTTATGTCGGAAGAAATTATTACTATATAAAAAGAGAAGGAATAAAGTCGGCTATCAGACTCTCTAAGGAGGAATTGAAAGTTCTTTAGAGTTTTTCTAAAAAACGCCCGTTTCTCTTTTCCCGTTTTACCGCTCCTTTACGACTCTTTTTTAAAGATCGTCCGAAATAATCAAATAGGCTCTAAAACGGCCGATGCGTGCTTTTTTATCTTATTTAGAATTCAACTAATTTTGCTAAAATAGATTAACTTTATTTTAATTTTTGCCTAAAAAGGGAGAAAGTGATAGATTTTAAATATTTGGCGGAAAAATACTCCACGCCTCTTTACGTTTACGATTTCGATCATATAGCGAGTCAGTATAACAAGTTGAAGAAAGCTTTCAAGGCGAGAAAATCTCTTATATGTTATGCCGTGAAAGCCAATTCCAATCTTTCCGTTATAAAGTATCTCGGAGAGTTGGGCGCCGGATGCGATTGCGTTTCGATAGGGGAAGTTAGGAGGGCTTTTTTGGCCGGAGTTCCGAAGTATAAAATAATCTTTAGCGGAGTCGGTAAAAGAGACGACGAAATAGAGGAGGCTTTGGAAAGAGACATACTCTTTATAAACGTGGAGAGCGAAGGCGAATTCGAGAGGATAGAGAAGATAGCCGAAAAGTTGAAAAAAGTTGCGAGAATAAGCGTTAGAGTCAATCCGGATATAGATCCCAAAACTCACCCTTACATATCCACGGGACTTGACGAAAATAAGTTCGGCGTGGATATAGATACCGCAAAGAGGCTCTATTTGAAGGCTAAAAATTCCGAATTTATAGAGCCGGTGGGAATACATTTTCATATAGGGAGCCAGCTTACCGAACTTGAGCCCATAAAGGAAGCGAGCGCGAAAGTGGCCGATATCGTAAGAAGTTTGCAGGTTTTGGATATAGATATAAAATTTTTCGATGTGGGAGGGGGACTCGGCATCAGATATAAAGATGAAACTTTGATAGAGCCTTACGATTACGCTCAGGCTATTTTTTCGACTCTCAAAGGGCTCGATTTGACGGTTATATGCGAGCCGGGAAGATACGTCGTCGGAAACGGCGGTTACCTTTTGACCAAAGTTTTGTATGAAAAAAGAAATAAAAACAAAAGATTTATTATAGTAGATGCGGCGATGAACGATTTGATAAGGCCTTCCTTATATAACGCCTATCACGAGGTTGAGGTTTTAAACGCCGAAGGAGAGAAGAGTAGAGCCGATGTGGTAGGTCCCGTATGCGAAAGCGGAGATTTTTTTATAAAAGACGCTCTTTTACCGAAAACCTCTCATAACGATTTGATTTTGATAAAAAGCGCCGGAGCGTACGCTTTTACGATGAGCAGTAACTATAACAGCAGAAGTAGGCCCGCCGAAGTGGCGGTAAGCGAGAAAGAGGGTGATAGACTTATTAGAAGAAGGGAGAGTTTCGAAGATCTGATAGCTTGCGAGAAAGATTTTATTTAAGGGGTTTTTATGGGTTTGGAGCAGTTGAGAGAAGAGATAGATCTTATAGATAACGAAATCTTGAAGCTTTTAAATAAAAGAATGAGAGTGGTTCAGGAAGTCGGTAAATTGAAACGCTCCGACAAGAGCGCCATTTACAGACCCGAAAGAGAAAAATCGATACTCGATAGACTGAAATCTTTAAATAAAGGGCCTTTGAACGACGATGCGATAGATGCTATATTTTTGGAGATTTTTGCGGTGAGCAGAAATCTTGAGCGTCCGGAGAGAGTGGCTTTTTTGGGACCGGAAGGAAGCTATACTCACCAGGCGGCGGAAAGCAGATTCGGAGCGATGAGCAGTTATCTTTCGATAAGTTCGATAGAGGGAGTCTTTAAGGTTTTGGAAAATAAGGAGGCAAAATACGGAGTCGTTCCGATAGAGAACAATACCGACGGGGCGGTCGGAGTAACTTTGGATTGTTTGGGAAAGTACGATTCGAAAATCGTCGCCGAGGTTTATCTTGACATTCATCACTCTTTTGCTTCCTTGGCCGAAGACATAAAAAAGGTAAAAAGAATCTATTCTCATCCTCAAGGATATAATCAGTGTAGGAATTTTTTGGAGGAGCATTTTCTTTTCGACGTGGAGTTTATTCCGACGAAATCGACGGCGGAGGCCGCGAAACTGGCGAAAGAGGATAAGGATGCGGCGGCAATTTGTTCCCATATAGCGGCAAAAATGTATAATTTGCCGGTTTTATTCGAAAAGATAGAGGATAATTTGGCAAACAGAACGAGATTTTTGATTTTGAGCGATTTTAAAAATCAAAAAGGCGTTCACAATAAAACTTCGATTTTGGCCAGAACGGATAATAAACCGGGCAGTTTGGCGAGATTTTTGCAGGCTTTTCAAAACGAGAACATAAATCTTACGAAAATAGAGTCGAGACCTTCAAGAGATAAAAATTTCCAGTCCGTTTTTTATATAGATTTCGAAGGGCATATAGACGACGAGAACGTAAGAAAAGTTCTCGATAGCTATAAAGATCAAATAAAATGGCTTGGAAGTTATATAGCCGGATCGTAAGAGGTGAGCATGAAGTTTAATAGAGTTTTGGAAAATATCAAAAATTATGAACCGGGCAAACCGATAGAGCTCGTGATGAGAGAATACGGGATAGACGAAAGCGATATCGTTAAGCTCGCAAGCAACGAAAATCCTTACGGAACTCCTCCGAAGGCGGTTAAAGTTATAAAAAAAGAGGCCGAAAAGGCTTTTATGTATCCGGACGATTCGATGTCGGATCTAAAAAGGGCTCTTGGAGAGAGATTTTCGGTAAATAATGAAAATATCGTAATAGGCGCCGGTAGCGATCAGATTATAGAGTTTGCCGTTAGAGCCAAAGCGAACGAAAATAACGCGGTTTTGATGGCGAAAACCACTTTTGCCATGTATGAAATTTATGCGAGAGAGACGGGATGCGAGATTTTAAAAACTCCTTCTAACGAGCATAAATTGGATGAATTTTTGGATATTTACGAAAAAAATAGGGAAAAAGTGGAGATTATCTTTTTATGTCTGCCGAATAATCCTCTCGGAGAGTGTTTGGATAGGAGAGAGGTTTACGAATTTTTGAGGAAGATAGATAAAAACGTTTTGGTGGTGGTGGACGGAGCTTATCAAGAGTATGCCTCTTATAAAGACTCTTCCAAAAAGATAGATCCTAAAGATTTGATAAATAACTTTCCGAACGCTTTATATCTCGGAACTTTTTCCAAAGCTTACGGGCTCGGGGGAATGAGAGTCGGCTACGGAATAGCGAGGGAGGAGATTATAAACACTCTTTATAAATTAAGACCTCCGTTTAATGTGACGATTTTGTCTTTAAAAGCGGCCGAAGCGGCTCTCGAGGATGAAAAATTCGTTAAGAAAGCCATAAAGAGTAATTTTGAGGAGATGGTAAGGTACGAGATTTTTGCGAAAGAGAGGGGAATTAAATATATAGAAAGCTATACGAATTTCATTACCTTTTTGTTGGATTCCTCTAAAAACTCATCCAAAGTTGCCGAAGCGCTTTTGAAAAAGGGAGTGATAGTTAGAGATCTTAGTTCTTACGGATTGAACGCCGTTAGGATAACTATAGGAAAGAAAAAGCAAAACGATAGATTTTTCGAGCTTTTTGAGAAGATTTACGGTTAGAGGACGGGATGGATTTTAAAACTCTATTGCAACAGTTGAGCGAAGTTTACAATAAGTTGAGTTTAAAACAAAAGATTATTATAGGCGTCGCTCTTTTCGTAATAATAGGTTTTTTGGTATTTTTGGTCGTTTACAAAAATATCTCGTCCCCCGAAGAACGAAATTATGTCGTTTTATTCGAAAAGCTCTCTCCCAAGGACGCCGCTTTGGCGATTCAACAGCTCGAAGCCGATAAGGTTCCTTATAAAATAGAGGAAGAGGGAACGATAAAAGTTCCTAAGGATGTCGTTTATAAAGAAAGAATAGCTTTAGCTTCCAAAGGAGTACCAAAAAGCGGGAAGGTCGGATTTGAGCTTTTCGATAAGCAGGAGTTCGGAGCTACCGAATTCGATCAGAGGATAAAATATCTAAGAGCTCTTGAAGGAGAGCTTGCAAGAACGATAGAGAGTCTTGAACCGATCGAAAAGGCGACGGTTCACATAGCGCTTCCCAAAGAGAGCGTTTTTACGGAAAAGAGTGTGCCTCCGAGCGCTTCCGTAACTTTGGTTATAAAACCTTACACGAAACTCTCTCCGAAGCAGATAATGGGCATAAAAAATCTCGTTGCCGCCGCCGTGCCGAAACTTTCTCCCGAAAACGTGCAACTTGTGGATCAAAACGGAGAACCTTTGGGGAGCAAAAATCTTCTTCAAAGCGAACTTGTGGCCTCTCAAATCAGATACAAAAAGGAGTTCGAAAAGAGTTACGAAAGAAAAATCGTCAATCTGTTGGCTCCGATAGTCGGAGGAGAGCATAAAGTAGTTGCGAAAGTTTCGGCCGATTTCGATTTTTCTCAAGAGGATGTCGTAAGCGAATATTATGATCCGGACGTAGTCCCCAGAAGCGAGCAGATAACCGAGGAGAAGAAAGAGGGAATAAAACCGAAAGAGACGGGAGGAGTTCCCGGAGCCATAAGCAATATAGGGCCGGTTCAAGGAATAGAATCGAACAAACTCGTCCAAAAGTATCAAAAGAGCGTTACCACTACCAATTACGAAGTTTCCAAAAAAATTACGAAGATAAAGACTCCTTTCGCAAAATTGAAAAGGATAACGGCTTCCGTAGTAGTTGACGGAAAATATCGCTATAAAAAAGACAAAGACGGCAAAGAGACCGATGAGATAGAGTATGTTCCGTTATCCAAACAGGAAATAGCCAAAATTACCGATATAGTAAAAAACGCGATAGGTTACGACGCAAAGAGAGGCGACGAGGTAACGGTAAGCAATTTCGAATTCGCGCAGGCTTCTTTGAAAGCTAAAGAGCCTTTGACCAAGAGTTTGGTAAATAAAGCGACCTCTTTCTTCACGCCGATTATGCCTTTTATCAAGCTTTTGATAGCGGCTTTGCTTCTTTTTGCGTTTTACAAAAAAGTTATTCTTCCTTTCTCCCAAAAAATGCTTGAAGAGACGAAAGAGGAGGAGGAAGAGCTCGAGAAGATTATTTTGGAGGAGGAGAAAGAGGCGGCCGAAGATACTCTTGAGAAATATAAAGATATGAAAAAGAAAGTTGAAGAGGAGCTCGGACTCGGAGAGAAGTTTGACGAAGACGAGCTTAAGTATGAAGTATTGCTTGAGAAGGTGCGAACCATAGCTCAAGAGAATCCGGAAGAAGTGGCCAATATCTTGCAAACTATGGTAAAAACCGTAAATGATTTCGAATCGGAGAAGTAGATGGTAAATCTTAAACCGGAACAGAAAGCGATATACGAAGAGATGACTATGGCCGAAAAGATAGCCGTTTTGCTTATTCAGCTCGGCGAAGATATTACGGCCGATATTTTCAGAAGCATGGATGTCGAGATAGTAACGGAGATATCAAAATATATAGCTACCTCAAGAAGCGTTGACAAACAGATAGCCGCGGCTATTTTGGAAGAGTTTTACGCGATTTTGCAGTCGAATCAATATATAAGAAGCGGCGGTTTGGAATATGCTAAAGAGATTTTGTTTAGAACCTTTAGTCAGGAAGAAGCCTTAAAAATTTTGGATAATCTCGCCAAAAGTTTGGATAAGGCTTCGAGCTTTTCTTATCTCAATCAAGTGAAACCTCAGCAACTTGCCGATTTTATCATAAACGAGCATCCGCAAACGATAGCTTTGATCATAGCCCATATGGATCCGGCTAACGCGGCCGAGACTCTTTCTTATTTTCCCGATGAGCTTAGGGCTCAAGTGGTTCTTAGAATGGCAAATTTGGGAGAGATCTCTCCTACCGTTATCAAAAGGGTTTCTGCGGTGCTGGAAAATAAACTCGAGTCACTAACCACTTATAAAGTCGAGATCGGAGGACCGAGAGCGGTTGCCGAGATACTAAACAGACTCGGACAAAACAGCGCCAAATCTACGCTAAGCATCATAGAACAGACCGATGAGAGTTTAGCTTCCACCATTAAAGATATGATGTTTACTTTTGAGGATATCATAAAACTCGATAATAACGCGGCGAGAGAAGTATTGAAAGTCATAGATAAAAAAGATTTGATGATTGCTTTGAAGGGAGCCGGTGAAGAGCTTAGGGAGAAGTTTTTGGGAAATATGTCCGAAAGGGCGAGAGAGGCGTTTTTGGAGGAGATGCAATTTTTAGGAGCGGTTAAAGTTAAAGAGGTTGAAGAGGCGCAAAGAAAAATCGTGGAAGAGGTGCAAAAACTTGCCGAGCAGGGAATTATCCAGATAGGAGAATCCGAGGAGATGATAGAATAATATGAAAAGCGTCATAAGGGGAGAGGAGCTTGCGAAACATAAAATAGAAAAATATGATTTTTTGCACTTGGATGCGATTGAGGAGGAAAATAGGGAGTGTAAAAAAGAGGAGGATAAAAAAGAAGAGGGGAGCGTAGAAAAAGAGAAAGAAGAGATTTCGGTATCGAAAGATCGGGAGGAGAGAAGCAGCGAAGAGGATAAAAAAATGGTGGAGGAGCTTTTAAAAAAGATAGAGGAACTCTCCTCCACGATAGTCGAACTTCAAATGCAAAACGAGTCTTTGACCAAAGAGTTTGATAAAAGACTCGAAGAGGAGAAGAAGAGTATTTATGAAGAGGCGGAGAAAAAAAGCAAAGAGAGCGTTTCAGCTCAGGTTAACGCCGAAATGGAGGCTTTTAGAAACAGATTTTTGGAATCGATCCAAAATCTAAACGAATATGCTCAGAAGGTTGAAGAATTTTATATAAAGATGGAAGAGGAGCTTCCAAAAAGCGCTTTGGAGATTGCAAAAGAGGTTATAGCTAAAGAGGTTAGCGAAAACTCGCGGGAAATAGCTCTCTCTTTATCGAAAACGCTTATTAAAGACTTAAAAGATGCTACTAAAATAACTTTAAAAGTAAATCCTAATGAATTTAATTATATAAAAGAGAATTTTCAAGAAAACTCTATCGTCGAAGTGGTGCCGGATGAATCCGTAAGCGAGGGAGGCGTCTTAATTTTAAGCGATATCGGAAATATAGAAGGAACGATAGAGGAAAGAATAAAAAATATTGAAAAACTGCTTCTTTCTTCGTAAAAGGTAAAATTAAATTTATTAGGTAAGAAATATGAACATAAAAAATCATTCGATAGAAGAATTAAACGAATTGGCCAAAAAGATTAGAGAAAAAATTCTCCATACCGTAAGCAAAACCGGAGGACATTTAAGCAGCGCTTTGGGAGCCGTGGATCTTATTATCGCCATGCATTACGTTTTCGATCCTAAAAAAGATCCTTTCATCTATGACGTTTCTCATCAAGCCTACGCTCATAAGCTTTTAACCGATAGATGGGATAGATTCGATACTTTAAGACAGTTTGGCGGAATAAGCGGATTTATAAAACCGAGCGAATCTCCGTATGACTATTTTATAGCGGGGCACAGCTCCACTTCCATCTCCATAGCTACGGGAGCGGCTAAAGCGATCAAATTGAAAAACGAAGATAGAATACCGGTTGTGTTGATAGGCGACGGCTCTATGAGCGCGGGGATGGTTTACGAGGCTTTGAACGAGCTTGGAGACAGAAAATATCCTTGCGTAATTATTTTAAACGATAACGAGATGAGTATAGCCAAACCGATAGGAGCGATTAGCAACTATCTTTCTCAGAAGATGGCGAGCCGTTTTTATCAGAAATTCAAAGCGAAAACCGAACAGATTTTG
>CAZPVZ010000203.1:0-4603 GCA_964590185.1 uncultured Campylobacterales bacterium
CAGGTTGCCGAACTTAAAAAAGCTCAAAAGAAGATAAATATAAAATCTTTAAAAAGGCAGATTAGGGAGATAAAAGCTCACGATGCCGGGGACAATATTAAGTGGAAGGTTGACTTTAGAACCGCTTATGACGTTATAGGATACGAAAGGGCTAACGGAGAGAAGTCTTGGAATCAGATTTTAACCAATAGATTGTGGCTCGGGATGGAGTTTGCCGCTACGGATAAGCTGATTTTTAAAGGTTTGCTAAGTTATTACAAAATGTACGGAGCGAGCGGAAACAACGCTCAAAGAACCAACGCTCAGGGATACGGAAAGTTCGATACTTTCGATTGGTTTATAAACGAGGTTCCCAGAGACAACGAGGTTAGAGTCAAAGAGGCTTACTGGCTCTATTTGGGAGACAGCTTTTTAAATAGCGATATTCCGTGGACGGCAAGTTTCGGTAGAAGACCGGCAACGGACGGGCTTTTGGTAAATTATAGAGAGGATCAAAAAGCCAAATCTCCGATAGGGCACATTATAAATACGGAGTTTGACGGAGCGAGCTTTAAGTTTAAACTCGGAGACGCCGTAGGAGTTCCCGGAATGTCTTTTAAACTTTGTATGGGAAGAGGACTTACGAACGCTACGAGCAGATATAGCGATTTTACGGAAACTCAAAACAATTACGTAAAATCTCCCGACGTTAAGAGTATAGATTTGGCCGGATTCATATTCGTTCCTTACGATGACGGACAGTATTCGGTTACGACTACCGCTTTTAGGGCCTATAATCTTATAGGATTCGAATACGCTTTCGCTCCCGGAAGAGGAGGATTTATAACCGATGATTTTGCGAATAGGATAGACATAACGAATCCTATGGGACCTTCCGCGCCGGGAGATGCGTATATGTTCGCTCCTAAATTCAGTACGGTGGGAGACATGGACGGAGCGGCCGTTAGTTTCATAGCCAACGGAATAGGCGACGGCATAAGCGATATGCTGGACGATACGGTATTTTTCATAAGTTACGCTTATACCAAAACGAGACCCGGCGGAAGCAATAAGGGATATTATCTCGATCAAAACGGAAATCCCATGGATCTTAACGGCGACGGAACTCCCGATAAAGTCGATATTCCGTCTCATATGTTGGGAAGCGAAGATTCAAAAAGCGGAAATTCGATTTACGTCGGTTTGAATTGGCCTTGTCAGCTTTTGGATGATGCGAGAGTGGGAATCGAATATAATCACGGAAGCAAATATTGGAGAAGCTTCACTTACGGGGAAGATACTTTGGCCGGTTCCAAACTCGCTACGAGAGGAGACGCTTACGAATTTTGGTTGACGAAAGGATTGATAGGAAAGAAATTGACGGCTCAGCTTAGATATACTTATATTAAAAACGATTATACGGGCAGTCAAGGCTTTTTCGCCACCGCTTCCGGAACTCCTTTGACGATGGACGAGGCTAGAGCGATGGGACTTAATCCGATAGAGAAGGCTCAAGACGTTAGATTTTATATAAGATATAGATATTAAAAAAGGAGAGAGAGTTTTAAATCTCTCCTTTTTGATTATTTCCTCTTCTTAATTAATATTATAAAAAATGTATAAAAAAGTAACACCTCCATTCTCTTTTATTTATTATCCGCATAAAATTTACTTATAAAATCTCCTTTTTATTATTTGCCAATATAATACTTTCCATAATATTTTCGGAATAATTGGCGAAATTTAATTAAACTATAAGGAGAAATTATGAAAAAGTATTTGGCGGTTGCCGCTTCTTCTTTGATAGCCGCATCTTGTTTATACGCAAATTCTACGGATGACGCCAGGGTGGAGGAGTTGACGAAACAGCTTCGACAAATGCAAAAACAGATGCAAAAGATGGAAGCGGAGCTTAAAAAGCTTAAAAAGACTCAGAAAAAGACCGTTAAAAAAGTAAAAAGCGTATCTAAAAAGCTAAATCGCGTAAAAGCTCACGACGCTTTCGACAATATCAAGTGGAGTATCGATTTCAGACCTTCTTACGATTACATACATTTTAAATATAATGACTACAAATATAAAGATAAGTACGGCAACGTCCACGATCTCTCCGGAACGAGCGCTAAAAATTCGTCTTTGCTATCTTCAAGACTCTATTTGAATATGAAATCCTCTCCAATGCCGAAACTTACTTTTACCGGCCAAGTGGCTATGTACAGCACTTGGGGAGGAAACAATATAGAGATGGATCCTTCCGTTAAAGACTGGTCGGTAT
Source organism: uncultured Campylobacterales bacterium (assembly GCA_964590185.1). Classification (GTDB taxonomy): domain Bacteria; phylum Campylobacterota; class Campylobacteria; order Campylobacterales; family JAADDG01; genus JAADDG01. Next base: position 2,255 of record CAZPVZ010000203.1, read on the forward strand.
CGTCCAAACCTACCGATACCACTTTCAGAGTCAGAAGAGCCTATTTCGTATATTCCGATAGCGCTTTCGAAGGAAAGCTTCCGTACTCTTTCAGCGTGGGTAGAAGACCTTCTACGGACGGATTTTTGGCAAATTACAGAGAGGGAGACAAAGAGCCCGGTTCTCCTTTGGCGCATATAACCAATATGGAAGTTGACGCGGCAATGGTGAAACTTACTTTGGAAAACTACACCTCTCTTCCGGGAAGTTATTTAAAACTCGTTTACGGTAGAGCTCATAACGGAGTAATGCAAGCAAACGACGCTTTGAAAGGTTACGCTCCTTATGCCGCCAATAAAGATCTCGGAGGAGGAATCGAGGATAAAAACGTCAATTTTTTCGTAGCCATTTTGGACGCTTATAACGACGGGCAGTATAATCTTATGATGCAGCACGCAACCATTTTCAATACGAAAGGAATGCTTGAAAACGGTATGGCTAAAAAAGCGGGAGCCGGAAGAGCGCTTTTGGATGCGATCTCTTTACAAGTTAGCGGAGTTGGTAACGAGATAAACGACTTTTTGGATAATACTACGCTTTTTGCCTCTTTTGCCACTTCTTACTATACTCCGGCTCACGGATATAAACTTTTGGGAACTACCGCAAATAAATACGGATACTCTTATTGGTTTGGAGCCGTTTTCCCGGATATGATTACGGAGAACGGAAAAATAGGACTTGAGTATAACCACGGAAGCCAATATTGGACTCCTATGACTTGGGCTGAAGATACGGTGATAGGTTCCAAAGTGGCCGTTAGGGGAGACGCTTACGAAGCTTATTGGAATTTCGAGCTTTTCGGACTTAAAAATCTGACCGGACAGCTTAGATATACCTATTTGCAACATGACTACACTCCCAACATCAGATGTTCGGGGTGGGTAGCTCCTAAACCTGTCGATATAGAGGCCGAAGATTTCAGATTTTATCTAAGATATATCTACTAAGATTGTCTCTCCGCTTTTGCGGAGAGATTTTTTATAAAACTTTCGCCCAAAATAGAAAAGCTATTACGCTTATAAACAAAATTCCCGCAATATTTAATATAAATCCTATTTTTGCCATCTCTTTTATCCTTATGGCGCCGGAAGACATCGCTATGGCGTTGGGAGGAGTCGCTATCGGAAGCATAAAGGCGTAGCTTGCGCAGATGGTGGCTACCAAAAGAAACAATCTTGCGTCTATATTTACTCCCTCTCCCGTTGCGAAGGAGTAGATAACGGGAAGCATTATGGAGGTTAATGCGGTGTTGCTCGTAACTTCCGTGGTGAAAGTGATTAGAGTCGCTATCGTTAAGATAAGCAAAAACGGAGTGAAGTCGCTTATTTGCAAAAGATAACCGGCTATCTCTTTATCGAGTCCCGTATGGGAGAAAGCTTTTGCTATGGAGAAACCGGCTCCGAATAGAAAGATTATTTCAAAAGGTATCTTTTTGCTGTCTTCCCATTTCAAAACGCTAAAAGGAGGCATAAAGAGTAAAAGCCCGAATCCCAAAATCAAAGCTTTTTCGTTTAACCCTAGTCCCGAATAAAACGGTTTTACGGGTGCGTTTACGAGTAAAAGAGCTATTAGAGAGAATATAACGAAAACGACCTTTTTTTGCTCCTTGTTTAATTTTTTTTCTATCTTTTCTCTTTTTAAAATCTCTTTTTTCACTCCGAAAGAGAGTATGAAACCGGTAAATATCAGCATCACGAAAGCTAAAGGAACAATCATCCATATCCATTGTATGAAAGGAATCGCCTCCAAACCTTTATCGTCCATAATTCCTAAAAGTATGAGATTGGGCGGAGTTCCTATCGGAGTGATAATTCCTCCTATGCTCGCTCCGTATGCGATCGCTAAAACGAATCTCGCTTTAAGCTCTCTCTTTTGGGTTATGAACATGGCTACCGGAAGCAGTAGCAAAGCGGTCGTCGTGTTTGATAAAAATGAGCTTAAAACGGCGGAAGTTATCAAAAGAGAAAAAACTATTCCTTTCGGGGTCGGAGGAAAGATAGATAAAATTTTATCGGCTATCAGTTTGTGAAGCTCCGTTTTCTCCACCGCTATCGCTATCAAAAAACCGCCTAAAAATAGAAATATGATGGATTTTGAATAGTTTAAGGATGTAGTGTTCGTGCTTAAGATATTAAATGCCGGAAACAAAACTATCGGAAAGAGAGATACGACTCCCAAAGGAAGACCTTCGTTCGTCCAAAGAGCCACCATAAAGGCTACGAGTCCTATCAGGGATGCTTGAGTTTGATTGAAAAACGGCGACGAGGCGAAGCCGAAAAACGCTCCTATGATAACGGCTATAAGAATTTT
>CAZPVZ010000204.1:0-16824 GCA_964590185.1 uncultured Campylobacterales bacterium
CATAATATTCAAATAACGAAAGAGAGTCTTATAGACTCTCTCCCTCTTGACAAAAACAATCCCTCTTTTTTGTTCTCATCAAACGCTCTATCTCCGAATTTCGAAAGAGCGGCTAAAAAAGCCGGATTCGTATCGAAGATAGTAAAAAAAAAGATTACGGAAATATCTCCCCTCCTGCTCCCCGTCATACTCATATTAAAAGATGAAAAAACCGTAATTTTAACCGACATCGACAAAAAAAACAAAAAAGCGACTATTTTAACTCCCGAATTCGAGAACGCAAAAACACAAGTCGATATCGAAAAGCTTCAAAAAGAGTATAGCGGTTTTGCGATTCTTTTAAAAAAAGAGTATAAATATAAAAACGAAAAAGCAAGAAACATAGCAAAAAAATACAAACATTGGTTTTGGTCAACCCTCTGGAGATACAAAAAGATCTATTTTGACGTTTTCGTAGCCTCTTTTCTCATAAATCTGTTCGTTTTAGCGATTCCTCTCTTTACGAGAAACGTTTACGACAGAGTCATTCCGAATAACGCGATAGATACTTTATGGGCTTTTGCGATAGGCGTAATAGTGATAATCGTTTTGGACGCGATATTGAAATATCTAAGAACCTACTTTTTGGAACTTGCCGGCAAAAAAAGCGATATTTTGATGTCTTCATACATATTTGAAAAAGTATTGAATCTAAAAATGACTCATAAGCCCCTATCGGTAGGCTCCTTCGCAAACAACTTAAAAGAGTTTGAGAGCATAAGAAATTTTTTCAACGCTTCCACTCTATCGATGATTATAGATCTGCCTTTCGTAGTCATTTTTCTTCTAACTATAGCCTATATAGGAGGCAATCTGGTTATAGTGCCTATAGTTATTATGCTTTTACTGCTCATATACGCTCTAATCATCAAAAAACCTCTCCAAAAAAGCATAGAAGAAAGTTATCATACCGCGGCGGAAAAAAGTTCGATACTGATAGAGTTTTTAACCGGTCTCGAGACGATAAAGGCGTTTGCGGCTCAAAATTTCGCTCAACACGCTTACGAAGAGGTAACGGCAAATCTCGCTCAAAAAGGGATGAAAAGCAAACTCTACGCAAGCTCCGTATCCACCGTAACGTCCTTTTTGATTCAGCTTAATACGGTCTTAATCATAATCTACGGAGTCTATCTGATAAAAGATCAAGAGATTACGATGGGTACTTTGATAGCCTGCACGATTTTGGCTTCAAGAGCGATAGCCCCTTTGGGACACGTCGCCTCTCTCATATCGAACTACGAACACACCAAAACCGCCTATGAAAATTTAAACGAGATAATGAACCTGCCCTCCGAAAGAGAAGAAAACAAAACCTACATAACCTTACCGTTTATAAAAGGAGCCATAACTTTCAACAACGTCTCTTTCCGATATCCGGGACAAAAAGATTACGCCTTGAAAAACTGCACCTTTTCCGTAAAACCGAAAGAGAAAGTCGCAATAATAGGCAAAATGGGATCCGGCAAAACCACGATAGAAAAACTCATACTAAATCTATACCAGCCTCAAAGCGGAACGGTAACGATAGACGGAATAGACGTAAATCAGATAGATCCTCTATTTCTAAGAAAAAACATCTCCTACGTTCCTCAAGACTCCGTCTTATTTAGAGGAACCGTAAAAGAGAACATAACTTATAAAAACCCTTTCGCGAAAGAGACGGACATCCTAAAAGCCGCTCACCTATCCGGATGTTTCGAATTCATAAACCGCCATCCGTCGGGATTCGATATGCCGATAGGAGAGAGAGGAGAAGGATTGTCCGGAGGACAGAGACAAAGCATAATTTTGGCAAGAGCCTTTATAGAAAACAATCCGATAGTTTTAATGGACGAACCGAGCAATATGATGGATAACACGCACGAGGTCCGGCTCATAGCAAGACTCAAACCCTATCTTAGAGACAAAACGGTTATTTTGATAACGCACAAACCTCAGATGCTCGAACTCGTAGATAGAATAATCGTCTTAGACAACGCAAAAATAGTAATGGACGGCAAAAAAGAAGCGGTTTTGCAAAAATTAAGAACTACCTCAAAAGGAAACTGATGAGCCTTTTAAAAAAGGAGGAGAGAGACTACGTCTCCTATCTTAGCGACGTAATGCTCGAAAAAAATCCTCGCCACTCAAGAATCCTTCTTTGGCTTATTTTCATAACCGTAGTATGGTTTATCGTATGGGCGTATTACGCAAAAATAGACGAAATAACCAAAGGAGAGGGGAAAGTCATCCCCTCTTCTCACGTAAAAGTGATACAAAATCTCGAAGGAGGAATCTTAGAAGAGATCTACGTCAAAGAGGGAGACGTCGTAAAAAAAGGGGATAAACTTTTAAAAATAAGCGACGTCGGTTTCGCAAGCAAATACAAAGAGAGCGAGATATCGATAAACTCCCTAAAGGCAAAAGCCGTAAGACTTTATGCGGAGGCGCACGGCAAACCCTTTAATCCGAGCGAAAAACTGAAAAAAGAGATTCCCAAACTGTTACGATACGAAAAAAATCTATACGAATCGGACATAAAAGAGATAAAAAACAAAGAGGCTATGATAGAGGATCAAATAACGCAAAAAACGAACGAACTAAAAGAAGCCTACGCAAAAAGAAACAAACTCAAAACGAGCTACGAACTTATAAAAAACGAGCTTTCGATAAACGAACCTCTCGTAAAAAAGGGCATAGTCTCTCAAGTCGAGTTTTTGAAACTAAAAAGACAGGCAAACGACATAAAAGGAGACCTAAACGCCGTCTCCTACTCCATCCCGAAAATAAAAGCCCAAATAGAGGAATTGAAAAGAAAAAAGAAAAACGTTTATCTTGAGTTTCAAAACAAAGCCAAAGAGGAGTATAACGAAATAGTCGCCAAAATATCGGCTCTTGAAGAATCAAAAAGCGCGATAGAGGACAAAGTGAAAAGAACTCTCGTCCTCTCCCCCGTCAACGGAATCATAAAAAAGATCTACGTAAACACGATAGGAGGAGCGATCACTCCGGCTATGGATCTTATGGAGATAGTTCCAAACGAAGATTCTCTCTTGATAGAAGCCAAAATAAAACCCTCCGACATAGCTTTCATAAGACCGGGACTTAAAGCCAAAGTAAAATTTACCGCTTACGACTTCTCCATATACGGAGCGTTGGAGGGAGAGGTCGTTAGCATAAGCGCGGATACGATTCAGGACGAAAAGGGGGACAGCTACTACATAGTTAGGATAAAAACGAACAAAAATCATCTCGGAACCGAAGAGAAGCCTTTAAAAATCATTCCGGGAATGGTCGCCAAAGTCGAAATCATAACGGGTAAAAAAAGCATATTAGATTACATATTAAAACCTCTTTTAAAAACGAAAGAGAACGCTTTGAGGGAAAGATAGTTTGTGTTTCGAATTTCCACATTTATATAAAAAATAATAATAATTCTCCCCTTTGTCGCTTCTCTTTCTCTTCCTTCCGATATTATGATAATAAGATGAGCTATCAAACAGCCGAAAAACATAACAACTTAAAAAGGAGCTAAAACAATGGAACATCCCGTTTTTTATCCTAACAAAGAGATAAGCAAACAAGCAAGAATAAAAAATATGTGCGAATATAAAGAGCTGATGGAGGAGGCGAAAGAGGATTACGAAGGATTTTGGGATAAATTCGCAAAAGAGAAGATAGACTGGATAGAGCCCTATACCGAAGTTTTGGACGAAAGCAACGCTCCTTTCTATAAATGGTTTATAGGAGGAAAATTAAACGTTACTCATCAATGCATAGACAGACACCTAAAAACGAGAAAAAACAAAGCCGCCATTATCTGGGAAGGAGAGTTGGGAGATAAAAGAGTTTTGACATATCTCGATCTCTACTACGAAGTCAACAGAGCCGCCAATCTCTTAAAAAACAGATTCGGAATAAAAAAAGGAGATAGAGTCGTCATCTATATGCCGATGATTCCGGAGGCGGCTATCGTTATGCTCGCGTGCGCGAGAATAGGAGCCATACATTCGGTAGTTTTCGGAGGATTCAGCGCCGAAGCTTTAAGAGACAGGATCATAGACGCTCAAGCGAAGCTGGTAATAACCGCGGACGGAGCTTTTAGAAGAGGAAAGCCGTATCTTCTAAAACCGGTAGTTGACGAGGCTTTGAAAGAGGGATGCGAATGCGTCGAAAAAGTGCTCGTGATAGAGAGGAACAAAGAGGAGATAAACTATGTAGAGGGAAGAGACTACCTCTATAACGAACTTATAAAAAACGAATCCAAATACTGCGAAGCCGAAATTATGGATAGCGAAGATCCGCTATTTTTGTTATACACTTCGGGAAGCACCGGCAAACCGAAAGGAGTTCAGCACTCTCAAGCAGGATACATTCTCTGGGCTCAAATGACTATGGAGTGGGTATTCGATATCAAAGAAAACGACACCTTTTGGTGTACGGCGGATATCGGATGGATAACCGGACACACATACATAGTTTACGGACCTTTAGCGGCGGGAGCCACCACCGTAATGTACGAAGGAGTTCCGGTTTTTCCGGATGCTGGCAGATGGTGGAGAATGATAGAAGAGCATAAAGTAAACCAATTCTACACCGCTCCGACGGCCATCAGACTTCTACACAAAGTCGGAGAGAAAGAGCCTCAAAAATACGATCTAAGCTCCCTTAGAATATTGGGAACCGTCGGAGAGCCCATAAATCCGGATGCATGGATGTGGTATTACGAAGCGATAGGAAACAAAAAATGCCCTATCGTAGATACTTGGTGGCAAACGGAGACGGGAGGTCATATGATAAGTCCTCTTCCGGGCGCCACTCCCATAAAACCGGGTTCGGCGACTTTCCCTCTACCGGGAATCATGGCGGAAATCATCGATCAAAACGGAAATCCGACTCCGGCGGGAGAAAAAGGATATCTTTGCATAACCAAACCTTGGCCTAGTATGATAAGAACCATCTGGAACGACCCCGACAGATTCGTAAAGAGCTATTTCGGAACCTGCAAAAAGGACGGAAAGCCCGTATATTTTTCCGGAGACGGAGCGATGTACGACGAAGAGGGCTATATCTGGATCACCGGAAGAGTGGACGACGTTATAAACGTCTCCGGTCACAGAATAGGAACCGCGGAAATAGAAGCCGTCATAGGACACCACGACAACGTGGCGGAAGTTGCGGTAGTCGGAAAACCGCACGAAATAAAAGGAGAGAGTATCTTCGCTTTCATCGTCTTAAAAGGAGACGACACGAAAGCCGAAGAGATGGAAATGGTAAAAGAGATAAACGATATGCTCGTTAAAGAGATAGGAGCGATCGCAAAATGCGACGAGATAAAATTCGTACCGGGACTTCCTAAAACGAGAAGCGGAAAGATTATGAGAAGAATCCTAAGATCGATCGCAAAAGGAGAGGAGATAAGACAGGATACCTCCACTTTGGAAGATCCGAGCATCGTAGCGAAAATCCAAAGCTGTATGCTTTAACGGAGAGGAGTTTCTCCTCTCTTTAAGGAAGTTCGTTGGGAAAATATCTTTTTTTAGGGATTTTTTTCGCCGTTTTTTCCTTTTCAAACGACTTTTCAAACCGTCTAATCGACTCCCAATCCGAATATCTAAGAGCCCACGCCCACAATCCCGTCAACTGGTATCCGTGGGGCAAAGAGGCTTTCGAAAAAGCAAAAAGAGAAAATAAGCTAATCTTTTTATCGATAGGATACAGCACCTGCCATTGGTGTCACGTTATGGAAAAAGAGTCTTTTGAAAACGAAAAAATAGCTTCGATTTTAAACAGATACTACATAAGCGTAAAAGTGGACAAAGAGGAGATGCCTCACATCGACGCAAAATATCAAAAAGCCCTCTCCAAACTTACGAAAATAAGAAACGGCTGGCCTTTAACGGTAATATTAACCCCGAAAAAAGAGATATTTTACATAGCAACCTATCTTCCGCCAAGCGACAAATACTCTCTAAAAGGACTCGACAAACTGCTCCCTCAAATAGCTCATATCTATTATAACGACCATAAAAGAGCGGAAAAAATCATAAACGCCAACAAAAAACTCCTCTCCAAAAAACAAAACGAGCCTAAGCCGTTAAAAAACTCTCTCGTAGAAGAGTTTCTTAAAAGAATGGAAAAAAGATACGATAAAATCTATAAAGGTTTCGACCTTCGACCGAGATATCCCCTATCGTCCCATCTAAATCTGCTTTTTGAAATATGGCTTTTAACGGGAAACAAGAGAGCTTCCGAAATGTTTTTCGAACCGCTTACGGCTATGGCGAAAGGCGGCATTTACGATCAGATAGAGGGAGGGTTCTTCAGATACTCCTCTCATCCCGATTGGATAATCCCTCATTTTGAAAAGATGCTATACACCCAAGCCGAACTCATTCCTCTTTACGCAAAAGCTTTTCTTTTTACCGGAAATCCCCTTTATAAAAAGGTGGCTTTGCAAACGACCGAAGAAAGCATAAAAATATTTATGCAGGAGGAGGGACTGTTTTATAGCGCCACCGACGCCGACAGCGAAGGCAAAGAGGGAGGATACTTCATCTACACGTTCAAAGAGATAAAAAACGCTCTTTCAAAAGAGGGATTTAGCGAAAAAGAGATAGAAGAAATAGCCCGATATCTCGACATAAACGAAATCGGAAACTTCAAAGGAGCATACTCCAATCCGCAAACGAATACGGGTTTTTATAAAGAGCCCGAGAAACTAAAAAAAGCCCTAAAAGTTCTACAAGAGATCAGAAAAAAAAGAAAATTTCCGTTCATAGACAAAAAAATAATAACCTCGTGGAACGCAATGATGATAAAGGCTCTCTTTCAAGTTTCTCTTTTGGACGAAAAGTATAAAAAAAGGGCTATCGAATCTTTAAACGGTTTGATAAAAAAGATGTACGTAAAAGGAGAACTTTATCACCAATATGTAAAACCCCATAAAATATCCGTAAAAGGAGTTCTTGAAGATTACGCCTTTTTAATAGATGCGTTGATAGAAGCCTACGAAACCGTTTACGACAAAAGATATCTGAATCTCGCAAAAAAATTAAGCGAAGAGGCGATTAGAAAATTTTACGATCCGAAAAAGAGAGTATGGTATCTTGACAATAGCGACGTCAAAGCCGAAGTCGTATATCAAGACCGCCACTATACCGCCCCTTTAGCAAGATTTTTCAACGATCTCATATCGATTGCGAACTTAAATTACGATAGAAAACTGCTTTATAAAACGAAAACCTTCATAGAAAACGAAAAAAACGAAATTTTAAAAAATCTCGACTCCTCTCCGGAAGCTCTGAAAGCTTTAATAAGAATGAAATACAAAGACGTCATCTTAAAATCGAACGCAAAAAATTTAATAAAGTATAAAAAAGAGATAAATACGATAAGATATCCGTTTATTTTGACAAAAACTCAAGATATCGAGCGATTTTCGGCTTGCACGATAGATAGCTGTTTCGCTTACGAAGAGAGTCTGGAAAAAATAAAGAAGGAGGTTGGAGAGAAGATGCAAAGGAGGTGAAATCATCTTCTCTCTCTTTTTATAGCTTTGGATTAGGCACGCTCTCCAAAAGCTATAAATTTAGGTTGGTTGGAGGTTTAAGCTTATGTAGCTGTTTTGCTGTCGTTCCATAACGGCAACGGAATTATATATAAATAAGACTTAATTTATCCTTATTTATTTCGAGTTAATTATTTTTTCTCACAATCATTTTATAAAGGTTTTGTTATGCAAAATATTATATTTGATATGGACGGAACTTTAATAGACAGCAGTCAAGCCATTACAAACAGCGTAAATTTCGTGCGTTCTCAAATAGGTCTTCCTCCTATAGATGTAGAAACCGTCACGAAAAATATAAACCTTCCAGATGCGCATCTGCCGAAAATTTTTTATAACACTAATGAATATAATGAAAAACATAGAGAACTTTTCAGAAAACATTACCATAAAGAGTGCACGAAAAACATAAAACTTTACCCCGGCATCAGAGAGGTTTTGGAAATTTTATCCAAAGACTTCACTCTCTCGATAGCCACGAACGCATCCGACTTTTTCGCCGTAAAAATGCTGAAACATCTCGGAGTGGATAAACATTTTAAAACGATTTTAGGGAGAAATAATGTCAAAGAGGTAAAACCGAATCCCGAAATCATAGAAAAGATCCTAAAACAAACCGGCTCTTCCGAAAAAGAGACGCTTTTGATAGGAGACAGCCAAAAAGACGAACTAACGGCCAAAAACGCAAATATAGAATTCATATTCGTAACTTGGGGATTCGGAGAGAGCCTCTTTCAGCCCAAAACCGCCTCCGACGCTAAGGAGCTTGTAAAAATCGTGTATGAAACGCTGCTTTAATCATACCCGTTTCGTTTAAAGAGGCTACGAATAAAACGTACGAAAACGAATCGAATTTAAAAAATTTCCGTGCTACGATTTTCTTAATTTTTCTCGCCGTTTTCAAGCCTCTTAATCATTCTTTAACGCTCCTTTAGCTATGATATCGGCTAATGGATCAACTAAAAAAGATGAAAATCCTAAGAGAACTTTACGTATATGAATCGTTAGGATACGAATATTTCAAGGATATAACGGACCTTATGAGAAACAGCGAAACTTATCTCGCTCTTCCGGACGATTGGGAGGAGCTTAAAAGACTCGTTTTAAACTGTCATCTTTGCCAACTCTCGAAAACGAGAAAAAATGTAGTTTTCGGAGAGGGAGACGTTCACGCAAAAGTGATGTTTATCGGCGAAGGACCGGGAGCTACGGAAGATGAAACGGGAAGACCGTTCGTAGGAAGAGCCGGACAGCTTCTTACAAAAATCATAGAAAACGTTTTGGAGCTAAAAAGGGAGCAGGTTTACATAGCCAACATCGTAAAATGCCGCCCTCCCAACAACAGGGTTCCTCTGCCGGAAGAGGTTAAGATGTGCAAACCTTTCCTTTTAAAACAGATAGAGCTTATAGCGCCGAAAATCATCGTAGCCTTAGGCTCGACAAGCTACCGACATCTAACGGGAGACAATAAAACTCCCATATCCAAAGTAAGAGGAGAGTTTTTGGACTATAACGGCATAAAACTTCTTCCCACTTTTCATCCGAGTTTCCTTTTGAGAAACCCTTCCGCCAAAAAAGACGTATATCAAGATATGCTGAAAGTGAAAGCGTTGCTATGAGAAAGATATTTCTTCTTATAATAAGCGCGGTGCTTCTTTTTTCGTCCGGAAAAGAGTTAAATACCAAAATTCCGCCCGCAAAAAATATAATAATCGACATAGACCCTTACGAATGCTCCCATAGCTGTCTTGAAGACTATCTCAAAAAAGGTTTTATATTCTCATTTTTGGCGAAAGCGAAAAACGAAGAGTTCAAAGAAGAGTACATCGTTTACGCAAGAGAGATAAATCTCGAAAATCCCAAATCAAACTCCGAAGGTTTCGAACTCGCAAACGAAGAGGAGCCGTATGATTATGAAAAAAGAGGAGCATACGTAAAAATAGCCCTTTTAGTTCCTCAAAAAGTGATAGGCAAATACGCTCTTTCCGTAACAAATTCCGTCATTGCTTACCTCATATATAAAAACGGAGATTTTGATTTCGAAGTGTTTAATTGCGAAACGGAAGAAGAGGAAAATATCTTATCCTCTCTAAAAGAGATAAAAGAGAAAGGCTATCAATACGTCATAGCTCCGGTAACGGAAAAAGGAGCTAAAATAATATTTTCTCAAGAAAGAGATCTTACAATATACATTCCGACCGTCAATAAAAAAACCGTCTCTTTCGCAAACACCAACAATATATATTTCGGAGGAATAGATTACGAAAAGCAGATAGACAAACTATCCTATTTCGCAAACGATAAAATAGCTATATTTAAAGATCTCAGTCCGGCAAGCGGGAGAATATCGGATTATATAAAAGAAAAATTTGAAAATTATGTAATTTATGAAGGATTATTGGAAAGTAAAAATGTAGATTACCGCTCTCTTATAAAAGAACAAAGAATCAATTTAAACGAATCTACGATTTTTTTAAATACTCCGCTTATTAAAACAAGTCTTATACTCTCCCAACTTAGGTTATATAAAATAAAACCTTATAAAATATTATCTACTCAGATAAACTATCATCCCCTTTTGTTAACTTTAACTCAATACGGAGATAGGAAAAATCTCCTTTTAGCAAACTCCATCCATAATAAGAACTTCATTCTAACCGATATTAACAAAATATTGGATAACAACATTCTTTTTGATTGGATAAATTACTCCGTATCTATCGGTATGGACTATTTTTATATAAGCTTCATAGACCCTTCGGATAATCCGTCATTTATCGAAAAAACTATAGGAAATCAAGTAAATTATGCCGTTTCGATAATGAAACCCTCCATATCCGAATTTATAAAAGAGGAGGAAGAGGAAGAACCCTCTTTTTAATTTAACTCCTTTATATTCTGGGAGAAAATACCGCCCCCATCAAAGCTCCGAGTATCATTCCCAAAACAACGGATGCTATAAGAAAAAGTATAAAAATTTTAACTTGATTGTTTTTTGACACTTTCAAAAAAATCGGGAAAGCTTTATATAAAAGAACCAACGAATATATGGATAAAATCAAAGAGAAAAAAAATCCTACGATAGGCAACGTTCCCAAAACTTGACCGACAAGAGAAGGCAGAGATATCAAAAACAGCATCAAAACGGCTTTTTCAAAATTATTCTCTCCACCGAATTTCTCCGCTAAAAACGCTCCGACCCATCCGAATATATATAAAGAGATGAAAAATCCCACAACATTTCCTACTCCCAGCCAAAGAGTCCTAATAAAAGACAGATGAACTCTTCCATTAACAAGAGGATAACCGAATATCATATTTAATAAAAAAGTGATTACGGCTATCGAAACTACGATTGGAACTACATAATTTTTTAAAAGTTCGTTCAACCTTATATCGGCACTTAAAAAATCCTTCCACACCTCTTCGGGCTTTATCACGCCGTCTATTAAAAGATTAAATAATTTTTTGACGTCCATAAATGCTCCTTTTTAAATTAATTATATCATATTTAACTTTTTTTAACTATTTAAGAAATATTTTTATGAAAAAGATACTCTTTATTGTAAGAAACTTTATTCAAATACTTCTCCTTTACGGAATGAATAACGAAACCGGCATTTTTTATTTCATATTTTTTAGCCATTTCGTCGGCTCTTTTTACAAACTCTTTTTTGGAATATTCGCTTTTTAAAACAAAAATGGTCATATCGCTATATTTGCTCATAATAAAAGCATCGGAAACCAGATCTATAGGAGGAGTCTCTATAACTATATAGTCAAAATACTCTTGTAAATTTTTCATCAATATTTCCATAGATTTGGACTCCAATAAGTCATAAGGGTTTTTTACTTCGGAGCCGGAAGGAATAATTTTTAAGTTCGGAATCTTTTTAAAACTTTGCATCGCTTCCCTAACTTTGGCTCTGCCCCGTAGAACATCGCTAAGCCCTTTTTCATTGGATATGGAAAATTTTTTATGCATCTCCGAAGTCCTAAGATCCGCACATAAAAGAAGAGTTTTTTTATCTCCCATACCGAGTATGGAGGCAAGATTCGCCACTATAACACTCTTACCCTCTCCCGGAATAGTTGAAGTTACCGTTAAAGTTTTACATTTTTTGGAACCTTTTATATATTCTATATTCGTTCTTATATTCCTAAAAGCCTCGCTTTGAACAATAGAAGGTTTTTCTATTACATATATCTTATTATAAAGTCTATGATCGTTTACATAAGGAATGATTCCGTAAACAGGAAGAGAGGACATCTTTTTAATCTCTTGCGGGCTTTTTACAACTTTATCTTCCTCGTTAACCAAAAACGCTACAAACAAGGAAAATAAAAAAGCCCCCGCCATAGAGCTTGTCAAAACTCTAAAAAATTTCGGTTTAACCGCAAAATCGCTCTCTCTTGCTTTATCAACCACAAAAATATCCAAATCTTTGGAAACGCCGTTAACTAGCAAAGACGATTTCTCTTTTAAAAGATAATCATAATAACTTTTAGCCACTCTATAATTTTGCTCCAGATCAAAAAATTCCCTCTCTTTTTCGGGCATATTTTTTACTTCTTCATTCTTCTTTCCCAAATTTTTTTCTATAGAAGCTTTTTGTCTATATAAACTTTTTCTTATATTTTCGATAAGAAACTCCATACTTTTTTTCAATTTATCTATCTTATCTCCCAAAAGTATAGTCTCCGGAGAAAGCTCCCCGACCTTTTCGCTTAAACTCTTTTTTTCGAAAGAGAGTTTTTCTATTTTTTCGGCTAAAGAAGCTATCTCCGGATATCTTTTTTCAAAAGCTTTAACCATAGAATAGTTTCCCTTTTTTATTTCATTCTTTACCATTGAGAGAGTATTTAACTCAAGAGCTATTTTTCTCAACTCCTCTTTATATCCTATGAAAAGGTTCATTACATCCGGAGAAAATCTTTGAGGATATATTTTATGAGTATCTTTATATTTTTTTAACTCTTTTAAACTTCTATCGAGATTTTCCTTGGCTTTTCGAAGCCTTTTATCTAAAAATTGGGAAATTTTAGATATTTTTTCATTCTCTTTGGCATTTTTCTCTTCCATATAGCTTTCCACCAAAGCATCCAAAAACTCTTTTACTTTCTTGGGATTGGTATCGAAGTACCTTATTTTTATCAAAGAGGAGTTTTTAGAAGAGTTTATATAAATCCTCTTTTTAAGCCTATTTATCAACACATCCTTTTTATGCAAAACAAGATAAAAACTTTTTCCTCCTTCAATAGGAAGAGTCTTTTTTAAAACGAAAGAAAAATAAGGAGTTTTAACCTCTTTTGAAAAATAAAACATCTTTTTAAAATCACTTTTACCGGATAGAGAATTTTCCAAACTGAGATAAAATTTTTCGTTATCTATAGGTATGATCTTTATCTCTTTCTCATAAAAACCGAAACTCTTCACTCCCTCCGCTTTAAAAGGAACTTCTCCCCAAACATCCCTTTTTTTTATAAAAAAACGTTTTGTAAAATAGTCCGTATCCATTCCTATTTTATCTACGGCTTTTTCTAAAATTCTTCTTGATTTCAACAAATCTATTTCGGTTTGAATATCTTTATCTCCTATCTGTAAACTCGTATATGAAGAGTAAACTTTCGGAGAAAAATAAAAATATAAAACTCCCCCTATAAAAAAAAGAATGAATATATTTATTGTATAAAAAAGAGCTTTTCCGCTAAAAATATTTAATCTATTAAAAAACTTTATCATTAGCTATCCTTTAATGGAGACATTAGATAAATATTTATTACAAAAACTTATCTAACATCTCTTGCTAATATTTCCACAATTTAAAACTCTCCCAAGCCTTTTTAGCCTCCTCGTCTCCGCTTTCATAAGCTTTTTTTATCCAAAATTTAGCTTTTTTCATATCTTTTTTCACTCCAAGCCCCCCGGCATATAAGAGTCCCAGTTTCGTTTGAGCTTTTACGTCTCCTTCTAAAGCCGCTTTTTCATACCAATAAAAAGTTTTCAGATAATCCTTTTCAACTCCCTCACCTTTCAAATTCATCTCCGCCAATTTGATCATTGCCTTTTTCTCTCCGAAATTCGCCGCTTTTTCATACCATTTATAAGCTTTCTTATAATCTTTAAGCGTTCCTATTCCGAAATAGTAAAACTCTCCCAACCAAAAAGCCGCTTTAGGATAACCTTTAATCGCCGCTTTTCTTATCAATTCGAAAGCTTTTTTGTCGTTTTTTACGACTCCTCTTCCTTTATAATAAGAAACTCCCAAAGCATACATAGCCCAAGAATCGCCTTTGAAAGAGAGTTCCGTTAAAATAGCGGTCGCTTTTTTACTGCCGAAAGTCATATACATATTTTCGCCGTCATCCGTATCGGCAAAAACAAAACCTGATAGTAAAAAAACAACTAAAATAATTTTGATCATAAAGAATTTCCTTGCAAGTTTGAGAGTAAATCGTCAAAAATAAAAAGATTTTTTACTAAAAAAGATACGCCCCGAAAAGGGCGCAAAATCAGGAGAGCTTATTCAATAGAGGGAAAAGTTCTCTGCTTACTTTTTCTATCTTTTCCATATAAGAAAAAAGTCTCTCTTCGTTGCAAGTAGGATCGGAAACGCAGTTTACGGTTTTTTCTATAACTTCGTGAAAATTTTTGTGAGTTTTATCTATATCGTTATATACGGCATTATTTCCGAACATTTTCTTACCGTCGTTAGAATACCATTTTCCAAAAGAGCAATTAAAAGAATCTTTCAACTCAATTTTATCTTTCGTATATAAAACCTCATAAGCTTGAACCTTATATAGGAAATGATCCATTTTAAATTGATTTATATAAACTTTATCCGCTTCTTTACCGACTTTTTCCGTAATATCCAAAGATATCTCTATCGCTTCCTGCAAATCTTCTCTAAACTCCTCCAAATGTACGGACGAGTTGTTCGCTTCGCTTTCAAGCTTTTCGCTATCTTCATACATAGTAGCCGCATTCTGTTTTAAAGTATTTATCGTTATTTCAACTTCGGAAGTAGCTTTTTGCGTTCTCTCCGCAAGTTTTCTAACTTCGTCGGCAACAACCGCAAATCCCCTTCCGTACTCTCCGGCTCTTGCTGCTTCTATCGCGGCGTTTAGAGCAAGAAGGTTCGTTTGATCGGAAATCTCCTTTATAAGATTGATAATCTGACTTATCTCCTCAACGCTATGATTTAGATGCTCGGCATTCCCTCTTAAAGAGTTGGCCATTTGAATAATATTTTCCGTATTAAAAACTTCGTTTATATTTCCTTCTATATTTTTTATTTTGTTAGAATATGTATCCAATATTTTATTGATACTCTCCATAGCGGAAATGCTGTTTTGGATATCTCCCTCAAATTCTTTTATAACTTCTTGAATCTCTTGAGATATTTTCCTAAAAAGTTTATCTTTTAATTTTTCTTTTTCCTTTTGGGCAAGTAACTCCTCTCTCTCCTCTTCCAACCTAGCTATCTCATTTTTTAAATTTTCGTTTTCTCTTTTTAAACGCTCAATCTCTTCAACATTAGCCTCACAGACGGCGTTTTGCGAACCTAAACCGAACATAAGTTGACTCCTTATTAAAAATATACTTTACAACTCAAATCGGTTTTTAAAAAAATTTATTTATAAGTAAACTAGAAAACTTTTTAGATCTGTGAGGCTTTAGTTTTATTCTCTTCCATCTTTTTAAGTTCCTCTTCCATCTCCTTTAAAGCTTTTTGAAGCTCTTTATTTATCTCTTTGAATCCTTCTTCAAAAGCCTTTTGAATCTCTTTAACGTTTTTCATACCTTGAACGAAAGCGGAAAAAACGGTATTTGTCAATTCTTTAACGCTTCTTTTCGCAACCTCTTCGAAAAAATTTTGATAAGTTTTTTGGAAATCAACTTTCCACTCCTCTCCCACTCGTAAAAGAACGGTATCGAAAACTACGCTTTGATTTTCTTTTTCATCATCTCCCTCCGCCAAAATAAGCCTTGTTTTTGCTAAAGCGGAAGTTTTATTTTCGTTTAAAGAGACATTTTCTATTTCATATGAAATAATTTTTAAATTTTCCGGAAGAGTCGATTCAACTTCATCTTTATAAACAACCAGCTCCTTAACCTTTTCTATTTCTTTATTTGAAAAAGCTTTCCAAAAAGCTTCCGCAGTCTCTTTAGGAGAAGAAGATACTCCTCCACCGCATCCCATAAAAAATATAGTTGTTAATAATACTAAAAATATTTTTTTCATATCAGTTCCTTTCAGATTCGTTTTACATATTTTACTACTATCGTTCTCAAATTACTAGAGAAAAGGCGTTAAAAATAAAATTTTTATAACCGATATATAAAGGTCTTCCAAATTATTCCGTTAAAATTGCGGCGAAAAAACAACCTTTGCAAAACTCCTCCAAAAAAACCCTCGCCGCAATTTGGAAAAATCACTAAAAATTATATCTAGGATAGAAATTTAACCCTATTTTTGATACAATCGGCAAAAATTTTTCAAAGGACTAAAAATAATGGGATATACTAAAGAAGATTATCAAAAAATGCTTCAAAACCCGCAAATAAGCTCCGAAGTTTTAAAAGAGCTTTTGAAAGCCAGAGAAAAAAACGAAGCTGATTTCAAACTCGTAGATATAAGAGAAGTTTATGAATATACGCAAGCGAGCATTAAAGGAACCGATATGCTTCTTCCTACAAGCGTTCTCCATCTTCATATGGACAAACTCCAAGAGATGAAAAACGAACACGTAATATTATACTGCCGAACGGGAAATAGAACCGGACATATTTTAATGATTTTACAGAAAATGGGATTTGATAAAATATCTCATTTAACTTACGGAATTTTAAGTTATGACGGAGAGATAATAAGACAAGCTCCCATTCCCAATAAACTATGATATAATCTACAAAAACCAACTAAAGGAAAAAAAATGAAAGTTCTTTTGATAAAAGACGTAAAAAACCTCGGTAAAAGAGGTGAAATCAAAGAAGTTAAAGACGGTTACGGAAGAAATTTCCTAATAGCTAGAGGCTTTGCGAAACTTGCCACCAAAGAGGTTATAGAGGCGTGGAACCGAGAGCAAAAAGAGATAGCCGAAAGAGAAGCAAAAGAGATGAAAAGGCTTCAAGAATTAAAAGAGATTCTCTCAAAAACGAAAATCACGATAAAAAGAAAACTCGGAGCAAACGGATCCCTTTTCGGAGCGGTTACGAAAGAGGAGATAGC
>CAZPVZ010000205.1:0-3057 GCA_964590185.1 uncultured Campylobacterales bacterium
ATAGCGGTTTGAAAAAATTTTTATACATTTTTTTCTCTTAACAGTTTCTCGTAAATATCAAGATATTTTTCAACCACTATTTTAACATCAAATTCCTTAACGGCTAATTCTCTGGAATTTTTCCCGAATCTCTCTCTTAAACTCTCATCCTCTATCAAAACTTTCACTTTTTCGGCTAAAGAGACCGCATCTTTAACGGGAACCAAAAATCCGTTATATCCCTCTCTCACAACCTCTCTGCATCCGACGGTATCGGTGGTTACTATAGGTTTTGCCATAGAGGCGGCTTCGAGAAGGGTCCTCGGAACTCCTTCTCTGTAACTTGGCAAAACGAAAATATCGCTTTTTCCTATCAACTCTTTTATATCGTCTCTATGCCCGAGCCACTCTACGTTTTTATTTCTTAGAAAATTTTCGTCGGCACTCGAAGGGTTGCCCTTATCCACATCTCCCACCAAAACGAATTTTGCGTTCTCGTCTTTTAGAATCTCTGCCATTTTATAAAATTCTCTTATTCCTTTATGCCAAATGGCTCTTGCAATCATCAAAATTACCACTTTATCGTTTCTGTTTTCGACGGGAGAAAAATAGTTCGTATCTATACCGGAACTTCTAACGAGATAGGATCTATTTTTACGGCTTAAACCTTTTTCTATGAAATATTTCATATCATCGCTATTTTGAAAGATAACGGCAGTCGCTTTTTTATTCGCCTCTTTATAAAGCCGTTCAATAACGCTTCTTATAAACAAAGCCCTTTTGCTATCTAAAATATAGTAGCTTCCAAGACCCGTAACCGTATTTATAATAACCGGCACTTTCGCAAGATCTCCGGCTACGCTTCCGTAAATATTCGGCTTGGCGGTAAAGTTATGCAATACGTCCAAATCAAGAGCTTTTATATGATCATAGATATTTTTTAAAGTCTTCAATTCTTTAAAAGGATTCAGACTTCTTCTCTCTATCTTGTAATCTATATGAGTTATATCGAAATTTTCAAACTTATCGGAAACTTTGCCTCTCGGACAAATCGCAAAAACTTTATGCCCTCTTTTTACAAGCTCTTTCATAATGGGCAGTCTAAAAAGATAGAGATTATAATCAAAATGAGACAAAAAAGCTATCTTCATAAATTTCTCTTCCAAACCTCCAAAGCAAAAAGAGTCCATAACATTTTAGCTCTTTTTTCTTTAGAGACGCTAAGTTTATCTTCTAAAAGTTTATCTATAAAATCTCTCGGTAAATAGTTCTCGCTATAAGCTCCTTTTGAGAGAGAATCGAAAATCACCTCTCTCAAATCCTCTTCAACCCATTTCTTTAAAGGAACTTCAAAGCCTCTTTTAGGTTGGGATATCAAAGAGGGGGGAAGATATCTTTTAGCAAGTTCTCTTAAGATAAATTTCGTAACGGTTTTATTCACTTTCAAACGATCCGGCAAAATGGGTGCGAATCCGAGAATATAATTGCTCAAAAAAGGACTTCTTCCCTCCAAAGAGTTCGCCATCGCGGCTATATCTATCTTGATAAGCGCATTGCTAAAAAGTAAAAGATTAAAATCCATATAAAGCAGCTTCGATAAAGGAGATAGACGCTTATCATTTTCGACGCTTTTTATAAATCTATCCATCTCTTTCGCAACAGGATTTTCGGGAAATCTATAAACGTCGTCAAAAATGTCCGAAGTTGCGGAAGTGTAAAAATCGATCCCTTTTTTGGAAGACATCGAAAGGAGACGATAAAAGAAATTATAAACGGACTGTTTATTATGAGGCTTGGGCAAAATCTTTGTTAAATATGAAAAATATTCGGCCGTCTTTAGCCATCCGTTGGCAACAGGAACGTAACGGCGATATCCTCCGAAAATCTCATCCGCTCCGTCTCCGTTTAAAATAACCGTAACATGTTTTTTAGCCTCTTTGCTTACATAATAACTCGGAATCGCGGAGCTGTCCATAAAAGGAAGCCCGTAAGAAGATAAAATCTTCTCTATATCGTTTTTTA
Organism: uncultured Campylobacterales bacterium; assembly: GCA_964590185.1. Classification (GTDB taxonomy): domain Bacteria; phylum Campylobacterota; class Campylobacteria; order Campylobacterales; family JAADDG01; genus JAADDG01. The sequence continues at coordinate 2,002 of CAZPVZ010000205.1, forward strand.
GATTCATAGAGATCGTAATCTCATGATGATCGGTAGAATATTTCTCGGCGGTTAATTTAGCCAAATGAGATTCGTCGTAACTTCCTTCAAATTTAACCGTAAAAGTTTTCAATCTATCTTTATAATGTGAGCCTATGGCAACGACCAAAGAGCTGTCTATCCCTCCGCTTAAAAAGGCTCCTACTTCCAAGTCGGAACTTAAAAGCCTATTTTTTACGCTTAGATGAAGCCTTTTATCCAACTCTTCTAAAGCCTCTTCCTCTCTAATCTCTTCTTTCCGCTTATAGTAAAAATCTTTTATTTCAAAATATTTTTTTATCTTCAAATTTCGCTTTTTCAAATCATACACCGCAAACGAACCGGCGGGAAGTTTTTTCACATCTACGTAGGGAGTAAATTCTCTATAAAAAAATCCCGTTTTTAAATAGGAGTATATGGAATCTTCGTCTATTTTCAATAATGAGTCGTCAAAAAGTTTCAAAGCGTTCAATTCGCTCGCAAAAAAGAAGATATCGTCTTTTTGAAAATAGTAAAGCGGTTTTTTGCCGGCTCTGTCCTTTGCCAAAAAGATTCGGTTTTTATCTCTATCATAGATAGCAAAAGCGAACATACCATCAATAAACTCAAACATTCTCTCTTGGTACTTAATATAGAGATACAAAAGAGTTTCCGTGTCGGATTGAGTGGAAAAAGAAAACTCTTTTAGATTTTCCCGCAAAGAGAGGTGATTGTAAATCTCTCCGTTAAATATAATAGTATATCGTTTATAACTAAAAGGCTGACGACCGTGTTTGATATCTTGGATGGAGAGTCTGGTATGTAAAAAGGCGATATCATCTATCTTTGCTATATTTTGTTCATCCGGACCTCTATGATAAAGAGAGTTTAAAACGGAGGGTAGATCATACCTTCGGTAATCTACCGCTCCGGCAATCCCGCACATCTTTATCTTTTTAACTTATAGATTTTCGCCCAAGGAGAGATAATCACGGGCTCGAAAAGTTCGGGATCGTATCTGTCTAAAACAAATAGCTGGATATAGAGGGAGTTGAACAT
>CAZPVZ010000206.1:0-4103 GCA_964590185.1 uncultured Campylobacterales bacterium
TCCAAACGGAGCCAAGCTCGTTATAGGAAGAAACAGAGAAGAAAACGAAAGGATCAAAGAGATAAAAAACGATAAATTCGTAAAGGTGAAACTTCTAAACGCTACGGGTCCTTTGAGTCTGCTTTCTAAAAACGCTTCCGAAGAGGATAAGAAGCTTGCCGCCTCTTTGGCTTTGGTTTACGGGAAAACCGAGCCCGATAGGGAGTATGAAGTTAGAATAGGACAAGAGGTTTTAAAAGCCAAACCTTTCGAATCCAAAGAGAAAGCCAAACGATTTTTTATCAATTTATGAAATTTTGTGGTATAATAACATTTCAAAAAATTAAGGGGCGTTAGCTCAGTTGGGAGAGCACGACGCTGGCAGCGTCGGGGTCACCGGTTCGAGCCCGGTACGCTCCACCAATTTTCAAGCTTTTATGCGTTGTATTCTTTGCGAAAAAATCTCCCTTTCTCTTATATGTTCCGATTGCCGCGAAAAATTTTTAACTCCCTCTTTGATTACGAGAACTCTAAACGACGGTTTTAAGATTTACAGTTTTTACCGTTACGGCGATATAGAAGATCTTATAAAAACCAAACACTCCTTTTTGGGAAGTTTTATTTATAAGATTTTGGCGGAGAGCTCCTTTAGGAAATTCGCTTTAAATTTTAAGGTGGATTTTACGGTTTACGCTTTGCCGATAGACGATGTTCCGAAAGGAGGATATTCTCATACGGCCATATTGGCCAAGGCTTTGGAAAGCGAATGCGTAAAACCGGTTTTTTCTTCGCTGAGAGCTTTAAACAGGGTTGTTTATTCCGGCAAATCTCTCGCTTTTAGACTCGAAAATCCCAGAAATTTCAAATACTCTTTTAAAAGAGGAGTTGACGCTATATTGGTTGACGATATCGTAACTACGGGAAGCACGATAAAAGAGGCGGTCTCCGTTTTGAAAAGGGAAGGGGTAAATCCCCTTTTTGCGCTTACTTTAGCTGATGCAAGAGAGAAATAAGCACTTTTTGGATAAAATATATAGAAAAATTTAACCAGAGGTTAGTGTATGGATAATATTTTTGATGCAGGTAGAGACATTCAAGATATAGATATCGAAGAGTCGATAAAAACGAGTTATCTTGACTACTCCATGAGCGTAATCGTGGGAAGGGCTCTTCCGGACGCGAGAGACGGTTTGAAACCGGTGCATAGAAGAATCCTTTACGCGATGAACGATTTGGGGGTTACCTCGAGAGCTCCGTATAAAAAATCCGCAAGAATCGTGGGTGACGTTATAGGTAAGTATCACCCTCACGGAGATACGGCGGTTTATGACGCTCTTGTGAGAATGGCGCAGCCTTTCTCCATGAGAATACCGATTATAGACGGTCAGGGAAACTTCGGTTCGATAGACGGAGACAATCCCGCCGCCATGAGATATACCGAGGCGAGAATGACGAAGCTTGCCGAGGAGCTTTTAAGAGATATAGATAAGGACACGGTCGATTTCGTTCCCAATTACGACGACAGTCTGAAAGAGCCGGACGTTCTTCCTTCGAGAGTTCCCAATCTTTTGTTAAACGGTTCGAGCGGAATAGCCGTGGGAATGGCTACGAACATTCCTCCGCACAGGCTTGACGAGCTTATAGACGCTCTTTTGGTTTTGGTTGACGATCCCGACGCTTCGTTCGAGGAGATCGTCTCTTGCATTCAAGGTCCCGATTTTCCTACCGGGGGCGTGATTTTCGGTAAAAAGGGAATTATAGACGCTTATAAAACCGGAAGGGGAAGAATAAAAATAAGAGCTAAAGTTCATATGGAGAAAAAGGGCAATAGAGATGTCATAGTCATAGACGAAATGCCCTATCAGGTGAATAAGGCCAAGCTTATAGAGCATATAGCTCAGCTTGTCAAAGAAAAACACATAGAAGGCATAAGCGAAGTAAGGGACGAAAGCGATAGAGAGGGGATAAGAGTCGTTATAGAACTTAAAAAAGACGCTATAAGCGATATCATTTTAAACAATCTTTATAAATCTACCGCTATGGAGACGACTTTCGGAGTCATTCTTTTGGCTATCGTCAATAAAGAGCCCAAAATTTTCACTCTCATAGAACTTTTAAAGATCTTTTTGTCCCATAGAAAAACGGTAATTATAAGAAGAACGATTTTCGAACTCGAAAAAGCCAGAGCGAGAGCCCATATCTTGGAAGGTTTGGTAATAGCGCTCGATAATATAGACGAGGTTATAAAGCTTATAAAGGCGAGCGAGGATACCAAAAGCGCGAGAGAGGGACTTATAGAGAGATTTTCTTTGACGGAAGCTCAGGCAAACGCCATTTTGGATATGAAACTTCAAAGACTTACCGGTCTTGAGAGAGAAAAAATAGAAAACGAACTGAAAGAGCTTAGAGAAGAGATTGAAAAACTCCAAAGCATCTTAAAAAGCGAAGAGAAGCTTAACGAGATAATAAAAGAAGAGCTTTTGGAGGTGAAAGAGAAGTTTTCCACGCCGAGACTTACCCAAATAGAGGATGATTACGACGATATAGACATAGAGGATTTGATTCCTAACGAGCCGATGGTCGTTACCATTACCCATAGGGGATATATAAAAAGAGTTCCTCTAAAACAGTATGAGAAGCAAAAAAGGGGCGGTAAGGGAAAAACCGCGGTAACGACTTACGAAGACGATTTTATAGAGAGCTTTTTCGTTTGCAATACTCACGATACTTTGATGTTCGTAACCAATACGGGCCAGCTTTACTGGCTTAAAGTTTATAAAATTCCCGAAGGAAGCAGAATCGCAAAAGGAAAAGCCGTCGTCAATCTGATAAATCTTCAGCCGGAAGAGAAGATAAAGGCGATTATTCCTACGACGGATTTTGATCCCGGTAAATCCCTTGCGTTTTTTACGAAAAACGGAGTGGTGAAAAGAACCAATTTAAGCGAATTTAAAAACATAAGGAGTGTGGGAGTTAGAGCCATTACTCTAAATGAAGACGACGAACTTGTAACGGCTAAAATTTTGAAAGAGGACGCCAAGTATCTCTTTATAGTTACCAAAAAGGGAATGTGCATCAAGTTTAAAACGCAAGACGTTAGAGAAATGGGCAGAGCGGCAAGAGGCGTCACCGCCATAAAATTTAAAGAGGAGAACGACGAAGTAGTCGGAGCGGCGGTTATTTATAGAGACGATCAGGAGGTTTTGACCGTTAGCGAAAAGGGAATAGGCAAAAGAACGACGGCGGAAGAGTATAGGTTGCAAAATAGGGGAGGCAAAGGCGTTATAGCGATGAAGCTTACTTCCAAAACCGGAGATTTGGTCGGAGTCGTCTTGGTTGACGAGAAAAAGGATCTTATGGCCTTATCAAGCAGCGGAAAGATGATAAGAGTCGATATGCAGAGCATAAGAAAAGCCGGAAGAAACACGAGCGGAGTGAAGATAGCCACTCTTCCGGCGGGCGAGAAGGTTGTGGATATAGCCAGATGTCCTAAAGAAGAAAGCGAAGCGGATACGATAGAAGAGGAGGAGGAAAAATAATTTTTTAGTTTGCATGGAATGGAAATTGCTTTATTAAATATTAAATTCTATTAAAAGGATTTAATATTGAAAAAGCGTTTCCTTCTCCTTCCGTCTTTCGTTTTGTTTTTTGGCGGATGCTTTTATAACGATTCTCCGAAGCCGAAATTGATAAAAAGGGTCGTAACTCAAAAAACTTACACCGTAAAACCTTGTTCAAGCAAACCGGATATCGTAACTTTAACGGTAATAGGCGAAGGGATAGCTCCTAAAGACGCCATCTCTCCGACTCAGGCGATGGTATTGGCAAAAAGGGCGGCCATTATAGACGGATATAGACAGCTTGGAGAGAAGCTTTACGGGATAAAATTATCCGCCCAAGAAAGAGTGGAAGATGCGGTTTTGAGGAATTCCAAAATAGCTACGAGTCTCAATGCCGTTATAAAAAATGCCGCCATTATAAACAACGCTTATAAAGACGGGCTTTATAGAGTAATGATGGAGCTTAAAATAGATAGAAATTTGCTTAGGAGTTATCTCTATACGCAAAATTAGCCTTTTTTTCTTTCTACTCTCTTTTCTTTCGGCGAAAGATTTTTATGTGGG
>CAZPVZ010000207.1:0-5882 GCA_964590185.1 uncultured Campylobacterales bacterium
AAAACCGCTATCTTTGCGTTAAATCTATTATCGTGCAAAAGCTTATAGGCAAGCCTTTGCCTGCTCATCCTAAGAACGTCTTTCAAACCGAACTTTTTAGCCACGAACCTCGCCGTATCGACTCTAACTTGCATAATGCCCAAAGAGGCTTTATGAAGATGTTTTCTTTTATTTTTATATTTGCTGTCTCCTATCTTATATTTTCCGCCTCCCGATTCCAAAAGGCATATGGCCATTGCGGTTTTTTCGAAAGTCTCTCCGTTTTTATTGGGATATTTAAGCGCAACTTCCTTTACGAGCTTTAAAATCTTAAGCTGTTTTTTAGAAAGTTTCTCTCCTCCGTATAGAAAAGAGTTAACGCTTATTACGAAAGCAATGGAAAACAAAAGTCCGTTTACGAATCTTCTTTTCTTCATCAGCCCTTTTACTCCCTTTATCCCCCTTAACTTTTCCGATATATAGTCTTGCATAAAAAAACTAAAAATTTAATAAAAATATTAAATCTTAATTTAAACAAAAATTACTTATTTAAAATTATTTATTTTTCTTTTGCTTAATTTTAATATATATATGCAATATATCTATCGCCGCGGGAGTGATGCCGCTTATCTCGCTCGCTTCGAAAAGGGTCGGAGGTCTGAATTTCTCAAGCTTTTCAACAACTTCGTTGCTTAGTCCCGATATGGATCTAAAATCCATATCCTCCGGAATCCTCACGCTCATCATCTCTTTCATTCTATCTATCTGGCTCTTTTGCTTCTCTATATAGTTTGCGTATTTCGCCTCTATCAGAATCTGCTCTTTGGCTTCTTCGGAAAGCTCTTTAAGTTCGGGAGCGATTTTCTCAAGCTTCTCTTTCGTAAAACTTTTCCTCGCCACGACCCTTTTTAACGGAACCTTATCGGTTATCTTCTCCTCTTCTAAAGAGCTCAAAAGCGAAAGCGTCTCTTTTGAAGGAGTCAAATAGGTCTCATTCAGATACTCAAGCCCCTTTCTAATCTCCCTCTCTTTTCTCAAAAGTTTATCATAGGTTTTTTCGTCTATCATACCGAGTTTATACCCGTAATGCATAAGACGCAAATCCGCATTATCCTCCCTTAAAAGAAGGCGATATTCGGCTCTGCTCGTAAACATCCTATACGGTTCGTTCGTACCTTTCGTTACGAGATCGTCTATCAAAACTCCTATGTAAGCCTCATCTCTTCTCAATATCAAAGGCTCCTTCCCATCTATCGCCAAAACCGCGTTTATTCCCGCCATCAAACCTTGAGCGGCGGCTTCTTCGTATCCGGTCGTTCCGTTTATCTGTCCGGCTAGATAGAGTCCTTCGATCTTTTTGGTCTCAAGAGTATGTTTCAATTCGGTAGGATCGACGAAATCATACTCTATCGCATATCCGAAACGAACTATTCTCGCGTTTTCGAGTCCCTTTATGCTATGAACCATCTCAAGCTGAGTATCGACGGGCAAAGAGGTGCTAAGTCCGTTTATATAATACTCCGTAGCCTCCAGAGTTTGAGGCTCTACGAAAAGATGATGCCTCTCTTTGTCTCTAAAACGGTTTATCTTATCCTCTATGCTCGGACAATATCTCGGACCGAGTCCCTCTATCTGACCGGTAAAGAGAGGAGCTCTATCGAAATTGCTCTCTATAATCTCGTGCGTCTTCTCGTTCGTATAGGTGATATAACAAGGAAGCTGAGTGGGATTGAAACTCGCTCTATCCGTTCTGAAACTGAAAGGAATCGGATTTTCATCTCCTCCCTGAATCTCCATTTTCGAAAAATCTATGCTCTTTGCGTCTATTCTCGGGCAAGTTCCGGTTTTGAGCCTGCCTATCTTAAGACCGAAAGATTTAAGAGAGTCGCTTAGTTTGGTCGAAGGAAACTCTCCCGCTCTCCCCGCGCTTTGGATAAAATCTCCTATATGAATCTTTCCTTTTAAAAAGGTTCCGGTCGTTACTATGATCTTCTTTGCGTGATAGACGTTTTTCAGATTCGTAATCACACCCGTAACTTTGCCGCCTTTGGTTAAAATCTCATCCGCAGTCTCTTGTTTGACAAAAAGATTTGCGGTATTTAGGCAGACGGTTCTCATATGGATTCTGTATCTGTCCATATCTATCTGCGCTCTGCTTCCTCTAACCGCAGGACCTTTGGAAGCGTTTAAAACTCTAAACTGGATACCGGTTTTATCCGTAGTCAATCCCATCTGCCCGCCCAAAGCGTCTATCTCTTTAACGAGATGCCCCTTAGCAAGCCCTCCGATGGCGGGATTACAGCTTGCCGCCCCTATCTGTTCCGCAAGCATCGTCAAAAGCAAAGTTTTTTTGCCCATTCTCGCACTCGCAAGAGCCGCCTCTATACCGGCATGCCCTCCGCCTATTACGATAACGTCGTATTTCATTCGTCAAACCTCGTTTTTTTCGCTATTATAGCAAATTTAAATTTTTAAAAAAGGAGAAAAACTCTTTTGAAAGAGAAATCGAGAGAGATTAAAGAATTCCCAATCTTTCGGCTAAAATAACCTTTATCAAATCGTTCATGTTTACGTTCAATTCCTCAGCTTTCTCTTTTAATTTATCAATCATCAAATTATTCAAATCAATTTCAATAGTCTGCACGGATCTATTTTCCTCTTTAACCCTTTTTTTTAAATCCTCAACGGATAAAATTTCATCCGCTTCCATCAAACTATCTATATCTTCACCCTCGTCAAATCTCTTATCGAACTCTTCAGCCTTCATCTTTATCATAATCTTTTACCTTTTCTTTCTCTTTTTTTCTGCACCTTCTAACGCTTATCAATCTTATTTTATCTCCTCTAAAAGTAAAAATCGCCGCATAACATTTATCCCCCATTTTTCCTATTAACGCATACCTCTCTTCACCGTCTATCGTTTTTGCTCTTTGAATAAAAACATCTTCTTTCTCAAACAGTTTTTGAGCTTCCGTAAAATCTATTCCGTGTTTTATTTTATTGGATAAACTTTTTTTCTCGTCAAATTCAAAATCGAATTTAAAAGCCATTCCAAGTCCGATAAAGCTTTTTTCGCTATTATAGCAAATTTACATCTCCTCTTATCCTCTCTCTTATAGTATAATTTTACGCAAAACGGTTTTAAAAGGACGGATTATGGAAAGTAAAGAGACTCTTTTAGATAAAATAGACGAACTAAAACGGCTATACAAGAAAAAAAAAGAAAAATTGGAGTTTGCGGACAACGAGGTGGAGGAGGAATTTATAAAAGAGGAGATGGAAAAATACAGATTAAAAATAAAAGAACTCAAAAAAAAGATCGAAGAGATTCAAAAACGGGCATAAAAGGATAAAAGTTGTTTACGGGACTAATAAGAGAATTTGCGACGGTAAAAAGCTTCCGAAAAAACACCCTCTCCTTAAAAGCTTCCTACAGACCGAAAATAGGAGACAGCATAGCGATAAACGGAGCCTGTTTGACCGTCATAGAGCTGCAAGAGGACGGCTTTAGCGTGGAACTCTCGCCGGAGACGAAAAACAAAATAGCGGTGGAAAACCTAAAGGAAAAAGTCCATATGGAACCGGCTATGAAAATGAGCGACAGGATAGAAGGACACATACTCCAAGGGCATATAGATACGATAGGAGAGATAGAGAGAATAGAAAAAAAAGAAAACTCTTACGACTTTTACATTTCCGTTCCCAAAGAGTTTATGAAATTTATCGTTCCCAAAGGCAGCGTAGCGATAGACGGAGTAAGCCTTACCGTAAACGACGTTTTCGAAAAAAGCTTCAGACTTACCGTTATACCCCATACGATGCGAAACACTCTATTTAACTCCTATCTAAAAGGCAGAAGAGTGAACGTGGAGACGGATATGTTCGCAAGATACATATACCATATATTCAAAAAAGATAAAAAACTCGACTGGAATACGGTCGATAAGATAATGGCTCTATACTGATGAGATGCAATATATTTAAACCATTCGAGAAAGAGCTCTTTTATATCTTTACCGACAGATATCAAGGCGTAAGTCCGCCTCCTTACGACACTCTAAATCTCGCCCATCATGTCGGAGACGACATCAAAAACGTTATGAAAAACAGAATGCTTATCTCCCGAAAATACGGTATCGACTTAAGAGATCTCATCTATATGGATCAGATTCACTCAAGCAACATAGCCCTTATAGACAACTCCATGCAAACGAAAATACCCGATACGGACGCGCTTATCACGAACGAAAAGGGAATATATCTGATGGTTTTGGTAGCCGACTGCATTCCGATACTCTTTTTCGATCCGGTCAAAAAAGCGGTGGGAGCGGCTCACGCGGGAAGAGCGGGAACTTTTCAAAACATATCCGAAAAGACGGTAAAAAAAATGAAAGAGAGTTTCAAAAGCAACCCGGAAGATATCATAGCCTGCTTAGGTCCTTCGATAAGGGAATGCTGCTATGAAGTATCAAAAGAGATAGCCGATATAACGGTAAAGAATTTCGGCGAGAAATACATAAAAAAAAGAGACGGAGGATACTATCTGAATTTGCAAGAGTTAAATAAAGATCAGCTTTTAAAAGCGGGACTGAAGGAAGAGAATATAGAAATATCCAAAGAGTGCACCCGTTGCGAAAAAAAATATTTCTCCTACCGGAGAGAGGGAGTAACGGGAAGATTCGCCGCAATCATATCTTTAAAGAAAGAGCAAGATGTATAGCAAGAAAGCGGTCGCTTTAAAATACGAAAAAGAGGCTATGAACGCTCCCAAAGTCATAGCCAAAGGCAAAGGAAAAATAGCCGAGAAAATCTTGGAAAAAGCCAAAGAGTTCGATATCCCGATATTTCAAAACGAAGCTTTGGCAAACTCTCTGCTCGATGCCGAAATCAACGAAGAGATCCCTCCAAAACTCTACAAAGCGGTTGTGGAAGTTTTTATCTGGCTTATGAAAACCGAAAAAAAGGCTCAAATAAGCAAATAAAACTCCCCTTGGCGGATAACGGAACGATTATTGCTACGATTTTATATAAACGCCGCAAGGGGAAAGAGTTTGAAAAAAACGCTGTTTTTAATACTCGTTATCTTTACAATCGTTTCCGCCTCTTACGCAAGAAAGATAAAAGAGGTGGCGAACATCGTCGGAGTCAGGGAAAATCAGCTTATAGGCTACGGTTTGGTAGTGGGACTTAGAGGAACGGGAGACGGAAGCTCTTCCAGATTTACTCTAAAAGCCCTATCCAACCTCCTATCGACGGTAAACATCAAAGTGGATCCCAACGAAATAAAATCCAAAAACGTAGCCGCCGTTATCGTAACGGCGAAACTCCCTCCTTTTGCGAAACAGGGAGATAAGCTCGACATCACCGTCTCTTCCATAGGAGACGCAAAATCCCTGCAGGGAGGAACTCTTTTATTAACTCCTTTAAAAGGAGTTGACGGAAACATATACGCTCTCGCTCAGGGAGCTTTAACGATAGGAGGCAAAAACGGAAGAGGCGGAAGCCTAAACCACTCCACGGTCGCCACCGTTCCGGGAGGAGCGGTCGTAGAGAGAGAAATTTTCAACGATATCTACCGAAAAAACTACGCCGAGCTTAGTCTCAAAGAGTCCGATTTCGAAAACGCCGTAGCCATTCAAAACGCTCTAAACCGATATTTCCGCCAAATCGTAGCGGTCGCTACGGATGCGCGAGTCGTTAAGCTAAAAAAACCGAAAAATCTATCGATGGTGGAGTTTTTAGCGAAAGTAAACGAAATAAACATAGACTACAAAAAAGAGAAAAAAGTCGTTATAGACGAAAGAACCGGAACGATAGTGGCGGGAATAGACATAACCATAGATCCCGTCGTAATCACTCACGGAGAGATAACCATCAAAATATCTCCTTACGAAAACGGATAC
>CAZPVZ010000208.1:0-3553 GCA_964590185.1 uncultured Campylobacterales bacterium
AATGGGAAATATCAGTCAAGGAATGCTTCTTGCGGCAAAAGACGACGAAGGATTGGTGCTAATTAGACCCGAAAAACCGAAGAAAAACGGAACTCCCATAAAATAGATGACGATTGACAATTTAGTCAAACTGACAAAAGGGGAACTTCTAACCTCTCCTTCCGTCTCCTCATTCAATAAGATAGAATTTTCTCCCAACAAAATCTCTATGGGGGATCTGTTTGTTTATACCGGCTTCGAAGATCTACAAAAAGCGATAGACAAAGGAGCGTACGCAATACTCTACGATAAAGAGATTCCCGTAACGGACAAAGAGATTGCGTGGATTAAAGTTCCCTCTTTAAAAAAAGCCCTCATAAGAATATTAAGACTCTATTTAAGAGAAAAAGCCATAAACGTTTACCATATGGACGAAATAGATCTTAACATCTTAAAATCCATATCGCTAAATAGAAACATCGTTTTTTTAAAAGAGTCCATTTTCGATATTTTCAAGCAGCTTTTCAACGCAAAAGAAAACTCCATAATAGTATCGAACGATAAAAGCATATTAAAAGACATTTATCCGGATTTTAAAACTATCGAAAGCGATAGTGAAGCGGATATCAAAATAGTAGATTACTCCACTTTCGAAACGAGTTTCATTTACAAAGAGACCTTTTGGAAAAACGTAAAACTGCCGAAAATTTTCATGGAAAATCTAAAAAGCATGCTTCTATTTTCGGAAAAATACGGTATAGATTACGAACTTTACAATCTAAATTTCGTAGAAAATCACTTCGAACCGATCTTCATAGACAAGTATCTCAACCAAAAACCTTTCGGCTCAACGCAAAGAGTTTTAATATTTGAAAAAAATTATCGCTTAACGGAAAAAGAGCTGAAGTTTCTAAAAAAGGAAGCAAGATGGGCGAAAACGATCTCGTTTATCGAAAACGAAGAGGAATATTTTAAGAATTTCGAAAAAATAAAAAAGTACGGAGATTTCAATTTTGCGGTCATATTTTCAGTCAAAGAGAAATTTTTAAAATATCTCTCGGAACAAAAAATCAAAAAAGAGAAAATACTTTTTAAGGAGTTATAATAATGGAAGATCAGTCGAGTTCGCGGAGCTCTGCTAACAACAATACGATATCCGAATTTTTCGAAAACTATTGGGATATAATAGGAGGTGCTTTATTATCCATAGCCGCTTATTTCGCTCATCAAAATCATAATATCTATCTAACGACGATATTCACCGCTTTTGCGATAGGTTCTCTCTCTATAACCGTCTCAGAGATAGCGGAGATTTTGGCTGAAAGATTGGGAGAACCTTTAGGAAGCTACATATTGACGATAACTGCGGTATTGGTTGAAATAGTTTTGCTCTTTAACGTCATGGTCGAAGCCGCTCACAACCCTTCGGCCATAGACACGGTAAAAGGAGGAATAGTTTCGGCCGTCATAGTGGATATGAACGTTCTTTTGGGACTTGCGGTTTTTATAGGAGGCTTGGCCTTTACCGAACAACAACATAACGAAGATACTTCAAGTACATATACCACCATTTTATACGTATCGGCGTTGGCGCTTTTGGTACCGAGTATTTTAAGCAATACGAACCATACGGAAGAGACATTAAAAGAGGTTAGTTTAATTATAGGAATTTTGCTTTTTTCGTTTTACATCGTCATATTGATATTTCAAACCAAAACGCATACGCACTTTTTTAAATCGACGGCAAGAAGCAGAATTTTCAGATTTAGAAGAAAACTTAGAGAAAACGAAGAAGACGAAGAAAACGAAAATTATATTTTCGAAAAACTTCCCACAATCATAAACTTTTTTTGTATATTTATACTAATATTCGTAATAGGAATATTGGCGGAGCTATTTGCCCACGACGGACTCTCCGTAGCCAAAATTCACGGAATATCCACGGGTATAGCCGGTTTGGTGATAGCCGTCATAAGCGTGGCTCCGGAAATATTTACGGCCATCAAAGCCGCTAAAAACGATCAGATTCAAAGAGTCGTAAACATAGCTATGGGAGCCTCGACGGTTTCCATACTTTTAACGGTCCCGGCGCTTTTATTGCTGAGTTTGATTTTCGATATAAATTTAACTCTCGGATTTAACGCTCTTGAAATAGGAGCCTTAATATTTACGATAATATTGGCATGGAAAACGACGGATGACGGAGAAACAAACTATTTCGAAGGTATCTCCCATCTTATGCTTTTTCTATGTTACGCCGTAATAGCGGCATACTATTAAAAATTACGAAAGGAGAAGAAACATGGATAAAACAAGAAGAAACTTTCTAAAAAAATCCGCGGTGGTTACGGCCGGAACGGCCGCTATGGCTTCAAGCGCCTTTAGCGCCAACATAAACAGAAACAGGAAAGTCAGATTAAAACTCGCTACGAGCTGGCCGGCAAACTTTCCCATTATGGGAACGGGAGTGGAAAGATTCGCAAAAAGAGTTAAAGAATTAAGCGGAGGAAGCATAAAAATAAAAGTATATCCTAAAAACGTTTTGGTTCCGGCTCTAAGCGTGTTTGATGCGTGTAGCGCCGGAAACATAGACGCTTTTCATTCGGGACCGTATTATTGGAAAGGAAAAAACGAAGCTTTCAGTCTATTTTCCGGATTTCCGTTCGGAATGATAGCAACCGAACTAAACGCTTGGTTCGATTTCGGAGGCGGAATGGAGTTATGGAGAGAACTCTACGCAAAATATAACCTAATCCCGTTTAAAGGAGGAAATACGACGACTCAAATGGGAGGATGGTTTAGAAAACCCATAAAAACTCTAAACGACTTAAAAGGTTTAAAAATGAGAATTCCGGGACTCGGAGGAGAAGTCTTGGCAAAATTGGGAGTAAAACCTACCCTCTTGCCCGCCGGAGAAATATATGTGGCTCTTGAAAGAGGAACGATAGACGCAACCGAATGGGTGGGACCGGCACTCGATATTAAGATGGGATTTCAAAAAGTGGCGAAATACTACTATACCGGCTGGCATGAACCCGGAAGCGTACTCGAGCTTACCTTCAATAAAAAGAAATTCGAATCTCTATCGAAAGAACAACAACTCATCATAGAAACCGCGGCAAACGAAACCAATGCGAGAATGGCGGCGGAATTTCAATATGAAAATTCAAAAGCTCTAAAAAATCTGCCCGAAGACGTAAAAATTATGCAATGGCCTAAAGAAATCGTAGATGCGGCTAAAAAAGCCTTGTTGGAAGTTGCCGAAGAAAAAAGCAAACAGAGTGAAGATTTCAAAAGAGTATGGAATAGCGCTTATAACTTCTTAGAATTAACAAAACCTTGGACAAATACGGGATTAAAATCGTATCTTGAAATAAGATAAAAATCTTTCCGAAGCGGTCTAATAACGGCCGCTTTATTCAAACAAATAACAATTTTGCATCGTATCTTACGAGGTTGCCGAGTAAACAGGAGCTGATTAGAAGTTTCATAGCAAGTCCGATAAACTCAAGCCGGCGGCGACCTACGTTCCCACGCCAGTAAGGCGCAGTATTATCGGCGATGAGAGGCTTAG
>CAZPVZ010000209.1:0-7548 GCA_964590185.1 uncultured Campylobacterales bacterium
GAGCTGCTTTTTAATTTTCCTCAATTTCTGCTTTTCGATAAAAAAGAGCCGGTTATGGCTTTTACCAATCCTTTTTATCAGATATACGAAGGAGCGGCAATAGCTTCAAGGGCTAAAATAGTTTATCTTGATCTTGAAAAAGAGAACGATTTCAAACCCGTAATTGACGATGGCGTTTTAAAAGAGTGCGATTTGGTGATTTTGAATTTTCCGAACAATCCGACCGCGTCGGTTCTCTCTTTAGATGAGCTTTCCATTTGGGTAGAGAAAGCGATGGAGTTTGATTTTACTCTTTTAAACGACGAATGTTATAGCGAACTGTATTTCGATAGAAAGCCTCCCTCTTTGCTTGAAGCCTCTTTAAAGGTCGGAAATAGGGATTTTAAAAATATTTTGGTTATAAACTCCCTTTCCAAAAGAAGCTCCGCTCCCGGTCTTAGAAGCGGTTTTATAGCCGGAGATAGGAAAATCCTAAAAGAGTATTTAAGATATAGAACTTACGTGGGGTGCGCCTCTCCTCTTCCTTTGCAATACGCAAGCGCGGCGGCTTGGAATGACGAGGAGCACGCTGAAATAAACAGAGAAAATTATGCGAAAAATTTTCGAATCGTAAAAGAGGTGCTCGATATCGATCCTCCCGAGGCCACTTTCTATATATGGTTTGAGGTGGATGACGATATCTCTTTTGCTAAGAGACTTTACGAAAAGAAAAATCTCAAAGTTCTGCCGGGCTCTTTTTTGGGCAGGAATGGAGCCGGTAAGGGTTATGTGAGAATCGCTTTGGTTGAAAAAGAGGATAGAACCAAAGAGGCGATGGAGAGGCTGAGAGATTTTATAAAGGAGGGCTTTTGAGCAAGAAGGTTCATTTCATAGGGATAGGAGGCATAGGGCTTTCGGCTCTTGCAAGGTATCTAAAGAAGAACGGATATGAGATTAGCGGTTCCGATATAAAAGAGACTCCCATAACCGAAGCCTTAAGAAAAGAGGGGATAAAGGTTACCGTTCCGCATTCCAAAGATGCGATAAAGGATCAGGATATCGTTATCTATTCGGCCGTTATAAAAGAGGATAACGTGGAACTTGTGGAGGCTAAAAGAAAAGGGGCTTTGGTTCTTTCGAGAAAAGACGCTCTTCCTTGGATACTTGCGAATAAAAAAGTTTTTGCCGTAGCCGGAGCTCACGGCAAAAGCACTACGAGCGCGATGCTCGCTTCCGTTATAGACGGAACGGTTATTATAGGGGCGGAAAGCAAGCAGTTCGGTTCCAATATGCACTATAAAAAGAGCGATTACATCATTTTCGAGGCGGACGAGAGCGATGAGAGCTTTTTAAACTCCAATCCTTACATAGCGGTGGTAACCAACGCGGAACCGGAGCATATGGAGCATTACGGGTATGATTACGAGAAGTTTTACGGAGCGTATGAAGAGTTTATAAAAAAAGCCAAGATCAGAGTCATAAACGCCGAAGACGATTTTCTTTCCACTCTCGATATGGAGGCGATAAGACTCTATCCCAGCAAGGATATAAAAGATATAAAGACGGTTATAATTGACGGAGAGCCTTATACCTCTTTCGTTTTGAAAGATTTGGGAACTTTCGAAGTTTGGGGGATAGGAGAGCATATAGCGCTTGATGCTTCTTTGGCGATTTTGGCGGCTTTGAACGAGAAGAGTCTTGAGGAAGTGAAGGAGAATATAAGAAATTATAGAGGAATTAAAAAAAGATTCGATATTTTGGCTCAGACGAAAGATTATATTCTGATAGACGACTACGGGCATCATCCCACCGAAATAGAGGCGACTATAAGATCCGCAAGGGAGTATGCGAAACTTATGGATATAAAAAAGGTCATAGCCATTTGGCAACCTCATAAATATTCCAGAACGCTTGATAATCTCGATAGATTCGTAGAGTGTTTCGACGGAGTCGACGAGCTTATCATTCTTCCGGTTTGGAACGTGGGAGAGAAGGAGGTCGATATAGATTTTGAAAAGCATTTTAAAAAATACAATCCCAAATTTGCGGATAAGATAAAAAGAGAAGGAAGCAAGATAAAGCTTTTAAAGAGTCAAAAGAGTATAGACGAACTTAAAGAGGGGCTTATTATAGGTTTCGGAGCCGGCGACATAACTTATCAGTTGAGAGGGACTTTATAGTGCAGGTTTTACTCTTCGTTACGGTTTCGTTTTTAATAGCCGTATTGATAGGGATTATAAAAAGCAATTTTTCGATAAGAAGCAAAATAATCTTTTTCCTGCTGTTTTTTTCCTTAATAATAGCCGCTTTTTTTTACGAGGCTAAACTTTCGGAAAAGCAGGAGAGAAACAGAGCTATAATAACGGCTTTCAATCAAGGCAAAAGCGTATATTGCGAAAATAGGGAGGTAAACAGTTCCTATTTTATATTAAATTTTGCTACACTTTCATTTCTCGGAAAAGAGGAATACAAAGAAGTTAGAGGAGTTGTATATCCCGTGGAGAAGTGTAGCAAAAGAAGAAAATGAAAGAACTCGTATCGAAACTTGATTTAACGGATTTTATAGACTCTTTTTCGGCCTTTTTCGCAAGAGAGAAACCTCTCCCCATAGAAGGAGACGTTAATCTTCATTACCGATTTATAAACGAGATCTCAAAACTCTCCTTTTCCCCTCCCAAAAGCGTTAAAAATCTCGATACCGAAATTATGCATCTTAAGAAGTTCGGAGTTTTAAAGATTTACGAGATTTACGAGTTCGTAAAAATTATAAGATATTTTAAATATTTAAAGACTCTTCCTTTCGAAGGCGCGGTTTCGGAATGGCTTTTGAAAATCTCCATTCCTAACGAAATAGAGGAAGTTCTTTCGTATTTTACCGAAAAAGGGGAGCTTAAGGAGGACGTTGACGATAGGTTTTTGTCCGTTTCCGCGGCTTTGGCCAAAAACAAGGAGAAGATAAGGACGAGTTTAAACAGGCTCTTATCGACCGCTAAACTCTCTCCGTATTTGGTGGATAGGCAGATCCATTTCGTAAACGGAGAAGAGACGCTTTTGGTTAGAGGGGGATTCAATCATATACTGAAAGCTACGGTTGTTGGAAGAAGTAGCGGCGGATTTTTTTACGTCGTTCCTCAAAATATCGTCTCTTTAAAAAAGGAAGAGGCGGATTTGCTTAGCAAAAGAGAGGAGCTTATATACGAGTATGAGAGGCGGATATCTTCGATTTTTAATAAATTTTTGAAATTTTTATCGTTTATAAATAGAGAGTTTGACAGATTCGATCATTATCAAGCAAGGATTCGTTTTGCGAAAACCGAAGATTTGGAGTTTGTTCTTCCTTCTTCCAAAAAAGAGATCGTTCTTAAAAACTTCATTCATCCCGCTTTGCACGATCCAAAACCGATAAACGTCGAATTTAAGAAGAAGATTTTGATGATTACGGGCGTTAACGCCGGCGGTAAGACGATGCTTTTGAAATCTATTTTGAGTGCGGTTTTTCTTTCTAAATATTTAATTCCCATGAAAATAGACAAACACAATTCCAAGATAGCTCATTTTAAAGAGATTATAGCCGTCGTTGACGATCCTCAAAACGTAAAAAACGATATCTCCACTTTTGCCGGCAGGATGGTCGAATTTAGCAAACTTTTCTCAAAAGATCGTTTTATCGCCGGTATTGACGAGATAGAACTCGGAACCGATTCGGACGAAGCCGCATCTTTGTTTAAAGTCATACTTGAAAAACTTTTGAAAAAAGATATGAAGATAGTGATAACGACTCACCATAAAAGATTGGCTTCCATGATGGCTACGAACGAGGAAGTGGAATTGATGGCGGCTCTATATGACGAAGAAAACAGAAAACCCACTTACGAATTTTTGAAAGGAACGATAGGAAAAAGCTACGCTTTCGAGACCGCGCTTAGATACGGCATACCGGCTAATATTATAGCGGAGGCGAAGAAGGTTTACGGGGAGGATCGGGAAAAATTAAACGAGCTTATTCAAAAAAATATAGAACTCGAACTTACGATGAGGGAGAAGGAGAGAAAGCTCGATAGAGAACTTGACAAAGTAGAGAGACAAAAGAGAGCTTTGGTTTTAAAAAGAGAAAATTTCGAAAAGGAGATGGAAGAGCTTAAAAGAGAGTATGAAACTCTCTATAACGAAGCGATAGAGGAGGCCAAAAAGGCCGCAAGGGAGAAAACGGCTCCCGAAATTCATAGAGTTTTAAACGAAGCGTATAAAAAAAGGCAAAAAATAAAGGAGAACGCGAAAGAGCGGGAACCTTTGCCTCTGCAAAAAGGCGACCGCGTAAAATACGGTAAAAACAGAGGCGTTATCCTCTCTTTGAAAAAAGACGAGGCGATGATAGAGACGGATGAAGGGATTAGGATGCGAGTTCCTTTAAAAGAGTTAAAAAGGAGCGGAAATCCTCCGAAGCCGAAAGCGAAAGTTTCGAAAGTTTGCGTTCAAAAGCCGAAAAAAGCTTCCGTCACTTTGGATTTGCACGGTTTAAGGAGCGAAGAGGCGGTGGAAAAGCTTGATAAATTTATCTCCGACGCTTTAATAAGCGGATTTGACGAGATTTTGGTATATCACGGGATAGGAACGGGAAAACTTGCTTATGCCGTAAAAGAATTTTTAAAAATTCATCCTAAAGTGAAATCTTTCAAAGACGCTCCCTTAAAAATGGGAGGTTACGGAGCGACTTTAGTGGAACTTTGATAAGTTTATGCTATGATAATAAAACACCATATTTTAATCGATAGGAGATGGAAATGAGATATTTGTTAGCGTTAGCGGCCGCTACGGTGTTTCTCTTTTTGGGAGGATGTACTCAGGAGACTCAAAACAGACTCGGAAGAGCCATACAAAATTGGACCGGAACCGACGGAGTTTTGGAGATTTATAACGGAGGAAAACTTGTAAAGAGGTTTATGAAGATAGATAAGATAACTACCGCCGTAAGCACGGAAGACGGAAAAACTCCGAGACCTTACAGATTCGGGTACGGATATTTGGATGAGAATTTAAATTTTAAAGTGGATAGAGGAGAAAAAAGAGTCTATTTCGAATTTAGCGACTATTCGACTCAGTATATCTTTTTTGAGAATCCGAAAGATTAAAAATCTTGATTTAACAATTTTTATGTTGTATAATTTATTATTATAATTCAAAATCAAAAAAAGGAAAAGCTATGAATTTACCCGCTATCGACATTCCGATTCCCCCGTTACCGATCGAGATACCCGTGTTGCTTCATCCCGTAACGGTGCATTTTGCAATAGCGTTACCCGTAATTTTGCTTTTAATAGAGCTTATTAATCTTATTATGAAAAGAAGGGCTTTAAACGTAACGAGCACCATACTTATAATCTTGATAGGAGCGGTGTTTTTCGCGGCATTTTTAACCGGTAAAACGGACGGCAAAGAGACTTTTTCTCTTCTTTCCCCTCAAGGACAAGAGGAGCTTAAAGAGCATAAACTTTTGGGAATATATCTTGTATATTCGACTGCGGTATTGCTCTTTTTTAAATTTATAAGCATGTTCGTCAAAAAAGCGTGGAGCAAAATATTGTATCTTCTTTTGCTGATAGCTTTTATAGGAGCTACCTTTTTTCAGGGAAAAGAGGGAGGAGAGTTGGTTTACGAGCACGGAGCCAACGTAAAAGCCGTCTCTTCGTTGGAGGATAAGATAGAGGCTTTGGAAGAGGAGATTGAGAATCTAAAAAACGCGCAATCTAAAGCGAGCGTTTCCGAGCAAAAGGAGGAGAGTCCGCAAGAGGAGGCAAAAGAGACTAAAGCCGATCAAGCTACCGAAAAAGCGGAGGCTAAAGAGAGCGTAAAAGAGGAGTCTAAAAAAGAAGAGAGCGTTTCGGAGCCGAAAGAGGAAAATCCGGAGCCTCAGGCTCAAGCCGAAAAAGAGTCCGAGGAGAAAGGAGCTTCCGAAAGTCACGAAGCTGACGAAGGCGAAAAAGCAAAAAACGGTGAGCAACAAGAGGCTCAAACTCCCGATACCTCTTTAGAACCTCAAGAGGAGAACGCTAAGGAAGAGCCTAAGAAAGAGGAGAAAGTCGAAACTTCTCAAGAAAAAGCCTTAAATTCCCCTTCCGAAACGAAAGATGAAAATACCGCTAACGAAAGTGCTAAGACGCCTTCCGTTACCGAAAGCATAAAAGAGAAAGCTAAAGAAGTGAAGGAAAAAGTTCAAGAGGGCGTTCAAAAAGCGGTTCCTACCGTTACCGAAGAGCTCAAAGGAGAATAACGGACGGGACTCTTTTTCTCCGTCCGTTTTTCTTTGATAAAAGATAATTCGGCCTTATCGTAAGGGTTTTTTTAAATTTAAACTTTTATTAATTAAATTTTGGATACAATCCCCCACTTAAACCACCATTAACAAAAACGACGAAAGGAAGTTATAGCTATGTATGCTATTATAAAAAATGGCGGGAAGCAATACAAAGTTCAAGAGGGAGATTATATAAATCTCGATAAACTTGACGCTCAGCCAAAAGATAAGATAGAGGTAAACGAAGTTTTAGCGGTGCATGACGGAGAGATCAAAGTAGGAACTCCTTATGTGGAAGGCGCTAAGGTGGAGCTTGAGGTGGTAACTCATCTCAAAGGCAAAAAAATAATTATTTTCAAAAAGAGAAGAAGAAAAGATAGCAAACTTAAAAAAGGTTTTAGAAGACAGCTAACGAGAGTTAGAGTAAATAAAATATCTGCATAAATTAAGGAGTGAATAATGGCTCACAAGAAAGGTCAAGGTAGTACCCAGAATAATAGAGATTCAGCCGGTAGAAGGTTAGGGGTTAAGAAGTTCGGCGGAGAGTTCGTTAGAGCCGGAAATATCATAATAAGACAGAGAGGAACTAAAGTTCATCCCGGAAACAATGTAGGACTCGGAAAAGATCACACTATTTTCGCTCTAATCGACGGATACGTGAAATTTGAAATAAAAGATAAAAAAAGAAAAAAAGTTTCAGTATATCCTGCCGCTTAATTCTTAACTTTTTGAAAAAGTCGCTGAATGCGGCTTTTTTCTTTTGACTTTCTCTATTTTTAACTCTTTTTTGTTACAATTTCGATAAAAAATCAAGGTTACTTTATGTTCATAGATAATGTTGAGTTGACTATTAGTTCGGGCAAAGGCGGAGCCGGAGCGGTCTCTTTCAGACGGGAAAAATTCGTCGCAAAAGGCGGTCCCGACGGAGGAGACGGAGGAGACGGAGGAGACGTATATTTTGTCGTGGATAACAATACCCACACACTCTCTCACTTTAAAGGCAAAAAACATCTGAAAGCTCAAAACGGACGCCCCGGAATGGGCAGAAAAATGCACGGCAAAAGAGGAGAGCATCTCTATATAAAAGTTCCTCCCGGAACGCAGGTTATCGATAAACTAACCGGAGAGGTCCTTTTGGATTTGGTTAACGACGGGGAAAAAGTTCTTTTTTTAAAAGGCGGAAAGGGAGGTCTTGGGAATTGGCATTTTAGAAGCTCTACCAATCAAAAGCCCACTTACGCCCAGCCGGGTAAACCGGGAAAAACGGTGGAAGTTAG
>CAZPVZ010000210.1:0-3835 GCA_964590185.1 uncultured Campylobacterales bacterium
AACATCATAAAACTTCCGAATATCTCCGCTTCCATTCCTCAGCTAAAAGAGACCATAAAAGAGCTTCAAGAGCAAGGATACAATCTGCCGGATTTTCCGGAAGAGCCTCAAACGGAGGAAGAGAAAGAGATAAGAGAGAGATACAATAAATGTCTGGGATCCGCGGTAAACCCGGTTCTTAGAGAAGGAAACTCCGACAGAAGAGCGGCTAAAGTCGTTAAAGAGTGGGTTAAAAAACATCCTCATAAACTCAAACCTTTCGACAAAGACGCAAAAACTTACGTCGCTTATATGTACGGAAACGATTTCTACGCAAACGAGCAATCCGTAATAATGGAGAAAGACAGCAAACTGACCATCGAGCTTAACGGCAAAGTTTTAAAAGAGCTCGAAGTCGAAAAAGACGAAATCGTATCTTCAAGCTTTATGAGCGCGAAAGCTTTAAGCGAGTTTTTAGAGAGAACGATAGAAGATGCGAAAGAGAAAGATCTTCTTTGGTCCATCCACTTAAAAGCCACTATGATGAAAGTAAGCGATCCGATTATTTTCGGACACGCCGTAAAAGCTTTCTTTAAAGAGGTTTTCGAAAAATTCGAAAAAGAGTTCAAAGAGGTCGGAGTAAATCCCGATTTGGGACTCGGAGATCTTTATAAAAAGATTCAAAAACTTCCCGAAAAAGTAAGAGGAGAGATCGAGCTTGAGATCTTCGAAACTTACAAAAAAAGACCTAACATCGCAATGGTTGACAGCGATAAAGGCATCACGAACCTTCACTTCTCAAACGACATCATCATAGACGCATCCATGCCTCCGGTTATAAGAGACGGCGGTAAAATGTGGAACAAAGACGGAGAGCTTCAACAATGCGTGTGCGTAATTCCGGATAGAACTTACGCAAGAATGTATAGCGAAATCATAGAAAACGTCAAAAAAGAGGGACAATTCGACGTAACCAAGATAGGACACGTAAGCAACGTCGGACTTATGGCTAAAAAAGCCGAAGAGTACGGAAGCCATCCGTTCACTTTCAGAGTAGCGGAAGACGGAGTGATGGAGGTAAAAGACGAGGACGGAAACGTTCTTATGAGCCATAAAGTCGAAAAAGGCGACATCTGGAGACTTTATAAAGTTAAAGACGTTGCGGTAAGAGACTGGATAAGACTTGCTCACGAAAGAGCGAAACTTACAAACACTCCTGCGGTATTCTGGCTTGACAGCAACAGAGCTCACGATGCGAACCTGATTAAAAGAGTGGTCGAGTATCTGCCTCCTTTCGTAGAGAAAGAGCCGATCGAATATCACATTATGGCTCCGCAACTTGCTATGAGATTCACTCTAAAAAGATTTAGAGCGGGACTAGATACGATAAGCGTTACCGGAAACGTTTTAAGAGACTATCTAACGGATCTATTTCCTATTTTAGAGCTTGGAACGAGTGCGAGAATGATGTCCATCGTTCCTCTTTTGGCGGGAGGAGGATTATTCGAAACAGGTGCAGGCGGTTCCGCTCCTAAACACGTTCAGCAATTCCTAAAAGAAGGTCACTTAAGATGGGATTCCTTAGGAGAGTTTTTGGCTCTTGCGGAATCTTTAAGAATGATTTACAACAAAACCGGCGACGAGAAAATCAAAGCTTTAGCCGAGGCTTTGGATAAGGCAAACGCCGCATATCTTGACAACGACAACGCTCCGAGCAGAAAATGCTGCGAACCGGACAATAAAGCGAGCCACTTCTTCTTGGCGAAATATTGGGCTGAAGCTCTTGCCGAAAGCGACGACAAAGAGCTTGCCGAAAAATTCTCCGAAGTTGCGAAAGCTTTGGAAGAAAACGAGAGAAAAATCCTTGACGAGCTTCTTGCGGCTGAAGGACAGCCTAAAGATATAGGAGGATATTACCATCCTAACGACGAAAAAGCCGAAGCCGCTATGAGACCGAGCGAAACGCTAAATAAAATAATAGACTCCATATAAAAACTATTCTATCTCCTTCATAAAGGGGGGCGGCTAAAGCCGTCCTCCTCTAATAATTTGAATATGAACGAAGAAACTTTTCTAAAGATTTTAGAGATTCTCAAAGAGAAAACACCGAAAAACTCTCCGGCAAACATTTTAAAAAACAGTTACGAGAGAACTCCCTTTACGATACTGATCTCGACTCTTCTTAGTCTAAGAACGAAAGACGAAATAACGGCAAAAGTTTGCAAAAATCTCTTTAAAATAGCGGATACTCCCGAAAAACTCGTCAAAATTCCGAGAGAAACTCTCCATGAGATTTTAAAACCTACCGGAATGTACAGAAAAAAGGCTCAAACGATCCAAAGCGTTTCAAAAGAGCTTATTGAAAGGTTCGATTCGAAAGTCCCCGAAGATAAAAAACGGCTTCTAAGTCTAAAAGGAGTCGGAGAAAAAACCGCAAACATCGTTTTAAACAACGCCTTCTCCATACCCTCCATAGCCGTGGATACGCACGTTCACCGCATTCCGAATCTCTTAGGGTTTATAAAAACGAAAAACGAAAAAGAGACGCAAAAAGAGCTTGAGAAAAAAGTGCCGAAAAAGTATTGGAAGGAGCTTAATTTCACTCTCGTTAGTTTCGGACAAACAATCTGTCTCCCGTCACATCCCAAATGCGACATCTGTCCGATAAAAAACTACTGCCCGAAAAACGATCGAAAGGAACGATATGGAGCTTAAAACTCACAAAAAGATAGATCCCTCCCTAAGCGGGGAGATTAAGGAGCTTAAAAAGAACGAATCCAAAGTTTTGCTAAAAACCACCCCTCAAATGAGCGCCGACGAAGAGGGACTCGTCCACGGAGGATTTACCTTCAGTGCGGCGGATTTTGCGGCTATGAGCGCGGTTAACGACCCTTACGTGGTTTTGACGGGAGCGGAGGTTAAATTTCTATCACCCGTAAAAGTCAACGAGGAAGTCGAGTTTTCGGCTAAAGTTTCGGAAAAAGAGGGTAAAAAAGCAAAAGTGGAAGTTATCGGCAAAGTCGGAGATAGAGAGGTTTTTAGAGGAGTTTTCAAAACCTATTCTCCCGATCGGCACATACTTTCCAAGTAAAAGGGGGAAAACTCTCCCCTTCATTATTCGCAAGCTCCTCCAAAAGTTTCTCCACGGTTATCTCTTTTTCTCTCGCTTTTTCAAGAAGCTTGTCATAGGTTTGAGCGGGAATATAGCTTACGCATCTTACCTTCTCCCCCTCTTCGTATCTCATCTTATCGTAAACTTTTTGCATCTCCACTCTCTTTTCTTTCGGAACCCAGCTTCTTATCGATTTATACTCCACCAGTTTTCCGTCTTTGTAAACTCCGGAAACCTCGGCATAGACCCAATAATAACCTCTGTCTTTCCTAAGATTTTTAACGTAACCGCTCCACTGTTTGCCCTCTTTTATCGTATCCCAAAGCTCTTTGTAAACGCTTTTTGGCATATCGGGATGCCTTAGTATGTTATGAGGTCTGCCTATCAGCTCGTCAACCGCATAACCGGAAATATTTGCGAAAGTTTCGTTAGCGTAGGTTATGATTCCTTTTAAATCGGTTCTTGAGATAATAACCTCGTCTTTAGGAATTTCCGTTTCTATGAACATATCGAACGAAAGATCCATTTATATCCATCCTTCCATAAATTTAAATTTATTTAATTATAACCAATCTTATCTTAAAACAAAGGGGAAAGAGCTATGCTTTTTACCACATTAACCCCTATTTCGGCGGGTTCTCCTCCGCTTTGTTTTATGATTTTTCCGACGATATACAAAATCTTCGCATAAATCATCGAAAAACTCATATTGCAAGGTTTAAAAAGCTCTTTTCGATCCAAAGA
>CAZPVZ010000211.1:0-11905 GCA_964590185.1 uncultured Campylobacterales bacterium
CCGCTTCGATGATGGGGTGGGGAATACTCGTAGGCAAAAAAGCTTTAAAAAAACTCGAAATAGAAGATTACGCAAAAAGCAATTTAAAATACGCTCTCGACTATTTTCTAAAAAGCTACAAGATAGGCTCGTCTTTAAAAAAAGACATATTTTTCTATCAAGTCGGAGATCCGAAAATAGATCATAAATATTGGATGCCGGCTGAAGATATAAATTATGAAAGAAAATCCTACTACTGCTCGTACGATTCTCCCTGTAGCGGAGCAAGTTCCCAAACCGCCGCCGCTTTGGCGATAGGATATTTGGTATTTAAAAACAAACGCCCCCTTTACGCCCGAAAGCTTCTAAAAACGGCAAAAAGGCTATATCTTTTCTCGAAAACTTTCAAAGGAAATTCCGGTTACAAAATGGCAAAAGGCTCTTACGACGATCCCGACTACAAAGACGAGCTGTCGTTTGCCGCAATTTGGCTCTATATCGCTACGGAAGATAAAAAATATCTCAAAGATGCGCTAAATTTCGGATACGAGTTGAATAAAGACTCTATCTACTGGCCTCTTAATTGGGGAGATAAAGATAACGCGGTATTTTTGCTTCTTGCCGTTTTGACCGACAACTCCTACTTTCACAACCTAACGAGAAAACATCTCCACTACTGGATGAAAAAGGCAAAAAGAACGAAAGGAGGATTGGTATTTGCCGATAAATGGGGCTCTTTGCAATACGCGGCAAATCTCGCTTTCATAAGCTTGGTTTACAGCGATTTCACTCCCTACGAAAAGGATAAAACAAGATATATAAATTTTGCAAAAAGCCAAATAGATTACATTTTGGGAGATAATCCCAGAAAAAGCTCGTATCTTATAGGTTTCGGCAGCCGCTACCCGAAAAATCCCCATCACGCCAACTCCCACCACTCTCCGACTCACGATATAAATTATCCCGTAGTAAATACTTACGAATTAACCGGAGCAATGGTGGGAGGTCCTAAAAGTTTAAACGATTTTGATTATAAAGACGACAGAAAAGATTATATCGGAAATGAAGTATCGATAAGCTACAATGCTTCTTTGATAGGAGCATTGGCGAAACTTTATACGATTTATAATCAAAAGAACGAAAAAGAGAAATGAAAAAGATATTAACTTGGTGTCTATTTTTTAGTTTTGCGTTCTCCACAACATATTATTTAGACGCAACAAACGGCAATGACTTTAACAGCGGAACGTCTCCCGAAAAAGCGTGGAAAAACATAAAAAAATTAATAAGCTTCAAATTCAAACCGGGAGATAAGATAGCTTTTAAAAGAGGTGAAGTTTTTAGAGGATATTTCATCGTTTCCTCTTCCGGAAAGAAAAATAAACCAATAATTTTTACCTCCTACGGAGAGGGCGAACTTCCCGTCATAACTTCCATGGTCGAACTTCCCGGAAGCAAAATAGAAGATAATTTCAAAAAAGAGAAACGGAAAAATTTATGGAGTTTCAATCTCCCTTTCCATCCCCAAAGAATAATGCTAAACAATAAAGAAGTTTTAAGAGCCGGATATTCCGAAAAAGAGATAGACGGGAAAAAGATATTTTGGTTTTGGAAAGATAAAAAACTATATCTCTATTCTCGCCGAAATCCGGCATCCGAATACGAATCAATAAAAGTAAACTTAAGATACGAGACAATTCTTTTAAAAGACAAACACAACATAATATTCGAAAACATAGCCATAGAGGGAGGAAACGGCTACTCGATAGCTATTAGAGGATGTTACGACATAATCATAAGAAACTGTAAAATAGGCGCTTACGGAAGAATGGGCATTCAGATAATGGACAACAACGTCGGCGGCAGATACGTTCCCTCTCACGATATTTTGGTGGAAAATTGCGTTATAGATTCGAAATTCGATTTTACTTACGAAGCTCCTTCAACAAGAGGCTCAATAGACGGAATATACATAAACAACGGAGCGCATAACTGCGTAATAAGAAACAACAAAATAAAAAACTGGGGACATACCGGTATAAACATAGTAGCCATCAATCCTTTAAATCCCGGAGTTTATAATAACAAATTCTACAACAACGTAATTACGGCCGAAAACATCTCTTACGGAAGAGGAATAGGAGTGGACGGAATAGAGGGGAAAGCCCATCATAACGAATTTTTTTACAACATCATAAAAAATACGACGGTTAGAAGCCAACTAAACGGAGATCATAACCATTTTCATCATAACGTCATAGACACCGTCAAAAACTCTCCCGTAAAACCTTACGGAACGGCTCAAGGAATAGAGATACAAGGATACGGGAAAGACTACGTAAGCCACGACAACAAAATAGACAACAACATCATCATAAACTGCGACGAAGCCGGAATAAGAATAAGAGCCGGAAATAGCGACAAATACAACAATTTGATAAGAAACAACATCATCTACGACTGCGGTCTCAACTCAAAAGACGATCTGCCTTATGCGGCCATAATCGTAGATAATCACGAAAGCGTAAAAAGAAACGGCTACTTAAACAACTGTATATACAATTCAAAAGGCGTCAAAAAGAGCGTCCATTATCGAGGAAAATTTTTAACGGTAAAAGAGTTCAACGCTCAAAGCGGTTACGATAAAATATCTCGAAATATCCAAAAAGATCCGAAATTCGTAAACGCTCGAAAAAGAGATTTTCATCTGCTCCCCTCATCTCCATGCATAGATGCGGGAGTTCCCATCGAAAAAAAGAGATATTTCAAAGGAAAAGCTCCCGACATCGGACTTTACGAAGAGAGATAAAAAACCTATTCTCTATCGCAGGAGAGCTCTTTCTCCTTTATTTTGTCAAGTCTTTCCAAAATATGATCAAGCTCTTTTAGATTTTCTTCGCACTCTTTTTTAAGTTTCTCTCTCTTCTCTTTTACGACGCTTATTTGTTTTTCCAAATCCTCAAGATCTATTTTGCAGTTTTGAGCGGCTTGCTCCTCTTTATCCAAAACCCATTCGGTAACCTTTTTCAAAAACTCTACC
Source organism: uncultured Campylobacterales bacterium (assembly GCA_964590185.1). Lineage (GTDB taxonomy): Bacteria > Campylobacterota > Campylobacteria > Campylobacterales > JAADDG01 > JAADDG01. The sequence goes on from CAZPVZ010000211.1 coordinate 3,020, forward strand.
ATTTGAAACTCCTTTTAAAAATTTCACCCATTATAGCATTTTCCCGAATCGAACTATTTAGAAAAATTTCAAAAATTCGATATAAAAAAGCACCAACTAAAATAAAAGTTAAATTTTATCTCTATTTAGTTAAAATTTATATTCATATCGGTCAAAAAAATTAAAAGAAGCGTTCGATGGTAAGAGTATTAGGAATATTTATCGCAATATTCATAAACGCGTATTTGTTTGCAAAAGAGCATACCGTAATACTTTTACAAGCGGACGATAACGGCGTCTTGAGCGAAAATAACTCCACGAAAAAAGCAGCGATCCCGCCTCCTAAAAATGAAGCCGACCCCTCTCTTAAAAAGAACGAAGAGAAAAAGATCGATGAAAAAAACTCCCTTTACGATCCGCAAGAGCTAAATAGAGAGTTAAATAGGAGAGAAGAGACTTTTAAATTTTATTCGAAATTTTTCGAAGACAACTACAAACCGCTATGGTTTACCGAAGATAAGCGTTTTACCGTAAACGCTTTATGGATCATAAAGGCGATAAAAGAGAGCGAAACTCACGGATTAAATCCGGAAAAATACCACAAAAGCAAAATTTTTTCTCTGACAAAAAAGTTGATAGACAAAGAGTACGCAAACGAAAAAGAGAGAAATTTCATAACAAAAGAGTTAGACATACTCTTTACGGACGCTTACATCTCCTTAGCTTACGATATGTATTACGGTTTCGGAAATTGGCGGGAGATAGTTAAAATAAGCGAAACGAAAAAAGAGAAATTCGAGTGGCTTAGAGAAAATAAGAACATCAATCTAATAGACTATTTGGCAAAACGCTTTATAAAAAAAGAGGTTAAAAAAGCCATAGACGATCTCGCTCCTCCATACAAAGAGTACGAAAATCTGAAAAAAGCTTTGAGTTTTTACAAAAAGATAGCCGAAAACGGAGGATTTGAGAAAATACCGTTTGGCAAAACGATAAGATACGGAAGCAAAGACCCCAGACTGATAGTAATTAGAAAAAGATTGGGACTCGATATAAACCAAACGGAAGATCCCGCTTATTATGATAAAAAATTATTAAAAGAAGTAAAAAATTTCCAAAAAAGATTCTCTCTTTTTCCGGACGGAAGCATCGGATACAAAACGATAAAAGCCATGAACATACCCGTCGAAGAGATTATAGACAAAATAGTTCTAAACATGGAGAGATACAGATGGCTTCCGAAAGATATCACAAAACCGTATATAGAGATAAATATCCCTTCTTTCGAAATGATTTTTAAAAAAGAAAACGGCTCGATCATGAAAATGCCGGTCATAGTCGGCAAAAAGGAGCGCCCCACTCCCGTATTTACAAGCTACATCTCATCGATAGTGCTAAATCCCTACTGGCACGTTCCGAAAACGATCGTTCAAAAAGATCTTTTGAAAAAAATCAAAACGAATCCGGAATCTTTTTATCAAAAAAATATGCACGTTTACGATAACTGGAAACTCGAAAACGAAATAAACATTTACGACGTCGACTGGAATCAGTTTACCGAAGAGGATAACATCCCGTTCGTTTTCGTTCAAGAACCCGGCATTTACAACCCTTTGGGCAAAGTGAAATTCCAATTTTCAAACCCTTTCGCCGTCTTTATGCACGACACTCCCAACAAATCGCTTTTTAACAAGCGAAAAAGGATGTTCAGCTCCGGCTGCATCAGACTCAAAAAACCCATGAAACTTTTAAAATACATAGTGGAGAAAATAAACGGCATGAATTTTCTAAAAATAAAAGATATCATAGATTCTAAAGAGCACTATGTGATAAACTTGAAAAAGAAAATCCCGATCGTTATAGACTACATCACGGCTAAAGCCGACGAAAACGGAAAAATAAGGCTTTACGAAGATATTTACGGTTACGATAAAATACAACTTACAGTCTTAAAATCCGATTTTCCTTCGAAAATAAAATTCGCTTCTAAATAAAAATAAAATTAACTTTACCATATAATAAATATAACCTTTAATTTTTTTATGCATAAAGTCGATATACTTTCATTATGAGTAGAATTTATTCAAAATTTTTCGTCAAAAAGGAGGAGGACGGTGAAAAACGAAATGGAGGAAAAAGAGTTTAGCATAATAAAAAGCACGAAAGAGATTTCAAGAAGAGATTTTCTAAAAGGTGCTGCGGGTATGACTCTTAGCGGCTTACTCCTTCCCTCCAATCTTTTCGGCGGCAACGAAGACATAAGAAAGATCCACATTTTCAACATTCACACGGGAAAATCCATCAACGCGGTATATTACGAAAACGGGGCGTACGTATCCGACGCAATTTACGAAATATATGAAGTAATGGAGGATTATAGAAGACACGAAATAAGAGAGATAGACAATAATCTTATAGATTTGTTGCACGTCATCCAAAAATACGCCGGAGGACTTCCGATAGAACTCCTATCCGGATACAGATCTCCGGAAACGAACAACGAGCTAAGAAGACACAGAAGAGGCGTCGCAAAACACAGCTACCACGTTTTGGGAAAAGCCGCGGATATCAGAATACCGAAAGTTCCTCTCCATCTTCTAAAAAGAATAGCCATGCACTTAAGAAAAGGAGGAGTGGGATACTATCCAAGATCCGGATTCGTACACGTGGACGTAGGACCGGTTAGACATTGGAGGGGATAACCTCTCCTCCTTATTTTGCTATAATTCAAATCAAAAAGAGGCTTTAATGGATCTTTTTGATTTGAATATAGAAATCCCGTTTAAAATCCCCAGATTTAAAGAAAAAACGAAAGTAGCGGTTACGGGACTTAGCAAAAGCGGCAAAAGCGTTTTCCTTACATCTCTTATCTATCAGCTGTTGGCCGACGACAAAATAGACTACGTTCATCAAAAAAGCAAAAAAGAGTTTCACGCAAAACTTATGCCTCCGGAAAGTTCCATTTCAAGGTTCGATTATTATAATTTTTTGATAGCCTTCAGATCGAAAAATCCGACTTGGCCCAAATCCACGAAATCGGTAACGAAAACCACGATAGAGATAACGGTAAAAAGCAGATACGGCTGGCTGGAAAACAAAGTTATAGATTTGGAACTTATAGATTATCCGGGAGAGTGGCTCTTGGATCTGGATATGCAGGGAAAAAATTTCGAAGATTGGTCCGAGCAGATGCTACGACTCTCAAAAGATAGCAAAAGAGCCGACATATCGAAAGAGTGGCTCGAAATCGTAAATTCCACTGATATCTACTCAAATAGCGACGAGAACGCGGACGAAAAAATAGTTTCGGCATACAAAGAGTATCTCAAAAAATCTTACGACAAAGGACTAAGTTTCATTCAGCCCGGAAGATTTTTACAACCCGGAGATCTCGAAAACGATCCTCTTCTTCTTTTCACTCCCCTGCCCCCTCCGAAAATTTTGAAAAAGAGGGATGAAAACTCAGTGTATGAGCGATTTAAACGAAGATACGAAAGATACGTAAACGAAGTGGTTAAAAGGCTTCATCTGGATCATTTTCAAAACTTCGACACCCAAATAGTATTGATAGACCTTTTGAAAACTCTTGAGAATTCAAAAGAGAGTTTTGAGGATATGAGATATGGCATAAAAAAGATTTTGCAAAATTTCACCTACGGACACAATAATTTCATCACAAAACTTTTCGGATTAAAAATAGAGAGAGTCGTTTTCGCCGCTACGAAAGCCGATCTCATTCCCAAAGACCAGATACAAGAGTACAAGCTGCTTTTGGAAGAGATGATATACGACATAAAAAAAGAGCTTAGCGTAGAGCATATAGAAACGGAAGTTACGGTTTTGGCTTCCGTAAAATCGGCCGAAACCGTTTACGCGACGATAAATGGCAAAAAAGTTGCTTGCATAAGGGGAGTAGTGGAGGGAGAGGAAACTCCTTCAACTCATTACGTCGGAACTCTCCCGAAAAGTTTGAAAGGAGACGAGGTTTGGGAAAGGGAGTTTAAATTTCCCAAGTTCAAGCCTCCGAGATTTCCGCTCTCAAACAGAGAAGCGCCAAAACATATAAGAATGGATAGAGTAATATACTCTATTTTAAAGGATAAACTATGAAAGAATTAAAACCTTCCCGTATAGAGGAAAACGAAGAACCGAAGAAAGAGGAGTTCGTGCTCTCTCCTCAGCGAGTTGAGGGAGATTTCAAAGAGATTGAGGAAGAGGAGAAAATCCGCAAAAAAAGCAAAAAATCTTTTTTAATCGTCGCTTTCATCCTCTCTTTTTTATTGTTTTTTGCCATAGAAAGCATATACGACATAATAAAAAATTTTCGCTCCGTTTTAAACGATTCGCTTTTTTTGGGAACCTTATACATCGCATCCTTTGCAATTTTTATCGCGATTTTTCTATATTTTATCTTCAAACAGTATAAAGGATATTCGAGACTCAAAAACATAGAAAATTTGCGTCAAAAAGCAAAGGAGTTAAAAGAAAATCCATCGCCGGAAGTATTTCATTTCGCAAAAGAGATCCTCTCAACCTATAAAAATCACATAGACGAAAATATAAGAAAAAACGCATCAACTCTTGAAAAAGAGCTCCAAGAAGGAACGATTTTGCAAGAAGAGGTCTTAGACGCGATAGAGGAGAGAATATTCGCTCCCTTAGATAAAAAAGCCTACGAAATCATATCAAAGTATTCAACGCAAACGGCGTTATCCACCGCCATAAGTCCGGTAGCCTTAATAGATATGATTCTTATATTGAGCAGAAGCTGGGCAATGATAACCTCTATCGCCGAACTTTACGGATATAAACCGAATCTAACCGGAAAAATCGTACTTTTAAAAAGAGTCTCTTTCAACCTAATATTTGCAAGCATAACGGATCTCGCAAGCGACTACCTATCGAGCGTATTGGGAACTTCGGTTTTAAGCAAACTATCCTACCATAGCGCTCAAGGATTGGCAAACGGCATTCTTACCGCTCGCGTAGGAGTGGCGACAATCTACGCCTGCAGAACTTTTTATCTAAAGGAAAGAATAAATTATGTAAAATATATCGCCAAAAAACTGCTTGAGACTCTTTTGGGAAAGACTCAAGCAGTATGATTTCAAACGCCACGGGGAGCCTTAGGCTTCCCAACTCAATTTACGAAATTTACGAAGCGATTTTTTTAAGCTCTATCTGTTTAAGAGAGTGCATCGCTTTCAAATCGTCTTCGTCAAGATTCAATTTTTGACAAAGTACGCCCAATCTCAAAATAACAAACTCGTTAGGGTTGTTCTTTTTGAGATAAGAGATTGCCGACGGAGTCTTGTTTATAGCCTCAGCTATCTCTTTGTTAGTAACTTTCATATTCATTCCTTATGTATTGGATTCGCGTGTATTCTATTATCGTTAATTTGAGAAAATTTTTTATATAATATAACTATTTTCCCAGATTAAACTATTTCTTTGGTAAAGGTATGTTACTTTATTATACTTTAATTTGCTAAGCATTTTATAAAGATTTGTATTAAAAATAAATTAATTTATGGGAAAAAAGTAAAAAAAAGTAGTAAAAAAAGAAATGAGATTAGATATATACTTGTACAAAAAAAATTTTATCTCCAGCAGAAGTAAAGCGGCCGAACTGATAAAAGGCGGTAAAGTTTTCGTTAACGGTAAAGTAATTTTAAAACCTTCATATAATATGAAGGATTTAGAGTATAAAATAGAAATTTTACAAGAAAAGATTTATGTAAGCAGAGCCGCATATAAATTAAAATATTTTCTGCAAAATAAAGATATTGAAATAAAAAACATTACCGCCCTCGATATAGGCAGCAGCACCGGCGGGTTTACCCAAATACTTTTGGAATTCGGAGCCAAAGAGGTTTACGCCGTGGACGTAGGAAAAGATCAGCTTCACCCCTCGATAAAAAACGATCCGAGAGTAAAAAGTTTCGAACGAACGGACATAAGAAACTTTAAATGTAATAAAAAGTTTAATTTGGTAGTATGCGACGTATCTTTTACGGGAATAGAAAATATCATGAGCGATATAGACAGATTGTCCGCCGACAAAATCATACTCCTTTTCAAACCCCAATTCGAAGTCGGAAAGGAAACAAAAAGAGATAAAAAAGGAGTCGTAAAAGATAAAAAAGCGATTCAAAAAGCCAAAGAGAGATTCGAAAAAGTGGCGGAAAATTACCGTTGGAATCTTTTAATCAAAGAAGAATCGAAAATCAAAGGAAAAGAGGGGAATGTCGAAACGTTCTACTACTTTAGAAAAAAATGAAATAGAAGCTCTCGCTATAGGAGGCTTTGACGGAGTTCACATAGCGCATCGAATCATTATAGAAAAAACCGGAGAAAAGGGAGGAGCGCTTATCATAGAAAAGCCGGGAGCGAATTTAACTCCCGGAAAATACAGATGCCTTTACATAAAAAAGCCCTGTTTTTTCATGAAACTATCCGATATAAAAGGTCTAAGCGGAGAAGAGTTTATCGAAAAAATAGAAAAAGAGTTCCCGTCTCTTAAAAAGATAGTGATCGGATACGATTTCCACTTCGGCAAAGAGAGAGCTTATAAAGCTTACGATCTTAAAAAGATGTTTAAAAAAGAGGTGGAGATAGTTAAAGAGATAAAAGCGGAAAATATCTCCGTCCATTCTAGAACGATAAGGGAGTTTTTGAAAAAAGGAGATATGAAAACCGCAAAAAAACTCTTAGGAAGGGATTATCGAATATTCGCTTCCGTCGTAAAAGGATTGGGAATAGGCAAAAAGGAGCTCGTAGCGACTTTAAATCTCGATCCGGACGGTTTTTTGCTTCCTAAAGAGGGAGTGTACGCGTCGTTTTGCAAAATAGAAAACAAGCTATTTCCGGCCGCAACCTTCATAGGCAAAAGAGAAACCATAGACGGAAGCTTTTCGGTGGAAACACACATAATAGGCAAAGAGATAGAGACTCCCGAAGAAAAAGTGGAACTGATTTTCAAAGAATTCGTTAGAGAAAACAGAAAGTTTCCTTCCTTAAAGGAGTTGAAAAAACAGATATTGAAAGATATAGAAAAGATAAACGAAATTCTATCTTAGAGCCTTCCTTTCCTATAAATAGAACTTATCAGCACGATTCCCATTACGACGGCCGTTATAAAACCGATCAAACCGAGAACGGGGATACCGTAAAACAGAGGCGGAGTTTTTGCAAGAAGCAAAAGAGAAGAACCTATCAAAATAGAAGCTACGATAATGGAAATTGCGAGACGATTTGCGGATTTTTCCATACTCTCTTCCAACCTTTCAAGTCCGACATGCTCAAACTCCATCTTCAAAGTACCGTTTTTCATCTTATCGACGATAGCCTTCATATCGTGGGGAAAAGAGGTCAAAAAATCTCCGATCTCTTTAGGCATTTGGGATAAATTGGAAAAAAACGCCTTTAAAGAGAGATTTTCCCTATAAAAATTCAAAATAAAAGGCTTTATCTCTTCCGTCGCGTTAAAATCGGGATCGAGCTCTTTACCCACTCCTTCTATCGTTATAATCGCCTTTACGAGAAGATAATTGTTTTCTTTGAAATATATCTTATATCTGCTCATCAAAGAGAGAATGTCGTTAAGAAGAGTTTTTATGTTTATATCTTTCAACGAACCGTAAAAATAGGTTCTTATAATATCTCCCATATCTTTAGCGAAAGCGTTTATATCGAGATTTTCATTCTCCACTTTCGCAAGTTTCAAGATATAAAGAGCGGCTTTCTCTTCATCCTGTTTGACGATATAATAGATCATATCCAAAAAATATTTTCTATCCTCCCGCGAAATGCTTCCCATCATTCCGAAATCCACAAAAGCGATTCTATCGTCGCTCAAGGCAAAAATATTTCCCGGATGAGGATCGGCGTGAAAAAATCTATCCACGAAAATCTGTTTGCAAACGAGATCGAATCCGACCTTAGCCACTCTCTTGGGATCTATCCCCGCTTTAAGAAGATTCTCTTTATCGGTTATCTTCACGCCCTCTATATATTCCGTCATTAAAACGGAAGGAGAGGAGAACTCTTCGTAAAGCTTGGGAACCTTTATCCTATAATCCCCTTCAAAATTATTGGCAAATCTTTTGAGATTCAAAGCCTCTATCGTATAATCGGTCTCTTTTTTTATACTCTTTTCGAACTCTCTTACGATTCTAACGGGAGAGGATATACCGTAAGAGTCCAGCTTCCCTTCAAGCAAAGAAGCTATCTTATACATGATGGCTATATCCGACTTTATAATCTCTTTAACTCCCGGTTTAAGCACCTTTACGGCCACTTTATCTCCGCTTTTCAATACGCCTTTATAAACCTGTCCCAAAGAGGCGGAAGCTATCAAAACGAGCTCCCCTTGAAAAATTTCGTCCGCTTCTTTGCCGAACTCCTCCGTGAAAACGGATTTTATCTCATCAAAAGGAACGGGACTGACTTGATCTTGAAGTTTAGAAAATTCGTTTACAAGCTCAAGAGGTATCAAATCGGGACGAGTGGAGAGGATCTGAGCCATCTTTATAAAAGTCGGACCGAGCTCCTCTATCGTCTTTCTTATTCTCTCGCTGCGGCTTAATTTTTTGGAAGAAGAAGGAGGAGAAAAAAAGGAGATTTTTATATATTTTTCTATCTCGGTCTCGCCGATAAAATCGTAAAATCCGTTTTTAACGAGAACGGAAACTATCTCTCTTATTCTCTCCGCCTGCCGCAGCGTATCGAACATGAAAAACTCTTCTACTTAAATTCGGCCAAAGTTTTATCTATCTTTTGAGAAATATGCTCGTCAAACAAAGAGATGGTCGGAACCATCCACTCAAGCCAAAATCTCGCCTTTTTATCCTTATCCTCTCCGAAGTAGGAGAGAGCCACTCTTCCAAAACCCATCTCCTTTTCTAT
>CAZPVZ010000212.1:0-6080 GCA_964590185.1 uncultured Campylobacterales bacterium
GGGCAAAACTCTATTTATTTGCGCTCCGGTTTGAGCTTCGTTTAAAAGATATTGAGGATCGTAAGGAACGTATATGATATTTTCTCCTATCTTATTCAAAGCGGTAATAAGCATTCTTGAAATATCTTTCGGCAAAGATTGCTCGTCGCTCGTATCGTTGGTTATGAATTTGCTTTGAACTTTTACGGGATCCCCTTCATAGGCCGTAATCATTTTTCCGAGTTTCCTAAGAGCGTTGGAGTATCTCGTAACCTCCTCGAAGGGAGATTCTATCTTCATCTCTTTTTCGGACATGGAAGGTGATACGTCCGGAACGCATCCCCAAAGGAGAAAAAGCGTTCCCATCGATAAAACAATGAAACTTCTATTTCCAAACATATTAAATTCCTCTCAAAACAAACGGCTTTTTTAGATCTAAATCGGAAATTTTCCGTTTTTTCTTAAAATGTGGGATGCAAAGGCGGAAAAAAATAATAAGAGAGTGCCGGAGACGCGACTCTCCGGCCGACAAAAGAAGATAAAAGATTATTTTATGTTTACGCTTCCCGCTTCCAAAGAGGCGTTTTTTCCGACTTTAACGTTTTTAGCGGTAGTGCTGTTGCAAATTTTGCTATTATTTACGCTGCTTCCGTTGGTAACGGCTACGCTTCCGATTTGAGCCTTGGCGTTTTTGCCCATTTTTACGTTTTTAACTTTCGTAGAGTTATAAACGGTAGAGGAGATGACTTTGCTTTTTTTGCTAACCTCCACGCTTCCTATCTGAGCTTTGGCGTTTTTGCCCATTTTTACGCTTTTAACTTGAGAATTGTTCAAAATTTTGCTTTTAGTAATCGTGCTTTTTCCGCTAACCTCTACGCTTCCGATTTGAGCCTTGGCGTTTTTGCCCATTTTTACGTCCGCCGTATTTGCGTTATTGGTTATCGTAGCTTTATTCAAATAAGCGTCATTTATGTCGGTAGTGCCGATTTGAGCTTTAGCGTTTTTACCCATTTTTATATTGGAAGTTTGTCCTCTGTTTTCTATATAAGAGTTAATCACTCCGCTCTTTTTAACGTTAACGCTTCCGGTTACGGCTTTTGCGTTTTTACCCATCTTTACGTTTTCGGTTTGAGTGTCGTTTTTGATAACGGAGCCCGTTACGTAACTTGGGTGATTTCCGTGAGCCATAGCGGCCGATAAAGTTCCGGCTAAAACCAAACCGCCAACCAATAAAATTTTTTTCATCCACTCTCCTTTTGAAATTTTTTACAAGATGCTTATTCCGATCGATAAGCACGCATAAAATATCGGCATTTAAAAAATTCTATTTAATCTCCGTAAGAATTCTCATGGAGGCGTTTGTCAAGGTATTTTCCAAACTCCTATAAGTCGATAGAGAAATATCTTCCATTTTGACGACTCTTCCGGAATTCATATACAAAATCACGCTTGCCCTCTTTTTCCCTATCTTCGCATCCATCTCTTCGACGTTTTTTAAGATAACTATCTTTTTAAGTCCGTTTTGCCGATAGATCAAAGCGGCGTTTTTAACGAACTCCACTTTTCCTATTTTGCCGGCATAAGACAAAACGGGAAGAGAAAAAGCAATCGCAAGAAATTTTTTCATTTTCATTCGATCTCCACCTTTTTATCGAGTTTCAAATCTATTCTCACTTTTCTTATATCGTTTCTCCTATCGATCGTAGGAGAGGCTATCGAAAAATTTTTCACGCCTTTTACCTTTACCGGCTTTTTACTCTCAACAACGATGTTTATCTCCCTAACGAAATCGTGTTTGCCGATAACGGGACTTGCTATATCGATCTCCTTTCGATTCTCAGACTCTTTTATCTTCCTTCTTATCTCTTTATCGTCGGCATATATGTAAAGTTTTCTTTTATGCTTTTTAAAGCCTTTTACGGCATCGACTTTTGCCCTATTTTTTACCAACTTTCTCATATAAGTTTCGTTTTCGGCGTAAACGAAAACGCCCAGAAGAACGAAAATCGTCAAAAAAGCTCTCATACCAGCACCTTTAAATATCGGGTTTGATTTAATATCGATTGTTACGAAAATCTTTAAAGAGGTTAAAAACGAAAGTTTTATTTCATTTTTTATGACTTTTTAAACGGTAAATAAATCTTTTTCTTTTATAATTAATCTTATCGCTTTTCAAGACGCGATTTAAGTTAAATTTTGTTAAAATTTGGAAAGCAAAAGACGATTTAGATGGTGGAAGTCAAAAAAATTTAAAGATACCGCGGTATCGGTTAAGGAAAAATCATGAAAAGGAAAATTAAAGTACTGGTCTCCGGGGTCGGCGGGGACGTAGGGCAAGGAGTCGTAAAAGCCCTAAACGACAGCTCTCTTGATCTTGAAATATACAAAATATGCGTATTCGAAGACAGCTCGTTTTTACATATCGACGACAAATCCTTCATCGCCCCCTTTGCGAAAGACGAGACTTACATAGACTATTTAATCGCTTTGATAAACAAATTCAAAATAGACATCTTCTTCCCGACCGTGGATTCGGAAATCGTCAAAATCTCGGAAAACAAAGCGCTGATAGAGGAAAAAACCGGCGCGAAAGTATTCGTGGGAGAGATAGATAAAGTAAAAATATGCGACGATAAATACGAAACCTACAAATTTCTAAAAAAACACGGATTTCCCACTCCCAAAACGATCATTCCCGAAAACGAAAAAGAGCTTAGAGAATTCGTAGAGGAGGTCGGAATACCTTTCGTGGTTAAAAAAAGACTGGACAACGGAGCAAAACACTTTCACATCCTCCATCACATAGAGGATTCCGTTCCGTTTTTGGGAAATAAAGATTTCGTTTTTCAAGAATACCTCGACGAAAAAGAGGGAGAATACACAAGCGGAATATATTTGGGAGAAGACGGGGAAGTAAAAGGGATATGCATACTAAAAAGAGAACTAAAATGCGGCTCCACCTATAAAGCGAGAAGGATAAAAGACGAAATTTTGGAAGGAGAACTCGAAGAGGTGGCAAAAAAACTGGGACTTAAATATCTAAATATACAAGCGAGAAAAGTAAACGGAAAATTTTACATATTCGAATTCAACGGAAGACTCTCCGGCACTACGGCGACGGTAAGCAAAGTTTTCAACGCTCCGGAAATGGCTATAAGGGAGCTCGTTTTGGGAGAGAAGATACAAAGAACCCGAAACGACGAACTTTTCGTCATGATGAGATATCACGAAGAGCTTTATACGACCTTGGAAAACATAGAAAAATTGAAAGAGAGAAGCGAAGAGATATATAAAATAATGGCGAAAGAGAGTAAAGCGGTATGCCACTAAATTTCATATTCGATTTCGCGGGCACGATAGCCGAACTTTCTCCCTCTTCGGCCGATATGTTAAGATCTTTCTTGAAAGAAAATTACGATATCCGTCTCGAAAAAAGCACGGCCGAAAAAGCTTACGACTGCGTAGATCGCTCTCTCTTTTACAGCTCGGTAAAAATTCACGATTTCGAGGATAAGAAAGAGTTTTACAAAAACTATAACGACCTGATCTTAAAAAATTTGGCTCTTTTCGATATCGTTGACAACTCTAAAAACCAGCTTTTTGAATACTTCACCTCCGTAAAGAGACATTGGATCTTAAAATACGACGTAAAAGAGACTTTCGAAATTTTAAAGGAGGAGGGGAAAAGCGTCTCCATCATCTCCAATTTCGACTCAAAACTAAAAAAAATTCTGCAGGATTTAGAGATTTCTCACCTTATAGACAACGTCCATATATCTCAAGATATCGGATACGAAAAGCCGGATAAAAAGTTTTACGAACTCTTTTTCGAAAAATATCCGCCGGCAATCGAAGAAAGCCTATATCTCGGAGACAGTTACGAACTCGATTTCGTTCCGGCAACCTCAATAGGCCTTAAAACGCTTCTAATAGACGAAAGAGAGAAGTTCGCAAAAAGAGACGAAGTAATAACCTCCGTTTCTCAAATCTTAAGAAATCTTTAATCCCTTCTCTCTCCTCCCGATAGGTTATTTGTTAATAATTTATATTTTCTGCCGATTTTATTAAAAAATATTTCTTAATCGGAGAAAATCCCAATGAAACGCAAACTATTTTCGCTCCTTATTCTAACGATATCTTCCCTTAACGCCGACAAATACTACGTAAGACATATAGACGGAAAGGAGATCGTCGTAATAAACGAACGCCACGAAATAATCTCCCGCTCTTTAAACGATTTTATAAAAAACCTCGAAGAGGGCGACGCTCTGCTTTTTAAAAGGGGAGAATATTTTAAAATCCCTATCAAAATATCCGAAAAAAAAGGGATAACCGTAAAAGACTACGGTTCGGAGAAACTTCGCCTCCCCGTTATCGATCCGAGAGCGAAAATTCCTCTTAAAAATTTCGAAGAGATAGACCTTTTGGCTCTAAAAAATTCCCAAGAGGAAAGCGTAAAGACTTTGGAGACCATTTTGAATAGAAACCGCCTGCTTTTGGCTTCCGGGATAAGAAAAAAAACCGCCGAAAGTTTCGAAGCCGTAAAAAAGAGCATATATAAAACTCTCAGATTGAAAATAGAGAAAAAAATCGAAAAAAATACGATAAGAGTTTGGATAGACAACAAAGAAATACTCAAAGCAAACCTGATAGAAGAGCTAAAATGCGACGAATGCAAAGAGAAAATCAGATGGAGTTTCGATCACGAAAACGGATATCTTTATATTTTCATATTAGATCCTTCAATATCCTTTAAAGAAGAGTCTTTCGTAAAGATAAATCCCTTTTCTCTCGACACCCTTTCGATAGAAGATTGCGAAAACGTCACCGTAAAAAACCTCGACATAAGAGGATCCAAATACGCAATAGGGATAAGAGGCTCCTCAAACGTCCTCATAGAAAAATGCGTCATAGGAAAATACTCCTTTAGCGGCATAGACATCATGAGATCCTTATCGAACGAAAATAGAGAGAGCGAAAATATTATCGTTAGGGACTCTTTGATAGATTCGGGATTTAAAAAACGATACAGATATCTCTCCCAAAGAGGAGTGCAGGATGGAGTTTTCATCGTAAACGGAGCGAAAAACTGCCTAATTTCCAACAATAAAATCCTAAACTGGGGACACAGCGGAGTAAACCTATACGCTCCCTCTTCGGCAAAAGAGGTTAAAGGCAACATCGTATCTTTCAATCTAATAGAAGGAAAAGACATCTCATATATGCACGGAATCACGGTTGACGGCAAAAACTGTTCGGAAAACGAAATAAGCTCGAACGTTATAAAAAACATAAGCGCAAGAAATCAACTAAACGGCATAAGAAACATCTTTAAAGACAACGTAATTTACGGAGTAAAAAATTCTCCCGTAAAACTCGATCAGGGATACTCATGCGGGCAAGGGATTCAGCTTCAAGCCTACGGAAAGGAGAACATAGCTTTTGAAAACAGAATAGAAAAAAACATTTTCCGAAAAATAGAAGCGGCGGCCATCTCCGTTATCGGTTACGAAAACGACGGACTCAAAAAGAACAATCTCTTCAAAAACAACTTCATAGCGGAAAGCGGAACGAAAAATAAAAACATAGCGGTGGAGATATTGAACTTTTCCAAAAAAGACTCCGTCAAAAACAACGCTTTCGTTTTAAATAAATTTAAAGCTTCTTCGCAAGAGCCTAAGATAAACTATTTCAACGACATAATCTCCGTCGAGGAGTTTAACGAAAAAAGCGAACTTATAAAAGAAAATAAAATTCTTTATTAAAGCCCTGCGCGGCTTTATGCTATAATTGCTCTCGTTTAAAAACCGAAGCGGGAAAAACTTATGAAAAAAATTATATTTTTACTGTCGTTATCGATACTGTTTTTAAGCCATCTCTTTTCAGCGCGGATAGATAAAACGATCCTCGAAGGAAACGAAACCGTTTACAACCGGCTTTTGGAGAAAATCTCCCTATCAAACTCGCTTGAAAAAGACCTTCAAAAAACTCTCGTTTTAAAGATAAAAAATCTGAACGAAGAGATAAAAAAACCCGAGATAGAGATAAAAAACATCAAAAATCAAAAGGATTTCATAAACACATTTTTCAATCTGACGGAA
>CAZPVZ010000213.1:0-4375 GCA_964590185.1 uncultured Campylobacterales bacterium
GAATCTCTAACGAAACTCGCAAACATTTTGGAAGAGATGCTTGAGAATAAAAGAAAATTTAAAAAGGCTATGCGTTATCCGATAACGGTAATGATAGCCATAGCCGTAGCCTTTACGATTATGATGGTTTACGTCGTTCCGAAATTCAAAGAGATATTCGATAAATTTCACTCCGAACTTCCGCTGCCTACGAAAATCTTGCTCTTTATGGAAAGCGCGGTAAACAATTACGGGCTGTATCTTTTAGCCGCAATCGCCGGAATCGTATTTTATGTAAAATTTATGTACAAAACAAACCCCTCTTTTCAAAGAAGTTTCGATAAAAACATCCTGAAAGTCTATCTGATAGGAAACATCATATACTATTCGACCATGAGCAGATTTATGATGATATTTACCGAACTCATAAGGGCCGGAATTCCCGTCGTGGAGGCTTTGGAAACGGCGATCATCACGACTGAAAACAGCTATCTGAAAGAAAAACTATCCACGGTTAAAGTTTCGGTGGAAAGAGGAGTGAATCTTACGGAATCTTTCAAAGAGACCGAACTGTTTGAAGGAATGCTGATACAGATGATCAAAGCGGGAGAGCAAGGAGGAGCTTTGGATCAGATGCTCGATAAAGTAGCCGAATATTATAAAATAAAATTTCAAGACCTTATAGAAAACATCTCCTCCTATATAGAACCGATAATGCTCGGATTCATAGCCGGAATGGTTTTACTTCTCGCTTTGGGTATCTTTATGCCTATGTGGGATATGGCTCAAACCGTTAAGAAGGGGTAAAATCTCTTCTTAACATCCTCCGCAACACTTTTTTTCTCTCCTAAAATATCTCTCCGCAAAAAAATAGAGCAAAAAGGCGTATAAAATCACCGAGGAGAAAACGCTCAAGTATCCGCTTTCGTTATGAATATTTATAAGATTTTTATAATCGATTCCGAAACTTTCAAACGAAAAATCCAACAAAACTCCGAATAAAACGCTCAAAACTATTATCGAACCAAGATATATAAAAAGTGATCTTTTCCCAAGCATTCTTTTAACGACTCCGATAGTTACGGTATTCGTCGCCGCTCCCGCACTCAAAAAAACGAAAGCCGCTCCGATACTGACTCCGCTTAAAACCAAAGAGGCGGCGATAGGAAGAGAAGAGGTGGCGCAAACGTACATGGGAACGGAAATCGCTATCACCCCCGCATACGCCATCAAACTATGGGAGCTTAAAAATCTCTCGAAACTCTCCGGAACCGAAACCGTTATCAAAGCGCCTATCACAAGCCCCCAAAAAAGAGGTTTGGCTATATCTCTAAAAAGCGTAAAAAAGCCGTATTTTAAGGCTCTTTTTAAAGAAAATCTCTTTTTCTCCCTCCCCTTTTCCGAAGCGTTTAAAAGACACGAATCTTTATCGTTTTTGAGCTCTTTATCGAAAAAATTGCTCAAAACGCCCGCAATCACGGCTATAAAAACGGAAGTTACGACTCTGTAGAGAGTGAAAAAAAATCCGAATATTCCGAAAGTCGCTAAAATGGAATCTATCCCGGTAATCGGAGTCGAGATTAAAAAACTAAGAACGCTCCCTTTGCTCGCTCCCTCTTTTCTCAAAGAAGCGGCCAAAGGAACGACTCCGCAGGAGCAAACCGGAAGAGGCGTTCCCAAAAGAGTCGATTTTATAACGCAAGAGAGAGTATTTCCTCCCAAATGTCTCTTGACAAAATCGCTCGGAACCGCTTCGTGAAGTATGCCGGCAAACAGAAAACCCAAAAGAAGATAGGGAGCCATCGCTCCCGTCAAAGACCAAAAAGAGTCCGTAAACCCGACGACAAACTCCATCTTTTTCCTTTTTTAATAATCGTTCTCATTATAATAACTTTTTATAACTTAATCGGAGCTTATCGTCGGTTTTAAAAAGTCAGCAGCTCTTTTTCAAAGCTATATCGAGAACCTCCTCTATCCTCTCGACCCCTATAATCTCCATCGACTTTTTAACCTCTTCCGGAATCTCGTCCAAATCCTTATCGTAATTCTTTTTCGGAATAACCGCCGTTTTTATCTTAGCCTTATGGGCGGCTATCAATTTTTCCTTAAGACCGCCTATCGGCAAAACCTTGCCCGTTAAAGTCAACTCTCCGGTCATCGCCACGTCGGCTTTCACTTTCGTATCCGAAAGAATGGAAGCTATCGCGGTAGCCATCGTTATACCCGCACTCGGTCCGTCTTTCGGAGTCGCTCCCTCCGGAACGTGAATATGAAGATCGTATCTTCTGTAAACTTCGCTGGGCTCTACGACCTCTTCGTCGGCTTTTTTGGGAATGGAAGCTTGAGGGATATGAATCCTCTCCTTATCTATCAAAACTTTCACCACGCTGTAAGCTATTTTTGCGGACTCTTTCATAACTTCGCCCAAACTTCCGGTAAGCTGCATAAAGCCCTTACCTTTTATCTTAATGGCTTCCACCTTCAAAACGTCTCCGCCCACGCTCGTCCAAGCAAGTCCGTTTACGACTCCTATTTGATCCTCTTTCTCCTTCTCTTCTATCGAAAAGATCTCTTTATCGAGATATTTCGGCAAGTTTTTCAAATTTATCGCAACTTTTTCGATATTTTCGTTCAAAAGTATCTCTTTTGCCACTTTTCTGAAAATGTCCGCCAACCTTCTTCTTAGATTTCTAACTCCGGCTTCTCTCGTATAGTTTGAAATTATCTTCTCCAAAGCTCCTTTAGTTATCGTAACTTCGGAGGCTTTAAGTCCGTGCTTTTTAAGCTCTTGGGGAATGAGATACTTTTTAGCTATCATAAATTTCTCTTGAGGAGTGTAGGAGCTTAGAAAAATAAACTCCATTCTGTCTCTCAAAGGAGCCGGAATGTAACCTATATCGTTCGCCGTAGCTATAAAAATGACTCTGCTTAGATCTATATTGAAATTGAGATAATAATCTCTAAACTTATCGTTTTGCTCCGGATCCAAAATCTCAAGCAAAACCGCCGTAGGATCTCCCCTGTAACTTCTGCTTACCTTATCTATCTCGTCCAAAACGACAACCGGATCCATCTCTTTAGCCTCTATCAATCCCTGCACGATTCGTCCCGGCATCGCTCCGATATAAGTTCTTCTGTGTCCTCTAAGCTCGTTAACGTCTTCAAGTCCTCCCAAAGCTATCCTAACGAGCTTTCTTTTCAACGCAACCGCTATCGAGTTTGCCAAAGAGGTTTTACCGACTCCCGGAGGTCCGGCAAAACAGAGTATAACTCCTTTTCCTTCGTTATCCTTTTTCCCTCTTTTTATAAGTAACTCTTTAACGGCAAAATACTCCACTATCCTCTCTTTCGGCTTCTTTAGAGAGTAGTGATCTTTATCGAGCTGTTTTTTCACTTCGTTAATATCGAGCTTCTCTTTCGAATAAACCCCGAAAGGTATCTCCAAAACCCAATCCAAATAGCCCTGAATCACGTTTGCGTCCGCGGAATCGGGATGCATTCTCGAAAGTCTGTTGATTTGCTTTTTGATCTCTTTGTAGGCCTCTTCGTCCATATAAGGCTTTTTGGCTTCAAGCTTTTTATAATACTCCTCTATCTCCTCTTCTCTTTGAGTATCGACTCCGAGCTCGTGCTGAATCTCTTTTAACTGCTCTTTTAAAAAATACTCTTTATTGATCTTCTCTATTTTTGAGTGGACTTTTGATTTTATCTCTTTTTGAAGTTTGCTCGCTTCTATCTCTTCGGTTACGTAATCTATCAAAAGCAAAAGACGCTCTTCCAAATCCTCTTCTATAAACAGTTTATAAGCCTGATCCTTTTTAAGCCTCATAGTGCTCGCTATCAGATCCACAACTCTGTTTGGATCTACGTTATCCTCTATCGTTTTTAAAAGATCAGGCGGAAATATCGGATTTAAAGAGGCCAAAGTTCTTACTTTCTCTTGCAAAATGGCCAAAATGGCGTCTATTTTCAATCTGTTATACTCTTTTATCTCTATCAGATCCACAAAGGCTTCGAGAGGATCGTTATTTAATCTTTTTAAAATTTTCGCTTTAGCCATTCCTTGAAAAAGTATCTTTATCCTTCCGTCCGGCAAAGATACCTTTCTCATAATCGATCCGACAACGCCCGCATCGTAAGCGTCGTCAAAATCTCTCCCCCCTTCCCTATTGGGTTTGGAAGGAAGAATCATTAAAAGAGAATTTCTATTAATAGCTTCCAAAACGGCTTTGCTGTTTTTCTCATCTCCTATAAAAATCGGCGATATCATAAATGGATATAAAAATATTTCGTCTTCTATTATCACCGGAAGTTCCATAGGAAACGAACCGTAATCACTTAATTGCATAGTTCTCCCTTAAAATGTTTTAGTTAATTACGCTAAAGTTATACTAAA
>CAZPVZ010000214.1:0-6110 GCA_964590185.1 uncultured Campylobacterales bacterium
CAAGGCAAAAAAGATGCGGCTTTGATGACTTTGAAAGCGGTTATGAATACCGTCGTCGTATCCAAAGTGACGATACCTATCTCTTTGGTTTTGGCTCAAGATCTGATTCGAAAAGCTTCTAAAACGGATAAGAATAAAAAAGACGAAATCGAAAAATTGTTGAAAAAAGCCAAAGAAGAGTTGAAGATAGCCTATCTTTTGGGATACACCGACAAGCATGACAAAGAGTATAAGGATCTGATCGCTCAGATAGAAAATATCGAAAAAGAGATGAAAGGAGAGAATAAAGTAGAAAAATTGTATTCTCATTTGAAAGATTCTTTCAAAGCTTTGTTTAAAAGCATAAAATCTCAAGCATATAAAGATAGCGTCGCTCAAAAAGAGGAGAAAGCTTTGTTAAATCCTTCTTCCGTTAAAGGAGAAGCGGCGGCTAAGGCGAAGATCGAGGAGACGGAATCTAAGGATTTGTTCGAGGCTAAAGAGAAAATGAGAGCTTTTGAAAACGAGGTGAAGAAAGATTTGAAAAACAAATAAAACTTTTCGTCCCCCTTTCCTCTAAAAAGAAGGAGGGGAGGGACGCCGTAAAGAAGATGAGTTTAATTGGGCAGCGCTTTTTTTTTAAGCATCTCTTCCCGTTTGTTCGCTTTCGCAAGTCCTTCTATATATTTGTTGTTTAGAGCGTTTATATAATCGTCTATGTTTTTTTCGGTTAAAACGTCTCCGAAATCTTTAGGGATAGAAGGATCGGGGATGCCTAAAACTTTATGGGCTATCATTCTTCCGATTCGCGGATAGAAGTGGTTGGTATCTACGAAATTGTGGACGTAATCTTTCGTAACGCTGTTTTCCGTCATAAAGTTCGTTACTTTTCCGAAGACCTCTACGATCTCTTTTAGCCATCTTTCGTACTCTTTTAGGTGTCCTTCGTTTATCATCAGTTTGAAAAGATGAGAACTAACGGGAGTCGTAAATACGATAAATTTGCTTTTTGGGTTGCTTTTTTTCAAATCTTCCAAAATTTTTTTATAGTTTTCGTTATAGGCGTATCTTTCTTCCCAATGTTTTCTTCTCTCTATGATCTCTTTCGCCTGTTTTGGCGTTAGAGGATCCGTCGTGGCTACGTTGTGTCTGTTGTAAGATCTTCTGTATTTTTTCCCGGTTATATATCTTCTTATGTTGGCTAAGGAGTTTTTTAAGGCGTCTATGCTAAATAGCAGTTTGTATCTGTAAAGGGGGGAGGTTGTGTTTTCTATGATAGGTTTGGGGTTTTCCGGTTTTTTAAGCTTGTTCGTGCCGAAAAAATCGAGAGCGAGGATTATATATTTGAAATCTCCTCCCTTTCTCTTTTTGGCAAATTCTATATACTCTTTATACTCTTGAGGCATCATCATGGAGACGGCGTAATTAAATACTTTCATCCCTTTAAAATCGTTTTGGTTGATGAGAGTCGTTCTGCTGCTTCCAAGAAGCAAAGCGTCGTAATCGAAAGGATGAAAATAGATATAGTTGGTTTTTTGCTGTCTTTCGTTGGAGCCGGTTTGCATTTGGTTGAATCTGTTTTCGTGATCGAAAGTCCAATAAGAGTCCATTACATAGTTTATAACTCCTATGGGAGCTAAGAACGATATGTATATTATAAACATCCATTTTAAAGTTTTTTTATAATCCATCTCGAAAACCTAAAAATTAAAATATAAAAATTCGCTCACTCTCGTTAAAAAGAGAGTGGAAAAAGCAAACACTCCGCCGCCTACCAAAGCGGTTTTGAATCCGGGTTTCAGATCTTTGATCATCTCTATGGAGTTTTTCGCAAAAAGAGCCGCAAACATGGAGACGAACAGAACGAAAAGGGGGATATAGGTTTCGGAATTGAAGTAGTAAAAATAGTTTAGTTTCCATCCGTTTAATCCTAACATCCCTTTCAATACTTTTATGGCGTCTTCCCAAGTTTTGGCTCTGAAAAATACCCAAGTGATATTTACGAAGATAAAAGTTATAAACCACGCAAGATATTTGTTCATACTCATGCCCATCTCTTTCCAGATCCTATGAACGACCATTGCGATACCGTGCAAAAATCCCCAAAAAACGAAAGTCCATCCCGCTCCGTGCCATATTCCTCCTATCAAAAAAGTTACGAAAAGATTATAATAGGTTCTAAATCTTCCTCTTCTGTTTCCTCCGAGGGGAATGTAGATGTAGTCTCTTAAAAATCTGCTTAGCGTTATGTGCCATCTTCTCCAAAAATCCTGAATGCTCGTAGCTTTGTAAGGACTGTTGAAGTTTATGGGCAGACGGATGTTAAACAAAAGGGCGCTTCCTATAGCCATATCGGTATATCCGCTAAAATCGTAATATAGCTGCATCGCATAAGCTAAAGTCGTGCTCCATGCTTCCAAAAAGCCAAGTTGCGGCATAAGGTCGAATCCGTGGGATACGTACGGAGAGAGCGTATCGGCTATGACGACTTTTTTAAAAAGCCCTATGGCAAATATGAAGATTCCCGTCGTTATGTTTTTGTAGTTTAGGGATTTGTTGCTTTTATCCTCAAATTGCGGCATCATCTCTTTATGATGAACGATGGGACCGGCTATGAGTTGAGGAAAGAAGCTGACAAACACCATATAATTTAAAAGGTCGTACTCTTTGGTCTCTCCCTTGTAGCTATCGACAAGGTAGGCTATTTGCTGGAAAGTGAAAAAGCTTATCGCAAGAGGCAGCGCCAGATGTAAAAGCGGAATATTTTGCCCCGTTAAAAAGTTTATGTTTTGTATAAAAAAATCGGCGTATTTGAAATATCCCAAAAGCCCTACGTTAAAAATCACTCCTATCGTTAGAAGAGTTTTTTTGTATTTTTCCGTTTTGGAAAGGGCGGTTCCTATCCCGTAATTTACGAACATCGAAACCAAAATTAAAGGCAGGTAGATAGGATTCCACCAAGCGTAAAAAAATAGGGAGGACAATACGAGCAGGGTTTTCGAGGCGAGAGTGAGCCCTTTTTTGTTCAAATAGAAATAAGTGAAAAATACTATAGGAAGAAATAAAAAGATATAAACATATGAATTAAATAGCACTTATTCGATCCTTTGCTCGGTTAAAAAATAGATATTATATACTCTTTTGTATAAATTTATAATCGGAAAAAAGGAATGATTTTTTACTTTAATGTTGGATTTTTTTCCGTAAGGCAAAATAAAATTACCTTAAGATAAATTATATTTAACTTAAGAATTATATTTAATTTACATTTAAAAAACTATTAATTTGAAGATGAAACCGTAAAAATTTTTAAATCGAGAGAAGAGAGGGTAACGGTATTGATTTTATGAATCAATTATCAAAAAAGATGTTAAAATATAATTTTGTCTATTTCGGTATTTCGGAGGTTTTTTTGAAAAAGACGCTTATTTTAACACTCTTTCTTTTTTCGTTTTCTTTTGCGAAAATAAATATCGCCGTTTCCATTCTTCCTCAAAAATTTTTCGTAGATAAGATAGCCGGCGATTTGGCCAATGTCGAAGTTATGGTAAAACCGGGCGCCTCCCCGGCGACTTACGAAGTCAAACCGGCACAACTTAAAGCTTTGAAGGAGGCTAAGGTCTATTTTTATATAGGAGTTCCTTTCGAAAAAGCGTGGCTTAATAGGTTTAAAAGCGTAAACGAAAAACTTCTTTTCGTAGATAGCGGCAAGTATGTAAAAAGGGTTCCCATGCACTCTCATTCGGACGAAAAAAAGAGAAAGAGCGGCGAATTTTTAGATCCTCACATATGGCTTTCCCCGCCTTTGGTTATGCTTCAGGCAAGAGCCGTTTTGGAAACTCTTTTGAAAGTCGATTCTAAAAATTCGAAAATCTATATGAAAAATTATAGAGATTTCATCTCCTCTCTATCTTCGATAGACGTTAAAATTTTTTCGATTTTAAAAAATCTTAAACAAAAAGAGTTTATAGTCTTTCATCCCTCTTTCGGTTATTTCGCTCTCTCTTACGGTCTTAGGCAGATAGCCATAGAGAAGGAGGGAAAAGAGCCGAGTTTGAGGTATATAAAAAAAGTCGTCGATTTCGCTAAAAAAAGAGGCATAAAGAGGATTTTCGTAGAGCCTCAGTTTTCCAAAAGAAGCGCGGAGTATATAGCTAAGCAGATAGGCGGAAAAGTGGTGGAGATAGATCCTCTATCTTATGAGTGGGACAAAAATATTTTAAAGGTGGCGGAAGCTTTTGCAAACGATAATTAGCGTAAAAAATCTCTACTTCAAATATGAAGAGAAGTTCGTTTTAGAAGAGATTAGCGTAGATATCAAAGAGGGGGAGTATATAGTTTTGATAGGACCCAACGGGGGAGGGAAAAGCACTTTCGCCAAACTTCTTTTGGGTTTTTTAAAACCTAGCAAAGGGGATATTTTAGTTTTGGGTAAAAAACCTAAAGATGTAGGTTTTATGATAGGATATGTTCCTCAAAATATCAATTTCAATCTCGACGTTCCTTTAACTGTTATGGATGTGGTTTTACAAGGAAGACTTTTAAAAAATAAATTTTTTTATAACGAGGAAGATAAAAAGAGAGCTTTGGACGTTCTTAAAAAGGTAAGAATGGAAGATTTTCGGGATAAAAAGATAGGAGAACTCTCGGGAGGGCAGAGACAGAGAGTATTGATAGCGAGAGCTTTGGCGAGCGAGCCTAAAATTTTGATTTTGGACGAGCCTACCGCTTCTTTGGATATAAAAGGACAAAAAGAGATTTATGAAATTTTGCAGGATATTCCCGCAACCAGAATCGTTATTTCTCACGATATTAATATATTTTTCGAAAAAATAGATAGGATTTTATATATCAATAAAAAACTTTTTGTGCATAATAAAATAGATACGAATATCGAAAAAGATCAAGGGCATTTTTGCGAAGTCGAACTTTTCGAATATTTTAGTAAATTTGCCAAGGATCGTAAATAATGTTCGAACTTATGCAAAACGCTTTGTGGGCGTCTTTTTTTATAAGCGTAGCGGTCGGAGTTATAGGAAGCTTTATTCTCGTAAATCGTTTCGGTTTTTTAGCCGCAAGCATAGCTCACGGAAGTTACGGCGGAGTCGGACTGGGTATATTTTTGGGAATTCCGATACTTGTGTCGGTCTCCTTTTCGGCTCTTCTTTTGGCTCTTCTTTTGGCTTTCGTCTCTTTTAAATATAAGCATAGAAGCGATACTTTGATAGGAGTAATATGGGCGGTCGGTATGAGTGCGGGTATAATATTCGCCGATCTTTCAAGCGGATATAATGCGGATTTGATGAGCTATCTTTTCGGTAATATCTTGATGGTTCCAAAAAGCGATCTCTATTTTATGGCGGGAATAGATCTGATATCTCTTTTGTCCGTATTTTTTCTTTACAATCATCTCTTAGCTCTTTCTTACGATAGCGATTTCGCCCTTTTGAGAGGGATTAGAGTAAAGTTGCTTTATACGCTTTTGCTTATTTTTATAGCTTTGACGGTCGTTATGAGCGTTAGGGCGATAGGGCTGATTTTGGTTATAGCCTTGTTTACGATTCCTCCGTTTATAGCGGAGAGATTTACCAAAAATTTTTCTTCTATGATGGCGCTTTCTTTCATGCTCTCTTTCCTCTTTTGCGTAAGCGGTCTGTATATCTCCTACTATTTTGACATATCCGCCACTCCCGCTATCATAATATGCGCCTCTTTGGTCTTCTTTCTCTCCTTTTTCGTTAAGAAATGATTTTCATACTAAAAAAACCGTAGTGCTTTTCGCTCCGTGAGCTCCTATGACGAGCGTTTGCTCGATATCGGCGGTTTTTGAAGGTCCGCTTATGAAAAGAGCGTATTTTAGGGTTTTGGGATCTATCTTTTTGTAAGCCTCCTCCATCGTGTTTACGATTTTATTTTTGTCGGTAATTATTATTAGATGTTTGCAGATGGTATATACGGCTCTGTGGCGGTTTTTCTCCTCGCTTATAAAAACCGCTCCGTTTTCGGCTACCGCAAACTCCCCTTTCACTATGGCTATTTCTATGTCTTTTAGCTCTTTGGGATCTTCTATGAGATTCGGATTTACGGAGGCTATTTCGTATTCGTAAATTGAGGCTATCTTTTTTGCGTTC
>CAZPVZ010000215.1:0-3192 GCA_964590185.1 uncultured Campylobacterales bacterium
GTCGGCTTGGACGTTTACGACTATCTCGTCCTCTTTCAAGCCCAAAATATCGGCGGCTTCGTTAATCCTATCCGTTCCGCTGTTATGGTCGCTTCTTGTCATAACGGCTCTAAATCCGTAACGCTTTGCAACCTCCAAAACTTTCTCGCTATCGGTGGCGATCGCCACTTTATCAAGCCTCTCCACCCTCTTAGCGGTCGCTATTACCATAGGAGTTCCGTTTATATCGGCTAAAACTTTATTTGCGAATCTGTTCGAAGCTGTTCTCGCGGGAATGATGATCATAAAAAAACATCCTTTTAAAAAATTAAGAAAAATTATACAACATCCATCTTAAAAATCATAGGATGAAAAGATTTTGAGACTATTTGTATTCTATCCCCCACTTTTAATCCTTCCCTCTCCTTTTCCGTAGCCATAATTTTAACTATCCTCTCCCCTATCGAAACGGTTAAAAAATATACCATTTCACACTTTTTTATCTCTAAAACTTCTCCTACGAATTTAAAATCGCTAGTAATTTTTTCTTTAACGAAAATTTCGGAAGGAGTTCCTTTCTTAATCACTTTTCCCTTATCTATCATATATACGAAATTACAAAGTCTGAAAATCTCGCTAGGATCGTGACTTACCAAAATCGTAGTTAAAGAAAATTTTTTATGAAGTCTAAGCAGCTCCTCTTGAAGCTTAAATCTCATCTCGTGATCCAAAGCGGAAAGAGGTTCGTCCAAAAGCAAAATTTTAGGCCTTCTAACCAAAGCCCTCGCAACAGCAACCCTCTGTTTCTGACCACCGCTAAGCTTTGAAGGAAATTTGTCACAAAGATTTTCAAGCCCCACCATCTTAATAATCTCATCCACGATGCCGCGATCGTCTCCCTTTCTAAGAGCAAACAGAAGATTATCCCTAACGCTCATATTCGGAAAAAGAGCGTAATCTTGGAAAACGAAACCTATCTCTCTCTTTGCGGGAGAGAGATCTATCCTCTTTTCGCTATCGAACCAAACCTCTCCGTCAACTTCCAAATATCCCTCATCCGGTTTCTCAAGACCCGCTATCATTCTAAGTATCGTAGTTTTCCCGGCTCCGGACTTTCCAAAAAGCGCGCCGAAGCTCCCTTTTTCAAATTCGGCCTCAAAACTCAACTCCATATCTCCGGAAAAAGAGTGAAGCCTCTTTCTAAAAAATATCCTTATCATCCTAAAACTTTCCGGAAAAGGAGCGGTTGACCGTATATACGATAAGCAAGATGGAAAACGTAACCGCAAAAAGAACCGCGGCATAATGATTCGCCGCCGCGTAATTCAAAGCTTCCACCTCGTCATATATCGCTATCGAAGCGACTCTCGTCTCTCCGGGAATGTTTCCTCCTATCATCAAAACCACTCCGAACTCTCCGATCGTATGAGCGAAAGTTACGACTATCCCGGTAAGCAAAGAGGGCTTTATATTGGGCAAAAGCACCCTAAAAAGCACCGTAAGCCTCGACTTGCCGAGCATCAAAGCCGCTTCCGTCAAAGAAGCCGGAAGAGTTTGCAAACCGGCCTGTATAGGCTGAACCATAAAAGGCAGACTGAAAATAACGGAACCAACTACCAGTCCTTCGAAAGTAAAAGGAAGTTTGAAACCGAAATATTCGTACAAAAATTTTCCGAAAGCGTGCTCCTGACTGAAAAAAAGCAAAAGATAAAAACCAAGCACCGTAGGAGGCAGAACGAGAGGCATACTCACGATACTCTCCAGCACCGGTTTTAAACGGGATTTCGTAAAAGAGAGAAAATAGGCGGTAGGGATTCCTATAAAAAGCAAAATAACGGTCGTTACGAAAGCGAGTTTGAAAGTTAAAATCATAGTGGTCCAAAACTGCTCATCCATTATCAACCTTCATCAGCGTCATTTGACTCGCTTTAACCAAAACTCTCATCTTTTTTCCGACTTTCAAATCACTCTCTTTAAAAAACCGCGAACTTATTATCGAAACTATTTCGCACTCCAAAAACGAAAGTCTAACCCGCGTCAAAAAATTTTCTCTTTTCATCTCCTTAATCTCGCACACAAATTCGTTCTCCAAAAAAATATTCCCGCTCCCCTCTTCCGCCAAAACGGTCTCGTTCTCCTTAAAAAGCGCAAAAACCTCTTCTCCCTCCTTAAACTCATCCGCCTCTTCTCCGACGACGAAAGCGTAAACGGGAGCGTCGAAAGAGTTTATCGTAAAAAAGGAAAGCTCTCCTCCCTTCTCTATTTTTACTATTTTTCCTCTAAGTTTGTTCATTTAACTTCGTAACCGTACTTTCTAAATATCTTTTTAGCCTCTTCGCTAAACAAAAAGTTATAAAAAGCTTCGGCATCTTTTAAGTTTTCGGAATTTTTAAGCAAAACCGCGCCTTGAGCGATAGGCTCGTAAAGAGAGGAGTTTACATCCATCCAAACCCCTTTTCCTCTCATTTTCGGAGACAATACGATCGATTTCGCGGTAAGTCCGACGTCGGCTATTTTGGAGGCTATATATTGACTCGTCTGAGCGATACTCTCCCCGTAAATAAGCTTATTTTTTATCTCGTCGTAAACGGACGCCCTTTTCAAAGCCTTCACGGCCTCGAATCCGTAAGGAGCGTTTCTCGGATTGGCTACGGCGATTCTCTTTATTCCCTTCTCCTTCAAAACCCAAACGCCTTTTTCGATATCTCTCTTTCCGAGTTTCAAACTCCACACCACCAAAGAACCGAAAGCGTAAATCTCGGGCTTATTAACGGTCAGCCCCTCTTTATGCAGATACGAAGGATACTTCATATCGGCCGACAAGAACAGATCGAAAGGAGCTCCGCTTTTTATCATCGCCGCAAGTTTTCCGGAAGAAGCAACGGAGATGCGAACGCTTATCCCGCTCTTTTTTTCAAAAGCCTCTTTCAATTCGTCCATAGCGTATCTTACGTTAGCCGCCGTCGCCACGAGAACCTCTCTCGCAAAAAGATTCGAAACGAACAGCAGCAAAACCAAATAAAAAATCCCTCTCATAAAAATCCTTTTCAAACCACCCGTTTTCTTTCGTTAAAAATCCATCTCTCAAGTATGATTTTAGCCGCCAAAGAGTCCACTTTTCCGTCTTTTTTCTGTTTTATCTTCCCCTTCATCGCCTCTTTAGCCTCCACGCTCGAACCGTATTCGTCGTAAAACTCGATCTCCCCGTCAAAA
>CAZPVZ010000216.1:0-7438 GCA_964590185.1 uncultured Campylobacterales bacterium
CTACAAAAAGATCTACCGGTTTTACGAGTTTGTATCTCTTTTTTCTTCCCTCTTTTTGCAAAACTATATTGTCAAACTCCGCCTCAAGCTCTTCAAGAAGTCTTCCCAGCTGTCTCGGACTTATATTCAGCTTCTCAAGCAGAAGCTCGTCGTAAGAGTCCAAAATCCTGTCGTTTCGTTGACTGAAAGCTTCTATTATCACTATATACTTCTTCAATGTCCCCATATCGGCCACGGTTTTTCCTTCAGGTAAGTTCTCTTTTGCGTTTTTTGGTAAAATCCCTGAATATTTTACATTAATTTTCATTTTAATTTCCTTTTTTTAATTTAAAAAAGGATTTTACCGAAGAAAGTTGACGGATTAAGACAAGAAGAAGGAGATTTTCACTCTTTTTCTTCGAAATGGAGTTTTAAGCCTTCATCGCTCATGATAAAACCGTAGATGATGATTTTTCCCTCGTGAACCTTTTTGTGATGCTCTTTGCAAAGGGGAATCAGATTGTATTTGTGATTTTTGTGAAAATGTTCTATTTTTCCTCTCTTATCGGCCCTGCTTTGAGGCACTATATGATGAACCTCCTCAACCTCCCTATCGCATAAAGCGCATTTGGTTACATACAGATTTTTGTTGTATCTGCTTCTTCTTTTTCTTTTCAGAAGCTCAGGCTCGCCCTCTTTTTTCAAAAGAGCGTCTCTTATCCTATAAGCGTTTTCTATAAAGTCCCTATCCATATGCAAGGATCTTGCAAATTCCAATCCGTAAAGCGAATCGCCGCTTCCGGCGCTCAACTTTCGATCGTAAACGAGGCGGTCGTTCTTTTCGTCGTATCTGACCTTCAGATGCAAAAATATAACCTCTTTTAATTTCTCTATCTCTTTTACGGAAACGAGCTGATGAAGATGCGTCGCGAATATGAAAAAAGATTTCAGTTTGCAAAGTTTCAAAATGGTACTCGCCACTATCGCGAGCGCCGAATCGGTTTCCGTTCCCTGACTTATCTCGTCTCCCAATATCAAACTTTTCGAATCGGCTCTGTTGAAAATATTTTTCAACTCAAGCATCTCCACGCTAAAAGTGGAGAGTCCTTTATAAAGATTGTCTCTTGAGACTATTCTCGTAAATATTTTTTCTATAATCGTAAATCTAAAAAGAAGGGCCGGAACGAAAAAACCGGCTTGGGCCAAGATAACGCAAAGTCCGAGACTTTTCATCAAAGAGGATTTTCCGCTGGAATTTATCCCGTAAAGCATAATGCCTTGTATAAAATCGCCTTCGGCAACCTTAACGGTAATATGCTCGTGTTCGATATCCTCTCTTTTATATCCCAAATAGATATCGTTTGGAACGTATATCCCGTTTTCCTCGTTAGATTCTATTATCGGATGTCTTAAAGCCACCGCTTCCAAAAAACTTCTCTTTTCGTTTTTTACTATAACGGGTCTGGAATAGTTATACAAATCGGCGCATTTGGCCGAACTGATGGCGACGTCCAAAGAACCGACGAACTCTATCAAAGACTCTAACACGAAAGAGAACTTCTTCTCTATCTCCTCAAGACTCTCGTCGTATTTCTCCTTAACCAAAGTTATAAGTCTGCTTTTATTGGCAAGATATCTGTCCGTTATCTCCTCAAAAACGGGAGAGGAGATCTTGACGCTATTTTTCAGCCGTTTAATATTGAAATCCTTAAAAAAATAGTGTCTGCCTTCTATCGTTACGAAACTTTTTAGAAGCTTATCTTCTATCAAAGAAAATCTGTTTTTCGTAAGAGAGATATAGTATCCCTCCGTCTCCAAAAAGCCCAAAACGGCGAATCTTTGACCCTCCTCCCTGTTTTCGAAAAACGAATCTATAAAAGAAGCCACGCTTTCGAGACTCTCTATATACTTTCTGTTTTTGGAGGCGAGTTTGTCGATATGAGGGAAAAGTCCTTCTTTAAAAAGATTCGAATTTATCTGATTTTTCATATATTTAGAGCACTCTTCAAGATCGAAACTCTTTTCCAAAAAGGAGATGAAATACTCCGTATCCTTAGAAAGTCTCTCGTCCGTTTCTATCCCTTTTTTCGAAGCTATCGAAAAAATATCCCTTATCGATTCCAAAGAGGTATGAAGGTATTTTATCTCCAAAGGATGAAGTTTTTTCAGTTTTATCCTTCTTAAAATTCTCTCGAGATCGTAAATCTGCTTTAGAGGATTTTCAAACTCCTTATAAGAGTCCAAAAGCTTCTCTACGAAATCGTATCTTTTATTTAAAGTATCCGCATCGCATATAGGATTTAGAAGCCTCTCTTTGATTATTCTTTTCCCGAAAGCCGTCGAAGTTTTGTCTATGAGCGAAAGAAGAGTTACTTCAAAAGGATTTTTGGAGATCACTCCAAGCTGTTCCAAAGCGTTGTTTCCCAAATATAAAAATTTGGAATTTCCCAAAAACACGGGTCTGTTCATCTTCTCAAGCAGAGTCTTGTCATGGTCTATGATAAACTCGCAAAGCAGAGCCAAACTCTCGCTCGCGTAAGGATATCTCTCGAGATTCAAATACTCTATCGGCGATAAAATGGATTTTATATTAAATATCTTTTCAAAAAGTAGATTTTGATAAGAAATCTTAACTCTTTGAGAGTTTACGGTATAGTGATAGTTTCCCTCTATCTCAAGATAGTGAAAAATATAGTCTCTATCTATCTCTTTATCCAAAAAGGTTAAAATAAGCTCGCTGGTTTGATAAGTTTGCAAAAGATTGAAAACTTCGTCCAAAGCGAAACTTTTATCTTCTCTCGTTCCGTGAATCTCGTTTATGAGAGTCTTTCCGGTGGTTACGTCTATCGCCGCGTAACCTACCGAATAGATTTCGTTGTTTCTGTCGATAAACAAAGAGGCTATAAAGTTTTCGGACGGCTCCATTATATAGTCTATATTCGTTCCGGGAGATATGACGTTTGAGAGATACCTTTTTATATGGGGAGGCTCCCCCTTTTGCCGGATGATAACCACCGTATATTTTTTGCTTTGAACGAGCCTGTTTAAATATCTCTCGAAAGAGACGGAAGGAACACCGGCAAGAAGAGGATTTTGCACCGAATTTTCCAAAACGGTTTTATTTTTTCTCGTAAGTTGAATATTCAAAATCTCGGCGACCTCTTTCGCTTTCCCGAGTTTCAGGCTCTCGTTGTTCACTTCGTAAACTTCGAAAAAAGCCCCCACTTCCATAAAAACGACGGTATTTTTACCGTACTTCTTTTCAAAATAGCTTTGAAGCTCGAAATATATCTCCGTTAGCAGTTTCTTCTTGTCGTTTAAGATTCTATCTACCTCGTTTATTGAGCCCCCCTTCTCGTTAAAAGAACTTTAAAGGTTTTTACGAATATAACGAAATCCAGCCACAAAGACCAGTTTTGAATATACCAAACGTCAAGCTCCACTCTCTGACGAAACTTCAGCTTGTTTCTTCCGCTAACCTGCCAAAGTCCGGTAAGTCCCGGTTCTACTTGAAGTATCGTATCGGCCGCGCTTTTCATCTTCGGTATCTCTTCCGGCATATAGGGCCGAGGACCTATGAGATTCATTTCTCCTTTTAAAATATTGAAAATTTGAGGAAGTTCGTCAAGAGAGGTTTTTCTAAGAATCTTTCCTATCCTCGTAATTCTCGGATCGTTTTTATATTTGTGATACTTTTCGTAATGCTCCCTCTCTTCGGGATGGATTTTTAGATATTCTTTAAGTATCTCGTCGCTATTTTCGTACATCGTTCTAAATTTGACGCACTTAAAAGGTTTTCCGTTCTTCCCTATCCTAACCTGCCTGAAAAAAACGCTCCCTCTGCTATCGAGCAAAATCAAAATCGAAACGAGCGAAATAACGGCCAAACTTATCGGCAAAAGTAGCAAAACCAAAAAATTCTCCGTCACCTTCTTTAAAAATACGTTTTTTGGAATGAGAAGCTGATTTTTAAAAGTTATAAGACTGAGTCTTGATCTGTTCAAGTCCAAAATGTCGGCGTTGGAAAAACTTATGTTAAAAAGGTAGGGAACCAAAATAATCTCCGTATGCGTCTTTTTGTAATGATTCAACATCCTCTCAAGCTTCTCCAAAGAGATGTTTCTCGTGGCTATAAAAACCGTTCGAGCGCATTTTGGATCTTTCGTCTCCACATATCCCAAATACCAATTCAACATCATCTCTCTCTTTATCATTCTGCCCTGCTTGTGGCTTCCGTCAACGAAAGCCTTCTTCTTCCAAAGACCTATCAGATAGAGAATCCTTTTAATAATTATCTTAAAAACGGGCAAAAGAAGAAAGAGATTTATAAAAAACATCGTCAAAAAGAGTCTTGAATATTCATGGCTTATTTTCATCAAAGAAACAAAAGAAAATATCAAAAGATACGAAAAAAAGAGACTTTTTATAATGCTCTTTAGCTCCATCCAAAAATCGTACCTTTTGGTATAGAGACCGTTTACGTAAAAACTGGCCAAAAGAATCACGTAAAGAATGTAAAAATGAAAGTATTTATCCAAATCGCCTTCATATTTAATCGATAGAAACTTATTGAAAAAGAGCCTCTCGTAATGAGTAATTATCATGGACAAAAGTATTACGAATATGTCCGTTAAAAATATAACCAAAAAGGAGACGAATCTGTTAAAGCGATACATCTCTCCCCTCTATCTTGCTATCTACGAAACTCTTAAACCTCTCTTTAAACTTCTCTTTCGAAAAATTTTGAGCGTGGGAGGATACGGCTTTTAAATCGAACTCGCTCTTTTCGAATCTCGAAACGGCTTCGTTCAAAGCATCTACGCTCTGTTCGTAAAAATAGACTCCGGTTTTTCCGTTTACGACCGTCTCCACGACTCCTCCCTCTCCGTAACAAATGACGGGAGTTCCGCAGGCCATGGCTTCGAGAGGAACTATCCCGAAATCCTCCAAAGCCGCGTAAACGAAAGCTTTGGCTCTTTGCATGTAAGAAATCAAAACCTCGTCCTTTTGATATCCTAAAACCTCCACGTTTTTTTCGGCAATCCTCTTTATCTCTTTAAGCTCCTCTCCCTCTCCTATCACGACAAGTCTCTTTCCGCTTTCGTTAAAAGCTTTCACTATCAGCTTCGTTTTTTTGTAAGGAACGAGTCTTGAGGCGGTTAGATAAAAATCCTCCTTCTTCCCGCAAAAAGTGAACTTCTCGGTATCGACGAAAGGGTGTATCACGAAAGAGTCTCTTTTGTAATACTTCTTTATCCTTTTTTTAACGAAAGCGGAGTTTGCGGCGAAATAATCCACTCTGTTCGAAGAGACGACGTCCCAGACTCTTATTTTATGAAGAACGTATTTTATAAAAAGCCCTTTAAGCCCTTTTATATTATGCTCTTTCAAATAGGTGTGATACATATCCCAAGCATATCTTATCGGAGAGTGGCAATACGAGATATGAATCTGGGAGGGAGTCGAGAGAATGTTTTTGGCCACCGAATAGGAAGAGGATATGACAAGATCGTATCCGCTAAAATCGAACTGCTCTATAGCAAAAGGGAAAAGAGGAAGATAATGTTTAAAATATTTTCTTGCAAACGGCAGATGCTGAATAAACGAAGTTTTGGGCTTTTTACCCTTTAATACCTCTCTTCTGTCCAAAAAATCGACAAGCGTAAAAATATCCGCTTCGGGATAAATCTCAAGCAGAGCCTCCAAAACCTTCTCGGCTCCGCCTATCGTATAAAGCCAATCCTGCACCAGCGCTATCTTCATAAATCCTCTTTCAACTCTTTTTCAAAAACCTCAAGATGCTTTATAGAAGCCTTATCCCAACTAAAAAGTTTGGCTCTATTATATCCTTTTTGAGCCAAATCGCGTCTCATTCTCTCGTCGTTTACGAAATCGATTATCTTTTTTATCAAATCGTTTTCGTCCGAAGGATCCGCATACAAAGCCGCATCTGCGCAAACTTCCGGAAGAGAGGTCGAATTTGAGACTATAACGGGCGTTTGACAAGCCATCGCCTCAAGCGGAGGAAGACCGAATCCCTCATAAAGCGAAGGGTATATGAACAATGAAGCGAGATTGTAAACCAAAGCAAGCTCCCTATCGCTTAAAAAGCCCATATAACGGATATTTTCTTTTTCCTTCTTCATCATATTTCTTATCTCTTCGTTCTCCCATCCTTTAAAACCTATTATCAAAAGCTTATATTCGTCTTTTATAAATCGGGGAAGATTAAGATACGCCCTTATCAAATAGGAAAGATTCTTTCTCGGCTCAACGCTCCCCACGAAAAGAAAAAACTTATCCGCAAGAGCGTATTTCTTTTTAAACTCTTCCAAAACGCTTTTTGGATATCTCTTATAAATTTCATAATCCACTCCGTGATAAATAACCTCTATCCTATCCTCCCGAAAACCGGTAAACTCCATAACCTCTTTTTTCGAATAGTGGGAGCCGGTTATGATTCTGTCCGCTCTTTTTATGTTTTTAAAAAAATTGTCGTTAAAAAATTCGATCCTCTCTTTCGGATGCCAAGAGGGATTTAAAATAAAAGAGAAATCGTGCACGGAAACCACGCATTTTTTAGATTTAACGACGGGATCGGGAATGTAATTGGGTTGCCAATAGAGATCGAACTTTCGATTATAAAGATATTTGGTATATAAAACGAGACTCTTTTTTGCCGCTTTTTTTAAAAAGCTTCTTTTGGTCATCAAAGACTTTATTTTACTTATCCCGTTTTCGCTTCCGTAAAGTTTCTTGGAAAAAAAGCCGTAATAGAACCTCCACTCGTACTCTTTAAACTTCGAAAGCCTTTTGGCGTTTTCGTAAGCGTATCGTCCTATCCCGGTTTTAGGGCTAAGAAGCGACACGCAATCTATCGCTATCTTTTTCAAATATCTCTCTTAAAGTCTCTTTTAAAGAGTAGTTTTTGGGAGGCTCTATCAAAGAGTATAGTTTCTTCGTCGAACCTATCAATACCTTTATCTCGTTCTCTCTTACGAATTTCGGATTTATCTTAACCTTTATCTCGTATCCGGCTATCTCCTCCATCGTTTTAATAACCTCTCTTAGAGAAACTCCCCTTTGCGAACATATATTTACTATCTCTCCCGAAACCGGAGAATTCATCAGCCGCTCATACGCCTGCGCTACGTATCTTACGTCATTAAACTCCCTTTTTACGTCTATATTTCCAAGCTCTATCTCTTTTTTGCCTTCTTTAAAGTGCTTTACGATTTTGGGAATGACGAAATCATCTTTCTGCCCCACTCCCACGTAATTAAAAGGTCTCGCGATTATAACGGGAATCTTTTTAAAGTATCGTTTAGCCGCGTTCTCCATGGCGTTTTTGCTGTTTGCGTACGGATTTGCGGGATTTGGACACATACTCTCTTCCAAAACTTCGCTATTTTGCTCTCCGTAAACTATAGCGCTGCTTGCCAAAATAACCTTTTTTGGT
>CAZPVZ010000217.1:0-5813 GCA_964590185.1 uncultured Campylobacterales bacterium
AGAACGCCTCGACCGCTTATTTAGTCCTCAAAGATCCTAATATCTATCACTAAGTTTTTATAGACCCCGAGAAAGCCCCCTAAACCAAAGGCTTCCCTTCAAACGAGGCCGAAATTATATACTAAATAAACTTAAGGGAAGATTAAATAAATAAAGAATCGTTAAAACTTTTCATAACAAAAAATTTTAAGATTTTATATTATAATGTATAAGATAAACTTTTTAAAAAAGGACAATTCAATGAAAATAGTTTTAGCAAGCTCTAATCAAGGAAAATTAAAAGAGATAAAAGAATTCTTTAACGATACCGGCATAGAAGTGGTAAGTTATAAAGAAATAATAAAAGAAGATACGGAGATCGAAGAAAACGGACGAACTTTTAAAGAAAACGCCGTAATAAAAGCCGAAAAAATCTTCAATCTTCTTCCATATAAAAATTATGTGGTTTTAGCCGATGATAGCGGTATAACGGTACCGGCTTTAGGAAACATACCCGGAATTTACAGCGCGAGATTCGCTGGAAAAAACGCAACCGACAAAGACAACATAAACAAATTGATAGCCGAATTGAAAAAAAGAGGTCTTAAAAGAACTCCGGCTTTTTATACCACCGCGATAGCGATAGCGACGAAAGAGGGAACTTTTACGACCCACGGCTGGATGTACGGAGAGGTAATAGACGAAACGAGAGGAACGGGAGGATTCGGATACGATCCGATGTTCATTCCCAAAAATTACGACAAAACCTTGGGAGAATTGGATGACACAATAAAAAAAGAGTTTTCTCACCGCACAAAAGCTCTAAAATTAGCTAAAATAATATTAAAAAATCTCTAAAAAGGATAAGAGTTGGCAAGCGTTTTAATCATAGGAGCCGGAGGAGTAGGAAGAGTCGTAGCTCACAAATGCGTTCAAAACAAAGATACTTTCGACAAAATAGCTCTCGCTAGCAGAACTTTGAAAAAATGCGAGCAAATCCAAAAAGAGGTCGGCGAAGAAAATATAGACATTTATCAAGTTGACGCCGATAAAGTGGACGAACTGGTAAATCTTATCGAAAAAGTAAAACCCGACGTAGTTATAAACGTGGCTTTGCCTTATCAAGATTTAACCATTATGGAAGCGTGTCTTAAAACGGGAGTGGATTATCTCGATACCGCAAACTATGAGCATCCCGATACCGCAAAATTCGAATACAAAGAGCAATGGGCGTATGATGAAAAATACAAACGAAAAGGCATTATGGCTCTTTTGGGAAGCGGTTTCGATCCCGGAGTAACGAACGTCTTTTGCGCTTATGCGGATCAATATCTTTTCGATACGATAGAATATATAGACATTTTGGATTGTAACGCCGGAGATCACGGATATCCTTTCGCCACGAATTTCAATCCCGAAATAAACCTAAGAGAAGTTAGCGCGAAAGGAAGATATTGGGAAAACGGAAAATGGATAGAAACCGAACCTATGGAGATAAAAATGGTTTGGGACTATCCGGAGATAGGTCCTAAAGACAGCTATCTTCTATACCACGAGGAATTGGAATCCTTAAGCAAGAATATAAAAGGTTTAAAAAGAATCAGATTTTTTATGACTTTTAGCGAAAGCTATTTGACTCATATGAGATGTCTTGAAAATGTGGGAATGTTAAGAATAGACGAGGTGGATTTCAACGGATGCAAAATCGTTCCCATTCAATTTTTAAAAGCTCTTCTTCCGGATCCAGCCACTTTAGGTCCGAGAACGAAAGGAAAAACGAACATAGGTTGCGTAATAGAGGGAATAAAAGACGGCAAAAGAAAAAAAGTTTACATCTACAACGTAAGCGATCACGAAAAATGTTATCAAGAGACGAAAGCTCAGGCGGTAAGTTACACGACAGGAGTTCCGGCGGTAATAGGAGCGAAACTGATGGTCGAAAACGTTTGGAAAAGACCGGGAGTTTGGAATATGGAAGAGTTCGACGCAAAGCCTTTTATGGAGGAACTTAACAAACAGGGACTCCCTTGGCAAATAAAAGAGCTTGAGGTATAAAATTTACATGGGGATAAGTGGGGAAATGATATTATTTGCAAGTAAAGTAACCGAAAGGATTTTTAAATGACCGAAAAAATGATAAGCGATATAGAATCCGTTTTAGACAAAATACCCACTCCGTGTTACGTATGCGAAGAGAAACTTTTAGAAAACAATTTAAAAATCCTCGATTACGTTCAGCAAAAAAGCGGAGCTAAAATTTTACTCGCTTTAAAAGGATTTGCGTTTTATAGAACTTTCGATCTCATAAAAGAGTATCTCCACGGATGTAGTGCAAGCGGATTATACGAAGCGATGCTTGCGGACGAGGAGATGGGAAAAGAGATTCACACCTATTCGCCCGCATTTAAAGAAAAAGAGATAGGGGCTATAGCGGAAATTTCCGATCATCTTATTTTCAACTCTTTTAATCAATGGCAAAAATATAAAGATATAGCGATGCCTCTATCTTCGTGCGGACTCAGAGTAAATCCGGAAGTTTCATCCTCTCCGACCGATCTTTACAACCCTTGCGCTCCTTACAGCCGTTTGGGTATCACGAAAAAAGAGTTCAGAGAAGATTTGATAGACGGTATAGAAGGACTCCATTTTCACGCTCTTTGCGAACAAAACGCGGACGCTTTGGAAAAGGTATTGGAAGGTTTCGAAGAAAAGTTCGGTCATCTCGTAAAAGATATGAAATGGGTCAATTTCGGCGGGGGGCATCTCATAACCTCTCCTAACTACGATGTCGAAAAACTAATAAACATAATCAAAGATTTCAAAAAAAGATATAACGACATAGAGATATATTTGGAGCCGGGGGAAGCGATAGGAAGAAATACCGGCGTTTTGGTGGCTACCGTTTTGGATATAGTCCGCAACGGAATGGAGATAGCCATTTTGGATACCTCCGCCGAGGCTCATATGCCCGATACCATCATAATGCCCTATCGTCCGGAAGTTAGAAACGCCGGCAAACCGGGAGAGAAAAAATACACCTACAGACTTGCCGGAAACACCTGTCTTGCGGGAGACGTTATGGGAGACTACTCTTTTGACGAACCTTTGAAAGTGGGAGATAAAATAATCTTTGAAGATCAGATGCACTATACGATAGTAAAAAATACCACTTTCAACGGTATAAAACTCCCGTCTTTGGCCATCTTAAACAGAGACGGAGAACTTCAAATAATTAAAGAGTTCGGATATGTAAATTATAAGAGGAGATTGTAAATCTCTCCCTTACCTCCCCTTTTCTCATTCATCCATGCTTAAAATTCCGCTATTTGGCAAAATAAGACTTCTATCCTCGGCATAGATTCTTTTTCCGTCCTTCAAATCGTATTTCCAAATCGGCGCACTCGCCTTAAAATCTTCTACAAACTCGTTTATAAGCCTTAAAGCAACTTTTCGTTTCGGAGAGAGTACGGCAGAAACGTAAGAACTTTGATGAAGGAAAACGTCCCCTTTAGAATGCGCCATCAAAACTACCGCATTCTCCTCTTTAGCCCTCTCTATCCATTTTTGAAACCAATTTTTTAAAAGAGGCTCGTAAATATCGAAACTAAGCCCCTCTATACCGTTTTCGTCTCGTACTATGCCGATAAAATTGATAAAAGCTCCGTAATTTTTATCTTTATACTCTTCATACCATTTAGCCAAAATTTCGTTAACTTTTAAAGCACCTTCATAAATCTCCAACATATCCTCATCCTCCGCATACTGGTGGTAGAATGGAAACCCTGTCCCCTTCTTTCAAAGAGACGTCCGAAGAATTAACGAGTTCGTCGTTAACCGCAACCGCACTTATTTTAAGCCATTCTTGAAGTTTTTCGTCGTCTTTAAAAATATCTTTCAATTCTTTCAGATTATTTATATTTACTTCCATAGGTTCTCTTCCTATCGGTCCCAAAAACTCCACCTTTACCATTTGACAATCCTTTAAAAGCTTTTTGAAAGTATTATAATCTAAAAATGTTATAATCCACTGAAAAACTTTTTAGGCCGGTAGATGATATTCGGAAAAATAGACTACATCAACCTATTACCGTTTTACGTGTTTCTAAAAAAAGAGATAAAAAGCCTTAGAACGAAACAGATGATAGAGCACAAAAAGAGCTACCCCTCCAATATAAATAGAAAATTTAGAAAAAGGCTTATCGAAGCCGCTTTCATATCGAGTATCGAAAGCAAAAAATACAAATGCCTTAAAATAGGCATTATCGC
This sequence comes from uncultured Campylobacterales bacterium, assembly GCA_964590185.1. Classification (GTDB taxonomy): domain Bacteria; phylum Campylobacterota; class Campylobacteria; order Campylobacterales; family JAADDG01; genus JAADDG01. The sequence goes on from CAZPVZ010000217.1 coordinate 4,246, forward strand.
AAAAAGAGAGGTAAAGAGCGTAATAATCAAAAAAAGCGACAAAATAAAAGAGGACGACCACTCCGCAACTTCAAACGTACTCGCGAAAGTTCTAAACCTCAAAGGAGAAGTTCTAATAGGAGACAAAGCTCTAAAAGCCTACTTGGAAAATCCCTCTCTCTACATAGACCTCGCAAAAGAGTGGCACGATAAAACGAATCTCCCCTTCGTATTCGCAAGACTCTGTTTCCATAAAAAAAGGAGACTGTATGCATCCTTGTCAAAAAAATTTTTAAGAAGAAGAATAAAAATTCCGACCTACATTTTAAAAAAATACTCAAAGAAGAGAGAGATCGAAAGGAGAGAGATTTTAGACTATTTAAAGCTTATAGATTACAAAATAGATTATAAAAGTGAGAAGTCTTTAAAAATATTTTTTAAAAAAGCCTTAAAATAAAAAGGAAGAGGTTTCCCCTCTCCATTTATCTTTTCTTCCGCTTCTGCTTGTTTTTGCACTCGTTGCAAATAGCCGTCGCCATAACGGTAAGCCCTTCTATATCTTTATAGGTGACGCTTTTTAACAATTCGGTGCATCTGTTAACCGCATCCTTTAAATAGTAATCCTCTATTCGGTGACACACGGGACACACGATATGAATATGAGGCTCCACATATATATCGAATCTCGATTTTCCGTTACCGTTTAAAGGAGGCAGTTCCAGCACCAACCCTTCTTCCTTCAACATATTCAAATTTTTATAAACGGTCGCCAAAGAAATGGAGGGATGCTCTTTTTTGATATTTTGATAAAGATCATCGATCGTAGGATGGGTTTTCTTATCCAACTCTTGCAACAAAGAAAGCCTTTGGGGAGTAGCCTTCAATCCCACTTTTTTTAGTCTTTCGACCATCTCTTTTTCTCCTTCTTTGAAAAAATGTCAATTTTTTTTTGCAAATTCATTTATTATATCAACAATAATTTTAAAAGATGATAAAGTTTTTTTTACTATTTTATGCTCATAGAGATTATTTTTTCAGCAATCAAAGAAGGAGAAATTCCCAAATAATTTTCCAAATCATTTATTTTTCCATGCGGAATAAAATTATCTTCATACTCAAATGTAGTTAAGTCTATATTCTTTAACTTTTTATTGAGTAATAATTCAGCAATCGCACTGGCAACTCCTCCCTTTTTAGCGCTATCGCTAAAAACGAACCATTTTTTATATTGTGTAGAAAGTTCACATAATTTCTCCTCATCAAGAGGTTTTACGAACCTAAGATCCAAAATCGCAGGATCGAGTTTTCCTTTCAACTCCTCATAAGTTTTCACCGCTCTGCCAACCCCGTTACCGTAACCGATAAACAAAACATCGTCCTTACCCTCTTTTAAAAGCTGAGATTTCCCGAGAACGAAAGGCTCCTCCGGAAACTCTCCGTTTATCAAAAAAGCTCCTCTCGGATATCTAAACGCGCAAGGAGTTTTCATCTCGTAAGCAAACTCCACCGCATACTTCATGCTAACTTCGCTTCTCGGAGCAAAAAGAGTGAGATTCGGCACCGCTCTTAAATAAGAGATATCGAACATA
>CAZPVZ010000218.1:0-11831 GCA_964590185.1 uncultured Campylobacterales bacterium
TCAGACTGTTTACCAAATCTTTAGGCTCGGCGGGAGCGTTTAGAGAGAGATTTACGGTCGGAATCGTTACCGTATCTTGCGCCCCTAAGAGCGTCAAAGCAAAAAGAGCGAGTATTAAAAATGCCCTTATAATCTACCTCCCATCGATTCGTTTTTCGGTTAAATAAAGTATAACCTAAAACTCCTGTTTTTTATCTTATTTTTTTAAAGGGTTTATATAGAAAAATTTTAGCTTAAACTTTAATTTTCAAATAGATGATTCTTTTAACAAATTATAATATTTTTATCTGTTATACTTTAATAAGAAAAATAATTTAAAGGAGGAGTTTTTAAAATGTTAGATAAAATTATGGTGTTGGCGGGAGTGATTTTAAGCTTTTTGCTTTTTTATTTTTGTATCGGATCTAAAGGGGATGAAACCGTTTCTAAAAATTTAAATAATTCTTCTGTTGTTGCTCATACTACAAAAGAAAAATTAGTTGAAGATAAAAATAATAAAAGTAATGAATTAAAATCCGAAATTCAGCAAGATAAAAAACCGATAAAAGAAGAGTCTAGAGAAAAAGAAATTGGAAATAGCGATGAATTAAAAAACGTATATGCTAAAAAGGAAAATAAAATACCGCCTTCTTTTAAATACGTTCAAAAGGAAGAAGGAGGATTCGTTATAGAAGCTTTTATAAAAGAGAAAGATAAAGACGGGGTTCTTTTTAAATACATTGAAGAGAGATATAAATCTCCTGACTTTATTAAAGAAATACATTCGGAAAAAAATAGAGAAGATGCTAAATGGCAGGATTTTGTCCTTTCTATAATAAAATTTTTTGAAGAAAAGGGAGCTAGTAAAAGATTTTTGAGTGTTCAAGACGATACGATAGTGGTGGAAGGAGTTTTTAAAAATAGAGAGGATATAGAGCAATTTAAAAAACTTCTTTCTAAATTTGAAAATACGGAATTTAAATTGGACGATAGAACTTATGTGATGGTGGAAGACTTAGCCGAAAAAGAAGATAAAAAAATCAAAGAAACCGAATCTAAAATAGCTAAAATGCTTCAAATGGAGCCTGTTAGATTTAAATTGAATAGTGCCGAGATTACTCCGGAAAGTAAAATTACTTTGCAAAAAGCTATAGAACTTTTGGACAGTTTAAATGATGATGTATTTGTGGAGGTTGCGGGTTATACAGATGCAAGAGGAGACGAGAAATATAATTTGGCTCTTAGTCAAAGAAGAGCCGACTCCGTTAAAAAATATCTTCAAGAGCATATGAAAACCAAGAAAAAAATGACGGCTAAAGGTTATGGTGAGAGTAATTTTATAGCCGAAGATCCTAATGATAAGAAAAATAGGAGAGTAGAGATTCATTTAATGAGAGAGGGAGAGTAGATTATGACGGTAATAGGAAAAATTTTGTGGTGTCTTTTGGGAGCTTGGATATTAGGTTTTATCGTGGGATATTTTCTTTCTAAAATATTTTCAAAAGGTAAGTATGAACCTTATTTGGAAGAGTTAAATAACGAGCTTGCTCTTAAAGATGAGGCTATTTTACAAAAAGAGCGTATAGAAGAGGAGAAAAATTATCTTATAGGTAATTTGGAAAAAAATTTGAATGAAGAACGAGAAGAGAGTTCGAGATTGAAAAATGAAAATAGGAAGATCCTAAATCAATTGGAAACTTTTAGGGAAGAGAAAAATAAAATGGAAGATTCTCTTTTACAAAAAGAGGAGGAGATTAAAGAGTTAAAGGAAGAAATAAAATATTTGAAAGATAAAATCTCTTCTCTTGAAGAGGAAAAGGAGGAATTAAGTAAAGAGTTAAACTCTAAAGTTGCTTTATTGGGAGATGCGCAAAAAGATAAAGAGGGATTAAAAAATAGTTTTGTTTCTTTGGAAAATGAGAGAGATATTTTGAAAAATAGAGTTGAGGCTTTGGAAAAAGATATCGATAAACAAAAAGAGGATATTCAAAAAAACCGAGAAGAGATATCTTATTTTAAAGAATTGAAAAATAAGTTGGAAAATTCTTTAAACGAAAAAGTTGCATATATAGAAGAGTTGGAGAAAAAATTGAAAGAGAAACTCTCCGCTATTTCTATAAAAGAGGAGATTATCCGAAAGTTGGAAAAAGAGAAAAGAGATCTTAAAACTATTATTGATAATGAGAAAGTAAAAATTAAAAGCGTAGAGAATAAGATCTCTTCTTTACTAAGTTCCTTTGAGAAAAAGGAAGTTAGCGATGTGGAGCTTGAAAAAACTAAAAAAGAGATTTCCGAAATCTCTTCAACTCTTGAAAAAAGTGAAAAAGAGATTCGAAAAAATGCCGAGGAGAAGAGTGTTGAAAAAGAATTTGAAAAAGAACGAGATAAAAATTCTTCCGAACTTGAAAGTAAACTATCTTCTTATGAAGAGACTTTGACTCCTTGTCAAAGATTTTGGAAAAAAATTAAGAAAAAACTCTTTTAAAAAAGAGGCGGCAAAATTTGAAACTTTGCCGCTTTCCCGACCCGTAAATTTTATATTTTCTTCGGCGTTTTCCGTTTTTTCTTTTAATTTGTGCATTTCCGTAACATTTTTAAATAATCCATTTTAAAGTTTTTTAAATAAAATTATTTATAGTATATTTTTATGTTAAAATGAGCGCTTTAAAAAAGGGTGTTTAAATATGTTGAAAAAAATTCTTTTTTTTTGCTTCTTTATTTTATCCCTATTTGCTCAAGATACCGCTATTGTAAAAGATCTCTACGGAAAAGTTCAAGTCAAAAGAAAAAATAATATTATTACCGTAAATAAGGGATTTATTCTTCAAGAAGGCGATATCGTTATCACTCAGGATTCGAGCGGAATCGGAATCATTTTCGAAGACGGCTCGTTAATATCTTTGGGAGAAAAGAGTTTATTCGTTATAAAAAAATATGTTTTTAAACCGGAAGATAAAAAGTTTGATATAAGAATGAATCTTAAAAAAGGAAAAGCCGCTTTTTCTTCCGGCAAAATAGGCAAGCTTTCTCCGAAATCTTTGAAATTTGAAATTCCGGAAGGAATTGTAGGTATAAGGGGCACCAAGTTTTTGGTATCCGTTGAATAGGGGAACTAATGGAAGGATTTGTCGTTGTTTTAATCGCCGCTATTTTAGCGGTTTTTAAACCTCATCCCAAAACGAGCGTTATTTTGGTTGAGAATGAAAAAGAACATAATGCTATAGTAGTTTCTACGGATAAAGGCTCCGTTTTAATAGATAAACCTTATATGAAAGTGGAGCTTGTTAAAAAGGATGAGCCTCCTACTTCTCCGGTATTTGTTTCTAAAAAGGAGATAGATAAAAAGTTTGGAAAAGTTTTGAATTTACTGCCGACTAAACCCGTTACTTTTTATCTGTATTTTAAACCGAATTCGACGGAGCTTACGGAAGAATCGAAAAAGGAGTTAAAGAAGATATTATCGACGGTTAAAAATAGAATGCCTTGTTCGGTTGATATTATAGGACATACCGATACCGTAGGTTCTTGGAAAAAAAATGCCGAACTCTCTTTAAAAAGGGCGAATTTTGTTAAAGGGATTTTGATAAAAGAAGGTATGGATTCCTCTTTGTTAAGCGCTAAAGGTTACGGGGAAAGCGATTTGATAGTAAAAACCGCCGATGAAGTTTCCAAAGCCGAAAATAGAGCGGTAGAGATTTTTATCAGATAAAAAGTAAAAAAACGATTCTATATATTTATTATGAAAAAGAGTGTTTTTTTGTTTTTCCTTTTTCTTACCGTTCTTTTTTATCTTTTTATGTATAATAATCGCGCAATACTTAAATATTTTGATTATAAATTTTATGATTTTACCTCTATAATATTAAAAAAATCTCCCGAAAATAAAAAATCAAATTGTGTTATCGTAGATATTGATGAGAAAAGTTTGAGTATTTTAGGGCAATGGCCTTGGGCGAGAATCATTACGGCTAAATTGCTTGATAATATAAAAGAGTATTCTCCCGCATCTATCGGAGTAAATATTATTTTTCCGGATAAGGATAGAACATCTCCCGACTCTATTGAAAATTTTTATAAGGATTTTTTTTCTAAGAAAGTTTCGTTAACGGGGATTCCATCTTATATGAGAGATAACGATAAGATTTTAGCTTATTCTCTTAAAAGAAGCGAAGCGGTTTTGTCGGTTTATCTTTATGATGAAAAATATCAAGCAAGTAAAAGATGTGAAAATCTTTTTTATGAAAAAAGAGGGAAGTTTCCTATTTTTGTTAAAAATCCCATTAAGAAGTCTTTTGTATTTTGCAATTATCCCGTTTTGCAGAAAAATTCCGAAAATTTCGGTTTTATAAATATTAAGGTTGATGAAGACGGGATTTTCCGTAGAATGCCTCTTTTTATGTTATATAAACAAAAGCCCATTTTATCTTTTCCCTTAGCTCTTTTGAGCGTTTTGGATAAGGCGGAGAGCGAGAGATTAAACGAAGTTTCGATATTGGGGCATAGAATAAAAACTAATGATAAAGCGGAGGTTTTGTTAAACTTCAATTCTCCCGAACCTAAAATTTTTTCGGCGGTTGATATTTTAAATAAAGAAGTAAATAGAGAAGAGCTTATCGGTAAAATAGTTATAATAAGCTCTTCGGCTATAGGTTTGAATAGATCGTATATTAACGGTTTTCAAGAGAAAATTTCCGGAATGAAAATTTATACCACCTTTATAGATAACGTATTGAGCGATTCCCTTTACGTTCAACCTGAAATCTTTAAGGATTTAAATCTTTTGGGAGCTTTTTTACTGTCCCTTGTTATTTTGTTCTTACTTTTCGGAAAGAGATACATAAGTATTTTTTTTCTCTTTTTAGCTCCCGTTACTTTCGGTTTAATTTTTCTTATAAATATGTTTTATAGCTATAAGATTTATATATCCGTAGGATATTTTTTGGTTCCTTTTAGCGTTTATTTTTTCGGTATTTCTCTCTTTTTCGGTTTGATAAATCATAAAGAAAAGAGATATTTTAACGATGAGCTTGCTAAATCCCATAGCGCCGCTTTGGAAAGTATAACTTTGGTTGCGGCTATGAGAGATGACGAAACGGGTGCTCATCTTATTAGAACTAAAAACTATATAAAGTTGTTGGCGAATCATTTGTATAAAAAAGGTTTATATAAAAAATATCTAAATCCCAAATTTATAAATCTTTTATATGAAGCGGCTCCTTTACATGATATCGGAAAAGTCGGGATTCCCGATCATATATTGAAAAAAAGGGGTAGGTTTACTAAAGAAGAGTACGAGATTATGAAAAAGCATACCGTTTTGGGTAAGGAGATGATAGAGAAAGCTATGAAAAATTATAATAGAAACGAATTTTTGCAAATTGCTTGTTCCATAGCGTATCATCATCACGAAAGATGGGATGGTAACGGATATCCTCAAGGTTTGAAAGGAAATGAGATTCCTATAGAGGGCAGATTAATGGCGATAGCCGATGTTTACGACGCTTTAATTTCAAAAAGAGTTTATAAAGATGCTTACTCTTATGAAGACGCCGAAAGTTTGATATTAAAAGAGAGTGGAAAAGCTTTTGATCCTATTATAACCGAGGCTTTTAAAGAACTTAAATATGAGTTTAGAGAAATATGTGAACGTTTTAGAGAGGAGGGAGAAGCTACGAATAAAAAAGATGAAAATGTCTCGAATCGTAGCTATGCTTAATGCTTTTTTACGTTTTTATGAGTGATGGGATAGCCATTCTTCAAAATATTTTATTTGTTCTTTGACCGAATCTTCCGAAGTCGCTCCTTTCGATACTCTGGCGTTCATGGAGTTTCTTAAAGATAGTATATCCAAAACGTCCTTATCTATCTTATCGCTTAATTTTTGAAGCTCGTTTAGGGGCATTTTGCTAAGGTCCGTTTTCAGCTCCTCCGCTTTTGCCACCGCTTTTCCGGTTATGAAGTGGGCTTCTCTGAAAGGAACTCCTTTTTTTACGAGATAATCGGCAAGATCGGTAGCGGTTAGATGTCCTATCTCGCAGGCTTTTTCCATATTTTCTCTGTTTACGCTCATCGTGGCTAAAGTCTCTTTGAGTATCTCAAGAGAGATAAGAGCCGTTTCCACGCTATCGAAGACTCCTTCTTTATCCTCTTGCATATCTTTGTTGTAAGCGAGAGGCAATCCTTTCAAAACGGTTAGCAATGAGAGAAGATTTCCGTAGGTCCTGCCCGTTTTTCCTCTTAAGAGCTCCGGAACGTCGGGGTTTTTCTTCTGGGGCATTATGGAACTTCCGGTTGAGTATTCGTCGCTTAGGGTTATGAATGAAAATTCCGAACTTGACCAGATGATTAACTCTTCGGAAAGTCTTGATATGTGCATCATTAGAGTCGCTATGTTAAAGAGTATCTCGAGAGCGAAGTCCCTATCGCTTACGGTATCGAGGCAGTTTACGGTGATACCGTCGAATCCGAGCTCTTTTGCGACGAATTCTCTATCGATAGGGTGGGGCGTTCCGGCAAGAGCCGCGCACCCTAAAGGGGAGAGGTTGTTTCTTTGAAACGAGTTTTCGAATCTTTCAGTATCTCTTTTGAACATCGAAGCGTATGCGAGCATATGATATGCGAAACTGATAGGTTGGGCGTGTTGCAGATGCGTCATGCCGGGGAGCATGGTCGAGACGTTCTCTTTTGCTATTTTTAGGAGAGTTTTCATAAGAGCTTTTATCTTTTCGGAGATCTCTTTGTTGCTTTTTAAAACATAGAGTCTGAAATCCAAAGCCACCTGATCGTTTCTGCTTCTTGCGGTATGGAGTTTCTTACCCGTTTCTCCTATCAGCTCTATAAGCCTTTTTTCGACGGCCATATGAATGTCTTCGTCTCTTATGTCGAAATCAAACTCCCCTTTTTCGATCTCCTCTTTTATTTTTAGAAGTCCTTCTTCTATCTTTCGGGCTTCCTCTTTGGTTAATATGCCTTGATTTGCAAGCATCTTCGCGTGAGCTACGGATCCTTTTATATCCTCTTTGTAGAGTTTTTGATCGAAAGGCAAAGATGCGTTAAAGAGATCCAAAAGTTCGGATCCCTCTTTGTTGAATCGTCCCGACCAGAGTTTCGACATTTTTATCCTTTTTTACAGTTGAGGTCCCGCTTTCGAATAATCGAAATCGGCTCCCTCTTTTTGATATTTTTTAAAGTTTTCTATGAAAAGTTTCGCGAGATGGTTTCTCGTTCTTATGTATTCGTCTTTATCTTTCCATGCGTTTTTCGGATTTAAAATTTCCGAATCGACTCCTTTTAGAGTTTTCGGGAAATGAAGTCCGAAAACGTCGGTTTTATCGAATTCGCTCTCTTTGATGCTTCCGTCAAGTATGGCGTTTATGCACGCTCTTGTGGCTTTTAGATCCATTCTCTTTCCGACGCCGTAAGCTCCTCCGGTCCATCCGGTATTTACGAGATATACGTCAACGTTGTGTTTTTCTATCTTTTCTCCGAGAAGCTTTGCGTAAACCGTAGGATGAAGAGGCAAGAAAGCTTCTCCGAAGCATGCGCTGAAAGTGGCTACCGGTTCGGTGATGCCTCTTTCCGTTCCGGCTACTTTAGCGGTATATCCGCTTAGGAAATAGTACATCGCCTGCTCTTTTGTCAGTTTGGAAACGGGAGGCAATACTCCGAAAGCGTCCGCGCTTAGGAATATGATGTTTTTGGGATGAGGACCTTTCAAACTCTCTTCGTGGTTTGCTATATGAAAAATGGGATATGAAACTCTCGTATTTTCGGTTTTTGAAGAATCGTTAAAATCCACTTTTCCTTTTTCGTCCGCCACCACGTTTTCCAAAAGGGCGTTTTTCTTGATGGCTCCGTAGATTTCCGGCTCTTTTTCGGGATCGAGACCTATACATTTTGCGTAGCATCCGCCTTCGAAATTGAAAACTCCCTCATCGTCCCATCCGTGTTCGTCGTCTCCTATGAGTCTTCTGTTGGGATCTGCCGAAAGAGTAGTTTTACCGGTTCCCGAGAGTCCGAAAAATAGGGCGGTGTCGTTATCTTTTCCGATATTTGCGGAGCAGTGCATAGGAAGTTTTCCTTCCAACGGAAGCCAATAATTCATCATCGAAAAGATTCCCTTTTTCATCTCTCCGCCGTACCAAGTTCCGCCTATTACGGCTACGTTGTCTTCTATGTTGAAAACTACGAATACTTCGGAATTCAATCCGTGTTCTTTCCATTTTTCGTTAGTTACTTTGGATGCGTTGTACATAACGAAATCGGGTTCGAAATCTTTAAGCTCCTCTTCGGTTGGTCTTATGAACATATTTTTTACGAAGTGAGCCTGCCAAGCTATCTCCGTCACCACTCTTATCTTTTTTCTACTGCTTTTGCTCGCTCCTACGAAAACGTCCATTATATAAATCTCTTTGCCCGATAACTGCTCTTTCGCTTTTTGCAAAAGCTCTTCGTAAACTTCTTTAGATATGGGTTGATTTATATCTCCCCAAGCTATATATTTTTCGGAAGGAGGCTGTTTTACGAAGTATTTGTCTTTAGGGCTTCTTCCGGTAAAGATGCCGGTATCGACCATAACGGCTCCCAAATCCGAAAGCAATCCCTCTTTTTTTTCAAGCTCGTGTTGATATAGAAGTTCGTAACTCGGATTGTGATAAATTTTTTTGATGTTTTTTAATCCCAATTTCTCTAAACCTTTTATTTCAGACATTTACCTTTCCCCTAATTTAAGATTTTTTTATTTTACCCAAATTTATCCAAAAATTGATAAAAGAACTCCAGCTGCTACCGCAGAACCTATAACTCCGGCCACATTCGGTCCCATTGCATGCATCAATAATACGTTCGTCGAATCTTCCCTCATTCCCTCCTTATTTACCACTCTTGCCGCCATAGGCACCGCGCTGACTCCGGCGGCTCCTATAAGAGGATTGATTTTATTTTTGCTAAATTTGTTCATTATTTTAGCCATAATTATTCCGGCCGCGGTACCTATCGCAAAAGCGAAAAGTCCCAAGATCAATATTCCGAGAGTTTTTGTATCCAAAAATTTCTCGGCCGCCAATTTCGAACCGACCGCAAGTCCCAAAAATATGGTCGTTATGTTTATAAGCGAGTTTTGCATCGTATCGGCTAATCTTCCCGCCACGCCGGATTCTTTTATAAAGTTTCCGAAAGTCAAAGCTCCTATAAGAGGAGTCGCTTCCGGAATGAAAAGGATACATAAAACCAAAAGCAAGAGAGGAAAGAGAATCTTTTCAAGTTTTGAAACCTCTCTAAGCTGAAGCATTTTTATTTTTCTCTCCTCTTCGTTCGTTAACGCTCTCATAATGGGAGGCTGTATGATCGGCACCAAAGCCATATACGAATAAGCCGCTATGGCTATGGCTCCTAATAGATCCGGCGCCAAACTGCTCGCTACGTATATCGAAGTCGGTCCGTCCGCTCCGCCTATTATGCTTATTGCCGAAGCCTCTTTTAAAGTAAAGTTGAATATGTCGGTAAATTGAGAAAGCGCCGCGGCTCCGACGAGAGTTCCGAATATCCCAAACTGTGCGGCGCCTCCGAGTATAGCCGTTTTTGGATTTGCAAGAAGCGGACCGAAATCGGTCATCGCTCCCACTCCCATAAATATGATTAGCGGAAAGAATTCGTTTGTTATTCCGGCATTGTATAAAATGCCTAAAAGACCGTGTTCTCCCGTAAAATCGACTATCGGGATATTGGCTAACAATCCTCCGAAACCTATCGGCAAAAGAAGCAGAGGCTCGAATCCTTTCGCTATCGCCAAATAAAAAAGGATAAAAGAGATAAGAATCATTATGATACGCCCGGCGCTTTGATGAAATTTGCTTATCTCTTCCCCTCGGGCGTTTTTCGTTTTGTCGGCGGGATTAAAAAAAGCGTATATTCCGGTAGTTTTTAAAAAATCTTTTCCCATCTCCCAAATGCTTTTACTTTCGTAAGAAGAGACCTTTTCGCGGGGCGTGTTTTTAATCTCGTCTTGAGAATTTTGCGACGGATTGGCGAAAAGAATCGAAATTCCCATCAACATCGAAAGCAAAAATTTTATCATAACTCTATTCCACTACCGCTAAAAGTTGGCCGTTTTCCACCGTATCTCCTTGGGATACTTTAAACCGTATCGTTCCCTCTTTCGGAGACGGGATTTCTATCTCCATTTTCATAGCTTCCAATATCATGACCACTTGCCCTTTTTTAACGACTTCTCCCTCTTTTACGAGTATTTTATATACTCCTCCGGGCAGAGTCGCTCTTATCTCCTCTCCCGTCGAAGCGGAGGAGGGCGTTTGCGGTTTCGCTTCTTGAGGGATTTGCTCTTTTTCGTTTTCGGCGGCGTTTGAAGAAGGTTTTATCTCTATCTCTTCGTCCGCTCCCTCTTTTATGTGAACGTTGTATTTTTTTCCGTTCACCACTACGGTATAGCTTTCCGTCTCTTTCTTTTTTTCTTCGCTTTTTTCGGGAGTTTTTTTTCTGACTTTAAGCTCTCCCTTTCCTTTTAGAAAGTCAAGTCCCTTAACGTCGCAAGCGGCTACTATGAAAATATTTTCGTCCGTTATTTCTATATGGTTCTCTTCGAGAAGTTTTTTGAAATATTTTATCGATTTTTTGGGATCCCTGTCGGCTATGTCGAGAGGATTCTCCGTAGTCGGTTCCAACCCGAGCTGTTCGCTTGCGAGTTTTACGATCTCGGGATCCGGTTTTACGGGAGTTCTTCCGAAATAGCCCAGAACCATTTTTCCGTAACCTTCGGCTATCTTTTTCCATTTGCCGAACATCACGTTGTTGAAAGCCTGTTGGAAGTAAAACTGAGAAACGGGCGTTACGGAAGTTCCGAAACCTCCCTTTTCCACGGTTTCTCTCATCGCTTTTATAACTTCCGGAAATTTATCGAGGATGTTATTGTCTCTCATCATCTGAGTGTTTGCCGTCAAAGCTCCTCCCGGCATCGGGGAAAAAGGAATGATCGGCATAACTTGAGTCGCTTCCGGAGGAAGGAAATAGTCTTTTAGACACTCTTTTAAAACCTCTTCGTATTTTAGTATTTTCTCTTCCTGCAAGCCTCCCAGATCGTAATTGGTTCCTTTCGTTGCGTGAAGAAGCGTTAAGATATCGGGCTGGCTCGTTCCTCCGCTTACCGGAGATACCGCAAGATCTATTCCGTCGACTCCGGCGTCCAAAGCCGCAAGATAGCAAGATACGCTAACTCCCGCCGTTTCGTGAGTGTGGAGTCTTACGGGAATATCTTCCGGAAGAATTCTTTTAGCCATCAAAATCGTTTCGTAAACTTTATGAGGACTGGCGGTTCCGCTGGCGTCTTTAAAACATAGACTGTCGAACTCTATTTCGTTATCCAAAATCTCTCTTAAGATCTTCTCGTAAAACTCCACCGTATGAGCGCCTTTGCATCCCGGAGGAAGATCCATAATGGTTATGACTATCTCGTGATTCAACCCCGCTTTTTTTATGCTCTCTCCGCTGTATTTGAGATTGTTTACGTCGTTTAGAGCGTCGAAATTTCTTATCGTATCCGTTCCGTGTTTTTTGAAAAGTTTTGCGTGAAGGTCTATAAGTTCTCTGCTTCCCGTCTCAAGCATAACGGTATTTATGCCTCTTGCGAGCGTTTGGAGTTCCGCCTCTTTGCCGACGGTTTTCCTAAAACGGTCCATCATATCGAAAGCGTTTTCGTTCAGATAGAAAAAGAGGCTTTGAAATCTCGCTCCTCCCCCGAATTCGAAATGTCTTATTCCGGCTTCGTAAGCCGCCTCCACCGCCGGGAAAAAATCGTCCATCAGCACTCTTCCGCCGAATACGGATTGGAATCCGTCTCT
>CAZPVZ010000219.1:0-13174 GCA_964590185.1 uncultured Campylobacterales bacterium
ACAGAGTATCGGTAGTCGGCGTTATCAAAGCTAAATAATGCATCTTATAGTAGGTCTTGGCAATCCTACTGACAAACATAAAAACAATCGCCACAACGTAGGTTTTATGGTGATCGATCATATCGTCGATCTCCTAAAACCGTCTCCCGTTAAAAAAAGCTCCTTTAAGGGAGAACTTTACAAAAAAGAAAAGCTTCTTCTTTTGAAACCTCAAACCTTTATGAACCTCTCCGGAGAGAGCGTAAGAGAGGTTGCAAGCTTTTACAAAATCCCCGCAGAAAACATCATAGTTATTCATGACGATCTGGATCTTCCTTTGGGAGTGATCAGATTCAAGATAGGAGGAAGCAGCGGAGGACACAACGGTCTTAAATCCATAGACAAACACCTCTCTAACGCCTACAAAAGAGTCAGAATCGGAATAGGAAGACCTAAAACAAAGGAAGAGGTGGTAAAATATGTCTTAAGCGATTTTACGAAAGAAGAGGAAGAGTGTTTGAAAAATATCGTAGAAAGAGCCGCAAAAGCCTCTTTGCTTTTGACTCGAGAGAGCATCGAAAAGGTCGCAAATAGATATTCCTCCAAAAAAAGCACCTGCCGATGAGAATATTTCAAAAATATCTGGTCGGTCTCTATCTTAAAAATCTCTTGATCGTATTTTCGGCCCTTTCTCTATTTTACGTGGGAATAGACATTCTCCAAAATCTAAAGGATCTGCCCCCTTCCGCAAACTTGCAAACTTTATACTTTTTATATAAATTTTTAGATTCGATCAACTATCTGCTTCCGATATCTTTAATCTTTGCGATGATATTTACGAAATTGGGAATGATAAAAAACAACGAGCTTGTTTCTCTATACTCCTTCGGAATATCCAAAAACAGCATAATCACTCCCATATTCTTCATCTCCCTAATAATAACGCTAATTCACATTCTGCTAAACGCGACGCCTTTTGCCTACGCGGGAGAATACGCAAAAAACATAAAAAAATATCACAGAGCGTCGTCCGGCTCTAACGACCTGTTTTTGAAAAATTTCGACACCTACATCTATATAAAACATCTCAATCCTTTTAAAAAAGAGGCCGAAAATCTGAAACTGTTCGTAACTCGAAACGGAGATCTCGAAAAGATCATAAAAGCGGAAAAAGCGGTTTTTAAAAACAATTCGTGGGAGCTTGAAGAGGTAACGATAATAAAAAAACCGAAAGTCTCCCTTCAAAACGGAGGAAAACTGGAAATAGAAAGCAAAAAGAGTCTGAAAACCCTTAAAAATTTCAAACCGAAAATAATAAAAAACGTATTCGAGGGAAAAACGAACTTTTCCATCATAGACGCGTACTACGCGATAAAACTCCTAAAACCTCAGGAGATAAACGTGGAAAAAATTAAGGGCATACTCTATCTTCTGACCGTTTTTCCTCTTTTTGCGCCTTTTTTTATTTTGGCCTCTTTCTACTACATACCCATTTCGGCGCGATTTTTCGATACGGCTCTTTTCGGAACGATATTTATCTTAAGCTCTCTCGTTTTATGGGGAATTTTATTCATATTGGCAAAAATCACGATAAACGGAATACTTCTTCCGGAAATAGGAATAGTTCTGCCCGTATCCGTTTTAATAATTACGGCGATATCTTTGTATATAAAGCACAAATAGATCCGACATAGGATCCTAAAAAGGATCATATGTCAAGATGCTTAACGTCTTTTGCGTGTTCTTGGATATATTTTCTTCTCGGCTCCACCTCGTCTCCCATAAACAAAGAGAAGGTTTCGCTCGCTTCGGCCGCATCCTCTATCTTGATTCTAAGAAGTCTTCTATTCTCGGGATTCATGGTGGTTTCCCAAAGCTGATCGGGATTCATCTCTCCCAAACCTTTGTATCTTTGGATATAGGCTCCTTTTTTGGCCTCTTTCTCTATTCTCTCGAGAACCTCTATAAAATCCTCTTCTCCGAAAATCGTAACGTCTCTCTCTTTTATCTTTCCGTATATGTAAACCGCTTCCTGAAAGAGAGGATTCGTAAATAAAGAGTCGTCTATCACGAGTTCCTCGAGCCCCTCGTCGGTTTGAACGTAAAGATGAATCTTCTCTTCGTCCACTACTCTGTTTAAAACGTTATATCCTATCTCACTTATATACTTCTCTATCTTCTTATAAAGCTCCTGATTGGAAAGCTTTATCAAAGAGGAGTTCTCTATAAGATATCTAACGACTTTTATCACCGAAAATCTCTTCTCGAGATCCTTAAGTATTCCTCTGTAAGCGGCCACTATTTTAAAAAACTCTATCAGGTCTCTTTTTCCCATTCCCTCTATTTTTAAAGACTCGATTCCGTTTTCTATCAAAAATTCGTTCATCTCCTTATCGTCTTTTAGATATATCTCTTTTTTGCCCTTTTTGTATCTGTAAAGGGGAGGTTGAGCTAAATAGAGGTATCCTTTTTCTATTATCTCTTTCAAATATCTGAAAAAGAACGTTAAAAGAAGCGTTTGAATATGGCTTCCGTCAACGTCGGCGTCCGTCATTATGATGATTTTGTGGTATCTTAATTTACTTTCGTTAAACTCCTCTCCTATTCCGCACCCGAGAGCCGTAATCATGTTTATAATCTCTTCTGATTTCAATATTTTATCTATTCTGCTCTTTTCTACATTTAAGATTTTTCCCTTCAAAGGGAGTATGGCTTGAAAGACTCTGTCTCTTCCCTGTTTCGCGCTTCCTCCCGCGCTGTCTCCCTCCACCAAATAAAGCTCGGACACTGCGGGATCTTTACTTTGGCAATCGGCAAGTTTTCCCGGAAGGGTTCCGACATGCATGGCGTCTTTTCTTCTCGTGAGCTCCCTTGCTTTTTTAGCGGCTTCCCTTCCTTTTGCGGCCATTAAGGCTTTATTCATTATCGCCTTGGCCTCTATGGGATTTTCTTCGAAATATTTATTAAGAACCTCGTTGGTGGTTTTTTGAACGATGGGTTTGACGTAAGAGTTTCCGAGTTTTCCTTTCGTTTGCCCTTCAAACTGCGGTTCCGGAACTTTTACGCTCACTATCGCTATCAACCCTTCTCTTACGTCTTCTCCGGATATTTTTATGTCTTTTTCTTTTTGAGAGGCGTTTAGTTGCGTATATTTTACTATCGCTTTCGTAAGTCCCGCTCTAAATCCGCTCTCGTGCGTTCCTCCTTCGGGAGTTCTTATGTTGTTTACGAAGGAGTAGAGTATTTCGCTGTAGGTGGTGTTGTAAAGGAGGGCTATGTCCATCTCTATATCATCCACTCTTTTTTGGAAATGGATCGGTTTGCAAATGGCTTCGTGCTTGTTTAGGTTTTCTATAAATTGGGTAAGTCCGCCTTCGAAATGGTAGCTCTCTTTTTTTCCGTATCTGTTGTCTTTAAAGATTATCGTTATTTGAGGATTCAGATACGCAAGCTCTTTAAATCTCTTGGATAAGATGTCGAAATTGAATTCGGTTACCTCAAATATCTCTTCGTCGGGCCAAAACTCTATTTTCGTTCCCGTTTTGTTTGTCGTTCCTATAACTTCAAGATCGGTTTTTGGCACTCCTCTTTCAAACTCTTGCCTGTATATTTTTCCCTCTCTTTTTATCTCCAAAATCAATCTTTTTGAAAGAGCATTTACGACGGATACGCCGACTCCGTGCAATCCTCCGGATACTTTATAGGTATCCTTATCGAATTTTCCTCCGGCGTGCAAAACGGTTAAAACGACGGTTGCGGCCGGAATCTTTTCGGTGGGATGTATATCTACGGGTATTCCTCTTCCGTTGTCGGTTACGATAACGGACCCCTCCGTAGTGATCTCCACCTCTATTTTCGTACAGTATCCGGCCATCGCCTCGTCTATGGAGTTATCCACTACTTCGTAGATTAGGTGGTGGAGACCGTTTATGTTCGTATCTCCTATATACATTCCCGGTCTTTTTCTGACCGCTTCGAGACCTTTTAATACTTTGATGTTTTGAGCGTTGTAGTTTTCTTTCATTCCTTCTCCAACTTTTTTTATTGTGATTATAGCACTATCGGCATGATAATGGTAATAAAATTTTCACTTTTTAGCATAAAAGGGAGTTCGGGGTCGTTTATATTTAACTCGAATTCGTTTTTGTCGATGTGAGTTAGGAAATCCAGTACGTGTTTTGCGTTGGTCATTATGTAGATCTCTTCCTCCACTTTCGTATCGTATTCCATCTCCGTTTTAGCTTCCACGTTTTCGTCGTTTAAACTTTCAAACTCTATTGATTGCGGTTTGAAGCTTATTTTTATTTCGTTGGATATGATGGAAACCTGTTTTATGCTGTCTATCATGCGATCTCTATTTAGCGTTATCGAATAGTTTGAGGTTTTGGGTATTATCTTTTCGTAGTTGGGATATCTTCCGTTTATGAGTTTCGTAAAGAAGCTAAAATCCGGCGATTTCGCTATCAGAATGTTTTCGTCGTAGTAAATCTCTATTTCGTCGAAAAAGAGTTTTTGTATGTTGTTTATCGCTTTTTTCGGGATGATAATGGATAGGGGTTTGTCGTTTTCTCTTTTTACTTCCACTACCGCAAGTCTTTTCGTATCGGTCGCTACGAAATCTATTTGAGACTCTTTTATGTTGATTAGTGCTCCGTTTAGCTCGTACTTGGGGTTATTCGTATCTATTGCCGGAGCTATTTTTTTTATGGATTTGATTAGGGTTTGGTTGTCTATGTCGAATTTGGCCTTGTTTTCTATCGAAGGAAATTCGGGATATTCGTTTGGGTTGAACATGGGAAGTTTGAATTTGGATTGTTTTTGCGTTATGTATAGGTAGTTTTCCTCCGTTTTTATCTCTATGTCGTCGTCTTTTAATATTTTTACTATATCAAGTATCTTCTTTCCGTTTGCCGTGGCTTTTCCGATCTCTTCCACCTTTATGTTCGAACTTGTTATCTCTATTCCCGTTTCTCTATCGGTTGCTTTTATGTTTATCCCTTCTTCTTTCAGATCTATGAGTATGTGGGAGGTTATCTGGCTTAAGTCTTTTCTTTCTATGAAACTTTGGGTATGAAGGAGGATGTTTTCCAAGACGTTTTTGTTTATTTTCGCTCTCATCTTTTTTCCTTTATGTTTTATTATTTATTTTAGTCGTAGTAGTAGCTTTCGTTGAAAATGTGAAAATTCGTTTTCGTTTCCGTTTTTTCGGTTTTTTTTGCGGTTCGTTTTCGTTTTTTTTCGTTCATCTTTTTCACTTTTTTTGTTTGAATTTTATCTTGATAGTATTTTGTTTTTCAGCTCTTCCACTTTTAGTCTGAAGTTTTCGTCGCTGTTTATTATTTCGTTTATTTTTTTCATGTTATGCGATACCGCCGTGTGATCTTTCATTCCGAAATATGATGCCAATGTCGGCATTGAGTTGTGCGTTAGGGTTCTTGCCAGATATATTCCTATTCTTCTTGCCTCTACGATGTTTTTGCTTCGTTTTTTGGATTTTATGTCGCTTGCTTTTACGTTCAGTTCTTTGGATATCACGTTTATGATATCTTGCAGCTGGATGTTTTTCTTTCGCTCTTTTATCTGCTCTTTCATTACGTTTTTTGCAAATTCCAGCGTAATCTCCTGATGCATTAGGGAGGCGTATGCGTTTAGGTTTATTATGGCGCTCTCTATCTCTCTTATGTTGTCTCCCATGTTTGCGGCTATGTAATTTATAACTTCGTTGTTTAGGTATATTCCGTCAAGTTCGCACTTTTTTTTGATGATCGCTATTTTCGTCTCCAGCTCCGGCGGATGGATGTCGGCTATAAGTCCCCATTCGAATCTGCTTTGGAGCCTCTCTTCAAGTCCCGCTATTTTTTTCGGAGGTTTGTCCGCGGTTAATACGATCTGCTTTTTGTTGGAGTAGAGTTCGTTGAAAGTGTGGAAAAACTCCTCTTGGGTTTGTATTTTGTTGGATAGAAACTGTATGTCGTCTATTAGGAGCACGTCGCAAATTCTATATTTTTCTCTGAATCTATCCATCGTTTGGTTTCTTAAGTTGTAGGTGAAGTCGTTCATAAACTGTTCTATCGTCGTGTATATGACGTTTAATCCCTGAGGCAGGGCGTAGTTTCCTATCGCCTGCAATAGATGGGTTTTCCCAAGGCCCGTCGGACCGTATATGAATACCGGGTTATAGATGACTCCCGGTTTTTCCGCTACCGATTTCGCCGCCGTGAAAGCGTATTGGTTCGAGCTTCCGACTACGAAACTGTCGAAAGTGTAGGAAGGATTTAAGATCGTGCTTTTTATTTTCGGCGGCTGAAGAGTCAAAGACTCTTTCAGGTTTTGAGTCGCGGAGGAATTCTTTTCTCTCTTTTTTATTACCACTTCCGGTTTTATGCCGGTTTTTAGTTCGTAAATGTTGGCTATTTTTTCGGAATATTTCGTTTTTACCCAATTGGCTATCAATGTATTTGGAGCTTCAAATACCAAATAGTTGGATTTGGATAACTTTTCGTTATAACTTATCTGTTTTATGTATCTTTTGAATTCCAAAGGAGATATCTCTTTTTTAAGACTCTCCAGAACTTCGTCTATTAACAATCCTATTTTCCCCGTTCACATTGTGAATTAATATGTGAATATTTTATCAAAAATTATTTAAATCGGATGTTAAAAACCGTAATTTTTACGATAAAATAGGTTTTCACAAAGTGAAAAAGGTGTGAATAAGTTGTGTAAAAATCGTAAAAACGGTGTGAAAATCTTGGGTATAGATCCGGGAAGCAGAAATTTGGGATACGCTATCGTCGTGAAAAATTCCGGTTCGCTTTCGTTGGAAGAGGCAGGTTTTATAAAAATAAAGGAGAGAAACCTTCAAGATCAGATAATGGAGCTTTGCGAAGGTCTTGATTTGATACTCTCTTGCAAAGAGCTTGACGAGGTGGCGATGGAGGATATATTTTTCGCTTACAATCCCAAAACGGTAATTAAGCTCGCTCAGTTTAGAGGCGCTTTGATGCTTAAAATATTGCAAAGCTTCGGCAATTTCAGCGAATATACTCCTTTGCAGGTAAAGAGGGCTTTGACCGGAAAGGCGAAAGCCTCCAAAGAGCAGGTCGCCTTTATGGTTAAAAAGATATTGAAGATAAAAGGAGAGATAAAACCTCTCGACATAACCGACGCGATAGCCGTAGCCATCACTCACGCCCAGCGTCTGAGGTAGAGGTTTTTAAAAACTCTCTAAAAAGATATTTGTGATCTTCGGGAAGCGCTTTATATATTTCGTAAGAGAGTTCTCTTATCTCCCAAAGAGCCGACTTGTCGCTTCTTAGAGAGAGAAAATTTTGAAGGCTTCTTGCGTTTATAGTCCAAGTAAGCTCGGTTTTGTAGCTTTCGGGAAGGCAGTATTTGGCTTTATCGTTGCTTACGCCTTCTTTTAAAACCTTTCTTAGATTCTCGAGAGCCTTTATGCTCATTTCATCTACGATATCGACTCCGGTGAAAACGAGATATTTCCCGGCCCTCTCTTTATTCTCCGTCGAAAAAGGCTCTTCCTCTTTTAACTCCTTTAGAGTGTATCTGGTGCTTTTTACCGACAAAGAAGCGATTCTGTGTCTTGCGAGCTCTTGAAGAAGCGCTCTTGAGATTCCTTGGATGTAGAAGGTGTAAACGAGATGTTCGAGAGTGGAGGAGTGTTTGAATTTGTTTCCCACTCTCTCTATCAATGCCTTATCCCTCTCTCCTCCGCCGTCGCTTTTGTCGAAGCTTTGCCAACAGGTTCTTATGGCGTTGGCGCAGACGATAAGAGGAGTGGAGTGCAAAAGAGTTACTTTCATAATATCCCCTTTTAAAGCGTATTATCCGTTATTTTACCGTTATTTCGTTTGATTCGCTTTTAGGGGAGGTTCCGAAATCGTTAAAAGCGCTGACGAAATATTTGTAACTTACTCCCTCTTTTACCGATATGTCTTTAAAGCTTGTCGTATCGGCGTCCAAAATGGCTATCACTATCGGGGTCTCTCCGTTTTCTTGTCTTTCAAGATAAAATCCGATTTCGTTGTCGGAGTTGTCTTTCCATGTAATTTTTACGCTTTTGTCTTTTTGAAGTCTCGCCTCCACCAAAGAGGGAGTTGCCGGAACTCCTCCTCCCGGTATTTTTACGGTGTTTGACTCCACCCATTCGGATATGCCGTCGTCGTTTATGGCGAGTATCTGATAGGAGTAGCTCTCTCCCGGTTTAACGTCGCTATCGGTGTATTCCGTTTCGTTTGCTTCTACGAAAGCCACTATGCTTAAAGTGCCGTCGGGATTTTTTCTCATAATGTAAAATCCGTTTTCGTTGTCGGAATTGTCTTTCCATGTTAGTTTTACGCTTTTTTTGCCGGTCACTCTCGCTTTAAAATCGCTCGGAGCCGCGGGGACGTTCGGGGAAATGGAAGTTTCGACCACTTCCGAAATGACTCTTTTGGATACGCCGAAATCGTTTACGGCGGCTATGTCGTATTGGTAGCTTTTTCCCATCTCTATATCTTTATCTTCGTATGTCGTCGTATTTGCCGGAAGCGTGGCTATTTTTTCGAAAGTGCCGTCGGGATTTTTTCTCGTTATTATAAAACTCTCTTCGTTGTCGCTATTATCATCCCAGGATAGAACTATTTTGTCCTCTGCGAATTTCGCGTGAAAGTTTGAAGGCGCTTCGGGCGGCGAGAGCTTTTGAACGGTTATTTTGTTGGATATCGTCGGATTCGATTTTCCGAACTCGTTTACGGCCACTATTTCGTATTGGTAGGTTTTCCCGGCTTTTACTTTTCCGTCTTCGAAAGAGGTCGTATCCTTAGGAGCGATTCCTATCATGATTTTGTTTCCGTTTTCGTCCGTTCTCGAGATGTAAAAGGCGTTTTCGTTGTCGGAGTTGTCTTTCCAAGTTAGTTTGACTTTTCCTCCCTTTATGAGAGAGGCTGTAAATTCGCTCGGAGCGGCCGGAGGTTCTCCTCCTTCCGTTTTTATAACGTTTGAAAATACCGGTTCGGATACTCCGAAATCGGTTATGACTCTCAACTCGTATCTGTAGGAGGTGTTTGGTTTTAGACCGAAATCTTCGAAATCTTCCGCGTCTTCGTCCAATACGGCCACTATTTGCTTCTCTCCTCCGATCTCTTCTCTTTTTAGGTAGTATCCTTTTGCCTCTTCCGCTCCGTCCCAAAACAGATAGGCCCTACTCTCTCCTATCGCGAAGGCGTAGAAGTTTTTGGGCAAGGATAGATGGGAGAATACCGAATAGAGTCTAAGACCTCTTTCTCCGCATGAGCTTATTACGAGGTTTTCGTCTATTAAAGCTTGATTTACCTCTTTTATCGAAGAAATCGAGCCTTCTTGAGAAATTTTCGTAAAATCTTTTATGTTAAGCAGTTTTATCCCCTCTCCTTTCACTCCCAAAAGGGCGTAATCTCTTTGAATATCAAGCGAAACGATTTCGCCTTGCACTCGGTAGTTTCCTTTTAAGACGGCCGAAGGATTTGAGATGTCGAAAACTTTAAGGCAGTTTTTGCAAGTTGCGTAGAGAAAGCCGTTTTTTATCTTTATGTCCGTAACTTCTCCTCCTATGTTTATTCTGCTTTGCAAAAAGGGAAGAGCGGGATAGGAGACGTCCACTATCGATACGCCGTTGAAACCTTCCGCCACGTAGGCTCGATCTTTGTAAACCTCTATTTTCGACGCTTTTTTGCTCGTTAAAAACTCTCCTATTTTCGAAGGATTTTTCGGGTCTTGAACGTCAAATATTTCAAATCCCCCTTTCCCTTCGCTTACGAATAGAAGATTGTCTTTTATATGGGAGCTTAAGGGAGAGAATCTCGTTTTTATGAAGTTTACTTTTTTCGGTTTTACGGGATCGAGTATGTCCGTTATCAAAACGCCTTCGTTTTCCAAGGAGATATAGGCGTATCTCTTTTTAAGATATATATCTGATACGGAAGAGTTGGTATCCAAAAAGGCTACCTCGTAGGGATCTTTTCTGTCGGAGATATCTACTATGTGTATTCCGAAATAGTTATCCGCCATAAATGCGTAATTTCCTCTTAAGAGCGCTTTTTTTGCGTATATGTTTTCTCCTATGTATCTTGAGAGATATTTCGGTTTTTGGAGATTTTTTAAAGATACGCTCTCCAACCCCCCTCCTTTTACTCCTATAAAAAGCAGATCCTTGTCTTTTAAAAGCAGATGAGGTTCGAAATCGGATTCGTAGTAGGAAAGGTGCATCGGATTTACGGGATTTAGGATGCTTATGAGGTTTATTGCGTTTTTTCCCTCCACCGCAAAGAGCGTTTCGCCTTTTATGTATATTTTGGAGAAGTAGGAGTTTGTATGTATGAAAGCGACCTGTTTCGACCAATCGAGAATTTTGGGATTGGCCATATCCATTACGCTTATGCCTTGGTTGTAATTGGAGATGTAAAGATATCGCTCTTTTAACGCTATGTCTATCCTTTTATGATTCAGTCTCAATTTGCTTTCGAAAAAAGGGTTCGTTTCGTCGGATACGTTTATAACTTCAACTCCGAAATTTTGATCCGATACGAAAGCCATGTCTCCTCTTAGTATGATTTTGTCCGCAAAACCGGGCGTGTCGAGTTTGCCCGTTAAAAACGGGGTCGAAGGGTTCGATATGTCGGCTATGTAGATTCCCTTTTCTCCGCATGCCAAGTACGCGTAGCCGTTTTTGATTTGGATGTCGTAAACGTTTGCGTCGAGTTTTAGCGTGTTTCTCTTTTCCAATCTTCCGTCGTTTAGGACGGAGTAAATTGCCACTCCTTCGTTTTCTATCGCGGCGTAAAGTTTTGAAGAGGATGAATCCATCTTTAAAGAAAGAACTCTGTTTTCGGTTCCGTAAAACAGAACTTCTCTCATATTTAACGGATCTTTCGCCGAAACTACGCCTATTCCTCGTTCGTTTGCGGTGTATATGTAATCTCCCGCTTTTTGAAAGGAGAGAACGGACCCCGCATAGACTCCCTCTTTTCGAAAGAAGATCGAACCCGAAAGAGAACCGAGCAGTATCGATACCAAAAGCAAAATTTTGAATGAGTTTTTCATTTCGAACCCTTTTTTATTTTTTTAAATCTTTATTTCCTATTATGAAATCTCCGTATCGGCCTATTTTTTTGTTAAACTCGTCCACGCTTAAAATCTCTCCGTGATAGAATATTTTCGGTTCTTCCTCTCTGTTAAAGATTTTATTGTTGACGAAATTGTTCTCTTTTACGGTGTTTCCTCTTTTGTCGAAAATTTCGAAAACCGTGTTTTGGTAGGGTTTGTTAAATATTTTGTTTCCGCAGTTTATTATGAAGTTGTTGCTTACGGTATTTTTCTTTTTTACGCCGTCGTTTTCGTAACTTACTATCGATACGGCGGCTTCGTCGCAATTTATGAATATGTTTTCGGTTATGTGGTTGTCTCTACAGGCGTTTCGGCCGTAAGCTTGAAGCCATATTCCCTGGCCCGAACCGTAGCCCTGATCTTTTTTGATTCGGGAGTTGTATATGTTTGCGAAATAGTTTCTGTAAACCGCGTTTTCGACTCCGTTTAGCTGGTTTCTCGCTCCGAGATTGGTAAACATGTTGGAGGTGAATCTGTTTCCGGAAGTATTTTTCCCGTCCATGGAGAAACCGTGCATGTAAGGAACTTTGCTTCCGTCTATTTTGTTGGATATGAAGAGGTTGTCGGAGACTTTTCCGTTTTCGGGAGAGTATAGGTTGATTCCCGCATGGCCCCAATTGGATATGAGATTGTTGGAGATTATGTTAAAACTTGCCAGTCCCAAAAGAAATATACCGTCTTGAGAACCTCTCGAGGAGTGAAATCTGTATTTGAAATTGAACCCCGAATCTATCACGCATTTGTCTATTACGTTGAAATCGGAGGATTTGTTGGAATCGAAGGAGTTTGTTATCTCTATTCCGGTGAAAGAGCCGTTTCCTATAACGGAGTCGGAAACCGTGGTTTTCGAGGCTCCTCTTAGGGCCAAAGCGTATTTTCCCCCTTCGATGGAGAGGTCTCTTATCGTTATATTTTCGCTCTCTTGGATAGTTACCGTATCCACTTTTATGTTATTTATCTCCATTTCGTTTTTCAGTTCGGAGAGGTTTTTTATATCTCCTCTTATAAACAGATACAGATAGTTTTTTTTCGGTTCGTAAAACCATCTTATTTCCTCTTCGCATTCGGTGCATTTTAATTCTTCAAAAAGCATCAGTTTTAAAATTTCTCTCTTTTTTATCCAAACTCTCATTGCGTTAGGGTCGAAGTATTTGAATTTTTCTACCGGCAGTTTTATTCTTAAAACATAATCTATAAAATCTTTAACGTCTTCGAAGTTGTCGGCTATCTCTCTTTTTATTTCGGAAGATAGGATGGAGAAGTGCTTTTTGAAATCGTCGGAGAGATTTTTGAAACTTTCGTCGTTTAGGTTCGCTTTTTTCTCTTTAGAGTAGAATATTTCGAAAGTTTCGTTTTCTTCAAACGGAATTTTCGATATCGAAGTGATTAGCGGTTTGCTTTTTGCCGGGTCTCCGAAACTTCCTAAAAATATGAGTTTTTTGTTTTTTACGGATATGTTGGTGCGAAAAACGTCCCCTCTTCTAAAGAGAACATTATCGTTGTTCGATAAATTTTTAAATAAGTTTTCCAAAGAGATATTTAAAATCGAGCCGTTTTTATCCTCTATAATTATCTTATCGTTTAAGGATAACACTCTATATTCGGCGGCATACGAAAAAGGTAATAAAAAAATTAAGAAAGGAAAGATTTTTTGCATTTTCATTTTTAATACTTTTTATTATTTATCGTTTTTCTAAAAAAAATTACATAAATTATAACATACAAATCTTATTTAAAGCAATTTAGAGGGCTTCGTTTTCGTAAGATTTTAAAAATTTTCGAGCGTAAAGCGAAGTATTATGAATTAAAATAATTATTTATGAAAGTTTATGAAAGTCGCGGAGTTACTTTTCGTAATCCACGACTTTGGTCTCTATGCCGTTTTCTCTTATCCACTCCACTATAGGGAGATGGACGGGATGGGTAGAGTAGGTTTTTAGATCCTCTCTATTTTTAAAATCGGCTATCAAAGCAAGATCGAAGGCTCTTTGAGAGTCTGAAAAATTGACTCCCACCTCCAAATTTAAAAGAACCTCTATCTTTCCTTTCATAT
>CAZPVZ010000220.1:0-2614 GCA_964590185.1 uncultured Campylobacterales bacterium
CGGTTTGAAAGCCTCTTTTGCCTATTCTTCCATAGACGAGGAAGGATTCGTAAACATCTCCAACACGGCTACGGGAACGAGCGGAGCTCAATCAAAACTCTACACCGAAGCTTGGTGGAATTTCGGTTACGTAGGAGCCGCGGGAACCGACGCATATAACGTAACTTTGGAGTATGAAGCTCAAAATATCGGGAACTTCGGATTATACTACACCGACACTTCAAACGACAACTCTAACGTCGATATGAAAGAGGTGGCTTTAACCGCTTCAAAATCCTACGGTCCTCTCGATATGACTTTAGCCTACATCTATACCGACGCGGACGATCAAAACAACGGAGACGGTTACAACACTCTGCAAGCGTACTTCGTTTACAACTTCTAATAAACGACTCCAACGGAGCGGATTCCTCCGCTCCTTTCGTATTCCCGTTCGAAATCAAATCTCTTTTAATCCTTCTTTTCAAACTTTTTTGAAATAAATTTTCTTTAAATCCCTTTTTATTAAAAAAATAATCACAAAATTTATAAAAAGTATGGTAAACTATACCTATATTTCGAACATAACTTATTTTAGGAGACGACAAATGAGTATCATAGAGACCATTTTGCAAAATCTAAGCGGGGACGTAGTCGGGAAAATAGCCTCCCAGTTCGGTGCGGACGAAAACGAAATGGGCAAAGTTTTAGCGACTTTAACTCCGATGCTGACGCAAGAAGTTAAAACGAAACTTGAAGATCCGAACGTAGATTCCGCTCCCATTCTGCAAAAAGCGACTGATCCGGAGATTCAACAGATAGCCGAAAATCCGCAAAAAGTGGTGGAAGACGAAAGCATCGTCGAAAAAGGCATAGACATCTTAAGCTACGTAACCGGTTCCAAAGAGAGAAGCGTCGAAATAGCTTCGGCCGTAGCCGAACAAACCGGATTCGATCTCTCTTACATAAAAAAACTGCTTCCTATCGTAGCCCCCATCGTAATGGGCAATCTCGGAAAAATGCTCGGCTCTTCAGGAGAGACCCAAACAAACGATATAAAAGCGCAAGAGAGTTCTCTTTTGTCGTTTTTGGATTTCGATAACGACGGAAGCATAATGGACGACGTTATGAACATAGCGGGAAAATTTTTCAGATCTTAACAAAGAGCAAAAAAGGAGGTAGCATGCAAATTATTTTAAGAAAAAAGAAAGGAGCCGATTCGCCTTTCTCTTTCGTTTTCAAAGACGGAGAGAAGGTTATAATAAAAAGCGAAACTTACAAAGCGAAAAAGAGCGCTTTAAACGGCATAGAATCGGTTAAAAAGAATTGTCAGATAGATGCCAGATACGAATTTAAAACCGCAAAAAACGGCAAATTTTTCTTCAACATCAAAGCTTCCAACGGACAAATCGTGGGCACGAGCGGTTTTTTCGATACGGAAGAAGAGAGAGACAAAGCGATAGAAAAATTAAAAAAAGAGGCTCCCAACGCTTCCGTTACAGAAGAGGAAATATAAAATCCTTTAATAAGGATTTTTCCTCTTCCTTCCTAAAATCATACAAAATACTATATAATACGCAATAAAAACGACGGTTGGATTCTTATATCTAAAAATCAATTTTTAACGGAGTTTACCATATTGAAATATGTCATAAATTTTTTGGAAAGTAAGGACGTTACGAAAAGCGATATCTATTCGCAATTAAAATGCTCAAAAGAAGAAGCAGAAATTTTAAGATATTTAACTAAACAGTATATAGGGGGAGAAGAGGACTCCGCCGTAATAGACATTTTGGGAGAACTTTTTTCGATAGAAAATTACGAATATCTAAATAAACTGCCCCTTATCAAAAATTTAATAGAAATGGGTTGGATAGTTCAAAACAATTTCACTCAAACGAAGATAGGAGATTTTTCTCTGCTCGAACTCTTAAACTCCTCCGTCTCTTTAAGCGCAACTTTTTTAAAACTCTTGGAAAACGGCAATCTGGAGCTAACTCTTCCGGATATCACTCCTTATAACGATCATTTGGAATATTTAAAAGATCAATTTTTCAGAATAGAGCTTTACCAAAAAATAAGTTCCCTAAAACATAGCGTCACCCAAAACTCCCTAAACATAAGCAGACTTAAAAACAAACTTCAGCTTCTTGAAACGAGAATAAACGAAAGATTGAAAGTAACCAAAATAGATATAGAAGTTGAAAAACTGTTTAAAGAACACAAGCTCGACAAAAAAGAGCAGATCATATTTTTGGCTCTTTTGAAAGAGGAGTATTCCGGAGAGTTCGATAACCTAAGAGACATGAACAGCTTAGTCGAACTAATTAGTTTCGACGATTATGAAAAAATAAAAAACAGAGCCCTTTTGGAAGAGGGAGCGAAACTTATCGAAAGCGGGCTTATAGATTATGATGAAATGCTAACCGCTTTCGGCGGAGTGGCGAGACACTTTTTCATAACGGAAGAGATTTTGCAAAAAATAATTCATCCTCATAAAGAGAAAAGACCTAAAAAATTAAAATTGGATATGCTTATAAAAGATCAGGATATCTTCGAACTTATCGAGCCTAAAACCTCTTTGGAAGACGTGGTTTTAAATCCGAAAACGAAAGAGATACTAAATAATATCCTA
>CAZPVZ010000221.1:0-2619 GCA_964590185.1 uncultured Campylobacterales bacterium
CCTAAAGTGAAAATCGGAAACGGCGTCAAAGCGCAAAACAACATCTCCATCTACGAAGGAGTGGAGATAGAAGACGACGTTTTTTTAGGACCTTCGATGGTTTTTACAAACGTTATAAACCCGAGAGCCTTCATCCGAAGAAAAAGCGAATTTAAAAAGACTCTGCTAAAAAAAGGGTGCTCCATAGGAGCCAACGCAACGATAGTGTGCGGAATTACGATAGGAGAGTACGCTTTGATAGGAGCCGGAGCCGTCGTTAACAAAGACGTAAAACCGTTTGCGCTAATGGTCGGAGTGCCGGCAAAACGGATAGGATGGGTCAGCAAAGCCGGCAACAGACTCTTTTTTGACGAAAACTCCGTAGCGATAGATAAGTTTGACGACAGCAAGTATCTTTTAAAAAGAGAAAATGAAGAAGAGTATGTAGTTCAAATATAAAGGATTTTTAAAATGAAAATAGATTTCGCAAACCTGCAACTTCAATACCGAAAATACAAAAAAGAGATAGACGAAAACATTCAAAAGGTTTTAAACAGATCAAATTATATAATGGGAGAGGAGATAAGCGTTCTCGAAGAGGAACTTTCCGAATTTTGCGAAGCGAAATACGCCGTAGCCTGCGGAAGCGGGACGGACGCTTTGCTTTTGGCTCTTTTGGCGTTGGACATCGAACCGGGAGACGAAGTCATAACGACTCCCTTTACTTTCATAGCGACGGCGGAAACCATAGCTTTGCTTAGAGCGAAACCGGTTTTCGTAGATATAGACGAAACGACTTACAATATAGATCCTTCCAAAATAGAAGAGAAAATTACAAAAAAGACAAAAGCCCTTATCCCCGTCTCTCTTTACGGTCAGCCTTCCGATATGGACGAAATAAACGCCATAGCGGAAAAATACGGACTTAGCGTTATAGAAGATGCGGCTCAAAGTTTCGGAGCGAGATATAAAAATAAAAGAAGCTGCAATTTAAGCGACATAGGCTGCACGAGCTTTTTCCCCGCAAAACCTTTGGGATGCTACGGAGACGGAGGAGCGGTATTTACAAACGACGAAAATCTCGCCACTAAAATGAAACAACTTAGAGTCCACGGACAAGATAGGAGATATCACCACAAATATATCGGAATGGGAGCGAGACTCGATACGATTCAAGCGGCGGTACTTCTCGCCAAACTACCGCATTACGAAGAAGAAATAAAGCTTAGAGAAGAGGTTGCGTCAAAATATACGTCTCTTTTAAAAGACAGCATCATCACTCCCGTCGTCAAAGAGGATAGAAGTTCGGTTTGGGCTCAATACTCCATAAGAGTGAAAAACAGAGACGAAATCCAAAAGGCGCTCAAAGAAAAAGGAATCCCGACCGCCGTCCACTACCCTATGCCTCTTCATCTTCAAGAGTGTTTTTCGTATCTAAGCTACAAAGAGGGAGATTTCCCGATAGCCGAAAAGATAAGCAGGGAGATTATGAGCCTTCCTATGAATCCTTTCTTAAAAGATGACGAAATAGAGTATATAACCTCCTGCTTAAAAGAGTCTCTATAATAAACAAGGAGAGTTTTTCTCTCCCATTCCCGCAAAAACTTTAAGCACTTTTTAATATATTTAAAATATAATCTCCTTCCAAAACATAAATAAGGAGAAAATTAGTATGAAAAAGATTCTGATCCTAACTCTCGGCATACTGAGCTTATATGCCGCCGAAAATTTCGTCCCGAGTTCCAAATGTAAAGAGTGCCATCCGAATATCTACGAAGAGTTTAAAACCACACAGCATGCAAACTCTACGATTTTCAAGGATGAAATCCATGCCGCCGTTTGGAAAAAGCATCCTAAAAATCTTAAAATGAAAAAATACGGATGCGCAAAATGCCATACTCCGGCGGCAAACGACATAGACAAACTTAAACAAAAAGGCGTAGCGTATCTTCCCGATCCGAAAAACGAAACGCAAAACGAAGGAATCTCATGCGCATACTGCCATAGAATAGAGGCAATAAAACACGGCAAAAAAATGAATCACAATATCGTTTCAAAAGAGGCTAAAAAATATTTCGGAACGAGAGACGATCACATAAAATCGCCATTCCACAAAATAGACACTTCAAACATAAACTTTAAAAACGGTAACGTTTGCATAGGGTGCCACTCCCACAAAAAAAATAAGATGGGTCTAAACGTCTGCTCCACAAACATCAAAAACGAACTTGACGGCGCAAACTGCGTAAGCTGTCATATGCCTAAAGTCAAAGGAAGCGTCTCTAACTTAAGAGAGACGGAAACTCACACATTCCACGGTTTCCCCGGACTTCATTCGCATGCCGACATGCTGGAAAAATATGTCGGTTTGGAGCTTCTAAGAGAGATAAAAGATTTTCAAGTAGCCGTAAACAACAAAAGCTCTCACGCTTTAACTCTTCATCCGATGAGAGTTATGAAACTGCACGTAACGGTAAAAAGAGACGGGAAAGAGATAAAAATGCCTACAAAAACTTTCCTAAGAGCCATAGGGCATAACGGCAAACCGACTCCTCCTTGGCTAGCTACGGAAATAGTTAAAAATACGGCTATAAAAGCGAACGAAAAAAGAGTTATCAAATACGATTTCGCTCTTAAAAA
>CAZPVZ010000222.1:0-3563 GCA_964590185.1 uncultured Campylobacterales bacterium
TCGCATGGCTTTCAAAAAAACTTGACGACGGAAGAATTTTATGCGAGGCATGCTCTCAAAGATGCAAACTCAAAGAGGGAGAATACGGAATATGCGGCGTTAGAAAAGTCGAAAACGGGAAACTCGTTTTATTAACTTACGGCATAGCCGCGGCGGCTCATATAGATCCGATAGAAAAAAAACCTCTGTTTCATTTTCTTCCCTCCTCCCAAGTCTTTTCGGTGGGAACGGTGGGATGCAACTTCTCATGCGCTTTTTGTCAAAACGCGGATATCTCGCAATACCCAAAAGAACATAACTACCAAATAGCAGGGCAAAAATTGATGCCCGAAGATATCGTAAAATTCGCAAAAGATTACGATTGCAAATCGATAGCCTACACCTACAACGAACCGGTAGTCTTTTTCGAATACGCTTACGATACCGCCAAACTCGCAAAAGAGGCGGGATTAAAAAACGTTTTCGTAACGAGCGGATACGAAACCCATAAAGCGATAGATACGATAGCTCCCTATCTTGACGCTATGAATATAGATCTGAAAGCATTTAGCGATAAATTTTATAAAGAGATATGCAAAGCCAGACTCAAACCCGTTCTTGATTGCATAAGATACGCTCACTCCAAAGGAATATGGATAGAGATCACCTCTCTTTTGATTCCGGGACAAAACGACTCCGAAGAGGAGATCAAAGAGATGGCTCGATTCATAGCAAGCGTTGACAAATCCATTCCTTGGCACGTATCGGCTTTCTATCCTCAATATAAGATGAAAGATACTCCGCCCACTCCCCCTTCCACTCTCGTAAAAGCCTACAACATAGGAAAAGAGGCGGGATTATACTATGTGTATGTCGGAAACATAGACGATAAAATTCACGAATCTACATACTGCCCCGAATGCAAAAACATAGTAATAGACAGAAGAGGACATTTGGGACAGTTCGTTATAAACAAACTCGACGAAAACGGAATTTGTCCCTATTGCGGATATAAAATAGAGGGAGTATGGAAATAGTTTGAAATTAAAAGAATCCTCTATAGAGACGATTTTAAAAGACAGCCATAACCATAAATTCTATAGAGGATTTATCTATGAATCGACAGCTTTTTATCCTCCTTTTTACGATTATCGTACTAAACGGCTTCGCACAGACAAAAACCCCTCTTTTTCAAGACGATTTCAACCACGGATTATCCGACAAATACAGAACCCTAAAAGCAAAAGGGGGCTTTACTCCAAAAGTCGTAAACAAAAGATTGAGACTTACAAACAGAAAACACGATCTATCGACCGCCGTAACTTTAGATTGGGAGTTTCCGACAGAGAATAACAAATTCACTCTGGAGTTCGATTATTACGCATACGGAGGATGCGACGACGGAAACGATTACGTCGATAAAAGCGCGGGCAAATGGGGAGCGGACGGATTGTCCGTCATCCTTTTCGATTCTTCCGTCGGAACGACTCCTTCGGTCGGAGCAAGCGGAGGATCTTTGGGATACGCCGACGGTTACATAGAGATGACAAACGGCTCTCATCAATACCAACACGGTTTTCAAAAAGCTTGGCTCGGAATAGGACTCGACGAATTCGGCTCTTTTACCATAAATGACGAAGGCAGAAAAAATATAAACGGACATACGCTATCAAAGAAGGATTTAGAACACAACGAAAAACCAAACAGCGTAGGAATAAGAGGAAGCGCCGACAGCGGTTACAGGCTATTAGCCTATAAAAACAACATCTATCCGAGACTCGCAAGATACATATACAAAAAAAGCGAATCCCAAAAAAAGAAATCCTACCATAGCGGAAAATACAGACTGACCGTAGATAGCACCAAAAAAGATCATCTATACATAAAACTCGAAAGAAATACGGGAAAAGGCTACAAAACGATAATAAACAATTTCGACGCTATGAAACCGAAATATCACCAAGGGAAAAAACCCAAAAACTTCCGCTTGGCGTTCTCCTCCGGAACGGGAGGAGGATGCAATATCCACGAAATAGACAATCTGAAAATCTACTCCAAAGGCTGGGAATACGGAAAACCGAAAATTTCCGTTTTCGATGCGAACGTAACGGAAGGAGACGACGGGGAGAGAGAGATAGTATTTAAAGTAAAACTCGATAAAAAAGTTCAAGCCGGCGAAAGCGTAACCGTTAACTACGAAACGATAGAGATAAGCGCTTTAAAAGGAGAGGATTTTATCTATAAAAAATCCTCTTTAACGATAACGGAAGGAAAAGATAGCGCTTTTATAAAAATAAAAATAAAAGGAGATAAAAAAGTCGAAGGAGACGAAACCTTTAAAATAAAACTCTCAAATCCTAAAAACGCAATACTTGAAGACGACGAAGCGATAGGAAGAATCATAGATGACGACTCTCAAAAAACTACCGGCATTTGTTACGCGCTCCCGGACGATAATAGTAAACTCATAATTTTCTATCCCTCTCCCGGCGCTTCGCCTCTCCCGACTCCCAACACCGTATCTTTGTCTATGAAATTTAACGGAGAAGGAAGCGCATACAGAGCCACGGACGGAAAAATATACGCGTTTAAAAACGCAAAAGATAGCGACAACTATCCCTCTTCGCTTTACAAAATAGACCCTTCTACGGGAAAAGTCGAAAAAGTTAAGCAAAACCTCGTCCCCTACAGCGTTGAGGGAGCGGAATTTTACATAGATAAAAATACTCAAAAAGAGACTCTATACGTTATAACCAAAGAACATCACTCCAAACTATACGCTTTCGATCCCAACAACAATTGGAGTTTGAAACAGGGATACCCCAAAGATATACACAAAGACACCTCTTCGTTAGACAGCATAGCCATAAATCCGCATACGGGAGAAGCCTACGGAACGGACGACTATAATTACGACGGAAAAAAACCGAAACTTTACAAAATAGATCTCTCCACCGGAGAAACCACCTTTTTAACGAGAACGAGCGAAGTAGTGGATGCGGAAGGATTGGCTTACGCGGCGGACGGAAATTTGTACATCGAAAACGAACTTCACTCAAAAAAGAGAATATACAAACTAAATCCTTCAAACGGGCTACTCACTCCCGCGGTAAACTACGACTCGGTTTCGGGAGATTTCGAAGCCATCTCCTGTAACGGAGGAGACGCCAATCTTATATTGAAAGAAAACGAAGATATAAATATAACGGAAGGAGACGACGGATATAAACTTTTAAAAGTCACGCTTAAACTAAACAGAGAAATTCCTTTTGGAGAGAACGTCGAGATAGATTATAACACCTCGGATATTACCGCAACGTCCGGAATCGACTACGAGGCTAAAACCGGAAAAATAACTATAAATCCAGGAGAAAAAAGCGCAAACATAACCGTAAAAATTCTCTCCGATACGACAAAAGAAAACAACGAAACTTTTTTGATAAACCTATCGGACAAAACCGATAGCGTAATTATTCCAAACCCGCAAATAAAAGTTACGATCATAGACGACGACAAAAACGAAACCTTCGAAAAACCTTTCGAATGTCAAGGAGCCTTTCCGGGACCTTTAAACTCCACCGATC
>CAZPVZ010000223.1:0-4400 GCA_964590185.1 uncultured Campylobacterales bacterium
AAAAGCTCTTTATAATCGGAAGAACCAAAACGAAATATCCCAAAAACAGAACCGAAGTTATAAAGATAAGAGCCGTAACCTCTTTGGGCAGACAGTCGTATAAAGCGGCGAGGTTGATATTCGCAACCGCCAAAGGCATCATAAGAGACATAAGAAGTATCCCTTTAACGAGAGGCTCCAAAGGAGCGAAACTCAAAACCGCAAAAGTGATGAGAGGCAAAAGAACGAATTTGATAAAAACCGTCCAAACGGTAAGCTTCAAATCCAAAGACTTTATCTTAACCGAATAAAGGTATATCCCAAAAAGCATAAGCTGCACGACGATGCTCGCGTAAGCTCCCATCTTTAAAGATTCCCTAACGGGAGGAGGAATCTCCACTCCGGACAAATTGACGAAAACCGCAAAAACCGCCGCCCATAAAATCGGAATCTTTAGAACGTTTAAAAGAGATTTTTTAGGAGAGAAACTTCCTCTCGAATAGAAGTAGGTACCGAAAGTATATACCACGAAAACGTTGGCTATGTTTATCAAAGTGGTATAAGCCACCGATACGTCCCCGAAAACGGCTATTCCCAAAGGAATCCCCAAATTTCCGGTATTTCCTATCAGCCCCGCTATCGTAAAAACGCTTCTTTTTTTCTGCTCTTTAAAAAGAACCTTTCCCAAAAAATACAAAAAAACCAACACCGTCAAAACGATAAGGAGATACCAAAGGGGAGCGCTTATCAAAGAAGTGTCGAACTCTCTTTGGGTAAGCCCCCAAAAAGTCAAAAAAGGCTGGAAAAAGTAAACGGAAAGCAAAGTTACGGTTTTAGCGTCTATCTTCTCTTTGAAAAAAAATTTGCTTAAAACTCCCAAAAGAACGAAAAAATAGACGCTAAGGAGAGAAAGGAGCAAAGATAGCACTCTACCCCCAAATCTTTTTATATTCGTCTTCGTTAAATCCCACGACGACCTCTCCGCTATCAAGTTCTATAACGGGTCTTTTTATCAAAAGATTCTCTTTGCAAAGCCACTCTTTCTTCCCTTTATC
Source organism: uncultured Campylobacterales bacterium (assembly GCA_964590185.1). Classification (GTDB taxonomy): domain Bacteria; phylum Campylobacterota; class Campylobacteria; order Campylobacterales; family JAADDG01; genus JAADDG01. Next base: position 1,035 of record CAZPVZ010000223.1, read on the forward strand.
GTCAAGATCGAGATCTTTTAACTTAAGCTGTCTATATTTGGTTCCCTTGTTGTTAAAAAGAGCGTTTATATCGACTTTTTTAAGCCACTCCTCTATCTTATCGCATCCTACGGGCTCTTTTTTCAAATCATAAAACTCATACTCCAAACCCTTTTCGTCAAAAAACTTAAGAGCCTTTCTCACGCTACCGCAGGTTTTTATTCCGTAAACTCTCATTTTCGTTCCTATTTCATATTTACGAAACTAAGAGGCAGATCGTAATCCTTCTCTTTAACCGCTTTTATAACGGCTTGGAGATCGTCTATCGATTTTCCGCTAACTCTTACGGTATCTCCTCTAACGGACGCCTGAACTTTCAGCTTCAAACTCTTTATATCTTTTACGATCTTCTTTGCGTCGTCTTGAGAAAGCGTATCTTTTATCTCCATAACGACTCTCCTGTTTCCTTTGCTTGCGTCTTCCCTGCTTTTCTCTTTTAAAGATTTGGGAGAGAGTCCCCTTTTTATCATTTTAGAGAGCAAAATATCTATCATAGCGTCCGCTTTAGTGTCGCTAGAAGCCGTAATCGTTACGATTTTATCCTTTTCGTTATACTCGTACTCAGCACTCAAACCTTTGAAATCGTATCTGTTTGCCACCTCTCTTCTTGCCTGATCGAGAGCGTTTTTAAACTCCTGAGCGTTTATCTCGGCGGAAATGTCGAAACTGTGCTCTTTTGCCATAAATCCTCCCTTATTTTAAAATCCGTTCGGATTGAATCCGAAATCTTCAAATCCCCCGAAACTCTGAGAAAAAGAGGGATCGCTATATCCGAACTCCGAACTTTTGCTTCTTAACATCAAAATATCGTTTTTGGGATCTATCCCCTGCGGACAAACCATCGTGCACTCTCCGCAAAGAGTGCAATCCCAAATCCCGTTTTTCTGGACGGCGTCTATCTTCTCTTTCGGTTCTCCCTCCCTTTTATCGTTTACATATCTGTAAACTCTCGTTAAAGAAAACGGTCCCAAAAACTCGCCGTTAACCTCCAAAACGGGACAAGCGCTAAAACAGCTCGAACACAAGATGCAATCGGTTTGAGTCTCTATCCTCTTTTCGTCCTCGTCGCTAACTTCGCACTCTTTATACTCTTTAAGATAGGCTTTGGCTTTTTTTAGGGTTTCGAAAGCCTTTTTGAAATCTACGACGAGATCCCTTATCGTTTCGGCGTATCTTAGAGGCTCCACGAGATCGTTTTCCTGAAGTTTATACCCGCAGGCGAGTTTCTCCTTTCCGTTCACTCTCACGGCGCAGCTTCCGCATATTTCGCTTCTACAGCCGCTTAAAAAGGTAAGGGAGGCGTCCTTTTTCGTCTTCAGATACTCCAAAGCCTCCAAAAGAGTGGGATTTTTCAGAGGAACTTCATATTCGACCGCTTCGCTTTTATCCGCAAAAGTTCTTCTTATCTTAAATTTCATCTCCCACCTTTACAAAATCTCCGCAAATAACGCCATCTTCTTTCCAAACCACGCTCCTAAGCCCGTAACTTTCGTTCAAAGAGGGAAAATCCTCTCTAAAATGGGCGCCTCTGCTCTCTCTTCTGCTGATTGCGGCTACCAAAACCGCTTCGCTAAGTTCAAGCATATTCCCAAACTCTATAAAATCTCTCAAATTCGTATTGTAAACGCCGCTTTTGTCGGAAATCCCCATAAAAGGAAGCTCCTTTTGAGTCTGTCTTACGAAAGAGAGAGCGGCTTTTAGATTCTCTTCCTTTCTGAAAACTCCGCAGTTTCTATAAAGAATTTTACCGAGCATCTCCCTCTTTTCGTAAAAATCTATCTTATTCGGAAGTCGGTAAACGGCTTTTATAAAATCCTCATCCTTTTTCACCTGTTCTTTAGGTTCTTTAAAATCTTTTCTTCTTTTAGCGAATTCGTAAGCGTTTTCGCTCGCCTCTTTCGCAAAAACCACAAGTTCCAAAAGAGAGTTTCCGCCGAGTCTATTGGCTCCGTGCGTCATCGCTTCGGCACACTCGCCGATAGCGAAAATTCCTTTTACGGAGCTTTGAAGATCCCTATTTACCGCTATGCCTCCCATCGTGTAGTGAGCGGAAGGCTTAATGGGAATAAGATCCTTAACGGGATCCACTCCTTCGTAAAAAACGGCGAGCTTTCTCTCCTGAGGAAGGTTTTCGTTTATAAACTCCTCTCCCAAATCTCTTATATCCAAAAATACCTCGTTTCCCTTTTCGATCTCTTTAAAAACCGCTCTTGAAACCTCGTCTCTGGTTTTTAATTCGTCAACGAACCTCTCTCCCTTCTGATTCAAAAGCTTGCCTCCGGCTCCCCTTGCGCTTTCGCTTATCAGAATGGAACTCGTTTTTAAAGAGGTCGGATGAAATTGGATAAACTCCAAATTGCTAAGTTTTCCTCCGGCTCTTAAAAAAGCGCTCGCGCCGTCTCCCGTAGCGTGAGAGGAGTTCGTAGTAAAACCGTGATAAATCCCCGCATATCCTCCGGTCGCCATTATAACGCTCTTTGCGTATATGGCTTCCACTTTTACGCTTTTTAAATCCAAAAAAGTGGCTCCGAAAACCTCTCCTTCCTCCACTATCAGATTTAGCAAAAACTTCTCGTTTAGGATTTCGATACCGTTTTTTACGCACTGATCGTAAAGAGTATGAAGAATCTTCAATCCGGTATAATCTTGAGAGTAACAGGCTCTTTTATCTTTAGCTCCTCCGAGTCTTCTTTGAGCTATTTCGCCCTCTTTCGTTCGGCTAAAAGGAACTCCCGCTCTATCGAGCCATAAAACCCCCTCTTTGGCGTTTTCGCACATTCTTCTTATCATCTCTTCGTCGCCAAGCCCCATAGAGGATCTTAAAGTATCCTCTATGTGGGACTCGATCTTCTTCCTATCGTCCTCCAAAACGGCGTTTATTCCCCCTTGAGCCATAGAGGTTTGGGCTCTCGTAGGATAGGATTTGTTTACCAAAAGGACTTTCGCTCCGAGCTCCTTAGCTCTTAAAGCGACGCTAAGTCCGGCTCCGCCTCCTCCTATAATCAATATATCTACCATTTATCTCCCTATTTTTTCCATTTCGGTAACTCTGTTTCCGGCTACGAAAACTTTAACTCTGTCTCCCACTTTATAAAAATAGTTTCCCATATCCTCTTTCGTCAATATCGTGGTGATAACGTTTCCGTCATCAAGCTTTACGGTTATTTTATATCCTTCCACGTAATCCGCATTCTCTCCCGCGATGGATCCGGCAAGAGTTCCTCCCATCGTAGCTAACGCGTTTCCGGCTCCTTTTCCGAACTGATGCCCTATCACGCCTCCTATAATGGCTCCGATTAGGTTTCCGACTCCTTTTCCTTCCACTTT
>CAZPVZ010000224.1:0-4847 GCA_964590185.1 uncultured Campylobacterales bacterium
TTTCCCGAAAATTTTAATAATTATTAAACTTATTTTTAGCTACACTAACTTTAAAAAATCAAAAGAAGGAAATAGATGAACGTTATAACAGGGAACGTATGGAAATTCGGGGATAATATAGACACGGATCTTATTATCGCCGCAAGATATCTAAACACTTCCGATCCTCACGAACTCGCAAAACACGTTATGGAAGACGCCGATCCCGACTTTATCAAGAAGTTCAAACCGGGCGACATTATCGTAGCGGGGGAGAATTTCGGATGCGGCAGTAGCAGGGAGCACGCTCCGATAGCCTTGAAAGCCGCCGGAGTCGCGGCGGTCGTAGCCAAAAGTTTCGCCCGAATCTTTTATAGAAACGCTTTCAATATGGGACTTCCGATATTCGAGTTGAAAGAGAGCGACGAGATAGAGGAGGGCAATCTCATAAAGATAGATATGGATAAGGGAGAGATTACGGATCTTGATAAGCATAAAACTTTCAAATTCACTCCGATTCCTCCTTTTATGCAGGAGCTTATAAGCTGCGGCGGATTGATAAATTACGCAAAAGCGGAGCTTCTTCAAAAAGGAGAGATATAGATGAAACAGTATAAGATAGCGGTTATTAAGGGAGACGGGATAGGTCCCGAGATAATAGACGAAGCCATAAAGGTTTTGGATTCCGTCTCCGTAAGAAAAGAGTTCGAGCTTACTTACGAAGAGTATTTGATGGGAGGGGCGGCTATCGACATAACGGGAGAGCCTCTTCCCAAAGAGACGATAGAGGGATGCTTAAACTCCGACGCGGTGCTGTTCGGTGCCATAGGGGGAGAGAAATGGGACGCTCTTCCCAGAGAGAAACGCCCCGAAACCGGACTTTTGAAGCTTAGAGAGGCTTTGGGAGTTTTTGCCAACATCAGACCCGTAACCGTTTACGACGAGCTTGCGGAAGCGAGCACTTTGAAAGAGTCCGTGATAAAAGGGGTGGATTTAACCGTCGTTAGGGAGCTTACCGGAGGGATATATTTCGGAAAACCGAGAGAGCTTGGAGAGGATAGGGCTTTTAATACGATGGTTTATACTAAAGAAGAGGTCGAGAGAATAGCGAGAGTGGCTTTCGATATAGCTATGAAAAGAAACAAAAGAGTATGCTCCGTAGATAAAGCCAACGTTTTGGAAGTCAGCCAGTTTTGGAGAGAGATAGTGGAGGAGGTTGCCAAGGAGTATCCGGAGGTCAGCCTCTCCCATATGTACGTGGATAACGCCGCTATGCAGCTTATTAGAAATCCGAAACAGTTTGACGTGATTTTGACCGGAAACATTTTCGGAGATATTTTAAGCGACGAGGCGAGTATGATAAGCGGCTCCATCGGTCTTCTCCCCTCCGCTTCGATAGGAGGAAAAGTCGGACTTTACGAGCCCATCCACGGTTCCGCTCCCGATATAGCCGGACAAGGCATAGCCAATCCGATAGCCGCCATCGCGAGCGCTTCGATGATGCTTAGATACTCTCTCGGAGAGGCGAAAGCGGCGGATAGGATAGACAACGCCATAAAAAGGGCTTTGAAAGAGGGATACAGAACCAAGGATCTTTCTGCTTTCGGAGCCAAAGAGATATGCTCCACCAGCGAAATGGGATCCATCATAGCCCAATACGCTTCCGAAGGATCGTAAAAGGGATGAAGACCTTAACTTTAGCTTCCATTTACGAACTTCAAGGGCTTAAAAAAGAGGCTTTGGAGATATACAAAGAGATCTTAAAAGACGATCCAAACAACTTCGAAGCCAAGATAGCCATAAAGAGGCTTTCCGGGATAAGGAGAAATTTTCCCGGAGTCAACGAAGAGATGAAAGAGTTTTTCATAAAAATGGATAGCGAAGTTGAATTTTTAGAATTTGAAAGGTGGCTTGCTAAACTATGGATCTAAAAAACATTATCTTATCTACCTTATCGGAAATAGAAAACGACGAGAGTTTGAACTCTTCTTCGAGAGAGGGGGAAGGCGGCAAGAGCGGGGAGTATGAAAAGAGCGACCTTTTAAAAGAGCCGTTTGAAGAGAGCTCGATAAACGACGAGGAGAAGTTTTTAAAGAGCTTAAAAGAGAGGATTTTGGTTCTTTTCGAAGGTTTTCAGGCTCCCAACAATCAAAACCTCGAAGCCAAAGTGGATTTGACTCTTAACTTTTTGGAATATCTCCTTGCGGCTATAGAGGAGAGACTTCAAAAAATAGAAGAGAGACGAAAGATTTAAAGGCTTTGTCCATAGAACTGTTACGAAAGATACCTCCGAAGTTTTATAAAAAACTGCAGATTATCAAAGACCTCCTCTCCCCGCATACTAAGAGAGTCTATCTCGTAGGAGGCTGCGTCAGGGATCTCGTAATGGGAGTGGAGGTTAAAGATTTTGATATAGAAGTTTACGACATAGAGCCTTTTAAATTCGACTCCTTGATGAAGAAGTTGGAGGCTAAGGGAGTCGGAAAGAGTTTTTTCGTTTATAAATGGGACGTTTTCGATATAGCTTTAGCAAGAAAGGAGCGAAAAGTCTCGAAAGGGCATAGGGGTTTTGAAGTGGAAGTCGCCGATGACGAGAGGGAGGCTTCCCGCAGAAGGGATTTTACTATGAACGCTTTGATGCTCTCTCTCTTTAGCGGGGAGCTTTTGGATCTGTGGGGAGGTCTTAGGGACATAGAAAACAGACTCATAAGGATAATAGATAGGGAGAGATTTAAGGAGGATAGTTTAAGGGTTCTAAGAGCTATGCAGTTTAGCGCGAGACTCGGATTTAGAGTTGAGAAGAACTCTTGCGAGGTGATGAGAGAGATAGATCTTGACGATCTTAGCAAAGATAGAATTTTTTGGGAGTTTGAGAAGATGTTTAAGGCTCCTTATCTTCATTACGGGCTTTACTATCTTAGCTCCCTTTTGATACTTAAAAAGCTTTTTTCTTTGGAACTTTCTCGGGAGATATTTTTAAAAACCGCTTTCGAACTCGTTAAAAATAGGGAAAAATTCGACAAAGATATGTATCCTTACTACTTTTTGTATATAATTTCGAAAAACTTAAATGTAGAGTTTGACTATATGGCGAGGAAGATGAACGCTCCTCTCTCTTATATAAAGCTTTTGCGAAAACAGATTCCGATTCCCGAAATCGTCGATGAGCGGTTTTTGCTGGAGTTGGCTTTGAGATATCCTATAAAAGAGTGGCTCGGAAACTACGCTGACGAAGCGATATCGAAGGCTAAAAAACTCGGGATATACGAAAAAAAGTTTGACGGCGGAGTTAAGGGAGAGGATCTTTTGAGGGAGGGGTTTAGAGGAAAAGAGCTTGGAGAAGAGATGCTTAGGAGAAGAAAATTAGCGATAGAGAGGATCGTAAATGAAATACATTCTAAAGATAGATTGCAGTGACGAGCCGGGGCTTATATATAAAATCTCCAAAATTTTGTATGAAAACGGGCTTAATATAGAAAAAAACAGCGAATTTGTGGATAACGAAAACAAAAAGTTTTTCCTAAGGGCGGTTTTAAGCGGAGAGCTTGACGTCGAGGGAATAAAAAACTCCTTAAGAGAGTCCCTTCCGAAGGATAGCAACATATTTTTGACGAAAAAGAGGAAAAAGAAGATAGTTTTGATGGCTACGAAAGAGTCCCACTGTTTGGGGGACATTTTGCTAAAGCATTGTAGCGGGGAGCTTAACGCCGAGATTTTGGCGGTTATCTCAAATTACGACGTTTTGAGAAGTTTGAGTGAGAAGTTTAAGATCCCTTACTATTTCGTCTCTCACGAAGGGCTTGAGAGAAGAGAGCACGAAGAGAAGATTTTGGAGATTTTAAAAAGATACGATTTGGATTATATAGTTTTGGCAAAATATATGAGAATACTCTCAAGCGAATTCGTAAGACGATACGAAGAGAGGATCATCAACATTCACCACTCCTTTTTGCCGGCTTTCATAGGAGCCAATCCTTACAAACAGGCGTATGAGAGGGGAGTTAAGATCATAGGGGCAACGGCTCATTTCGTAAACGACAATCTTGACGAAGGTCCGATTATAACGCAGGACGTTATTCACGTAGATCACGAATACGGCTGGAGGGATATGCAAAGAGCGGGCAGAAACGTGGAGAAGGTCGTATTGTCCCGCGCTTTGGATCTGGTTTTCGAAGATAAGATATTCGTATATGCGAATAAAACGATCGTTTTTTAGAGGTTTTTTATGTTTAACGTGGTTTTGGTTTCTCCGCAGATTCCCCAAAATACCGGAAGCATAGGGCGCATATGCGTAAATACGGATGCGACTTTGCATATAGTAAAGCCTATCTGTTTCGATATAGACGACAAAAGCGTAAAGAGGGCGGGGCTTGATTATTGGGATCTTTTGGATCTGAAGGTTTGGGAGAGTTTGGATGAGTTTTTGGAAAACAACGAAGATAAGATGAAGAGGTTTTTTTTCGCCACTACGAAAAGCAAAAAGCCCTATTTCGAAGCGAAATACGAAAAAGGAGACTATCTCTTTTTCGGAGGCGAATCGACGGGACTTCCTATGGAGCTTATGAAGAAGAATTGGGAAAACGCCGTAACGATTCCGATGGGAAAACACGGAAGAAGCCTCAATCTCTCCGTTGCGGTCGGAATCGTTTTATACGAAGCCATAAGACAAAATTTTTCCGAGTTTCAAGCTCTCCTTTAAGGCTCTTTGGCTCTTTCTCCCTTAAGCTCCTCCCACACAAACTTTTTGATATTTCTCTCCTCCTCGTCAAAATTTATCCCAACAAGTATAATCTCTTTATTCTCTTTTAAATACTTCTCGTAATACCTCTTCTTCTTTATCTGAAATAACGGATCCTCATCCTTTACCT
>CAZPVZ010000225.1:0-10596 GCA_964590185.1 uncultured Campylobacterales bacterium
TACCCAAGAGACATCATTACGACAATGACCCGATTTTCAGGGGATTGAGACCCCTGAAATACCATTTCTTAAGTAGATTTTTCATCTCTATTACGACAATGACCCGATTTTCAGGGGATTGAGACGCCTCCATCCAAATATTAATAATTTTGTATGGATTGTCTGAATTACGACAATGACCCGATTTTCAGGGGATTGAGACTTCAGCATTTGTTTTTTAACTTTTGGTGCTATTACGATAATGACCCGATCGTCAGGAGCCATTAATTAGGATAAAAAGATTATTGATCGAGATAGTAAAAAGTTGGCAATAAACGATTGATATTTTTACTGACGGGAGAGGCAAACGAAGCGTTGCAAAAAAAGATTTCTAATATAATTTTTCTTCTTCTATCTTATCCAATACCTCTTTTGCGGTTACGCTTTTCATACATTCATGAGTTTTTAAAGGACACTCTCTTTTCATACAAGGAGAACAAAAAAGCTCTTTTCTTACTATAAAAGCCCTATCGTTTCCCCAAGGACTCGTCTCTTTATATTTCGTAGGCCCGAAAATCGCTACGGTAGGAACTTTAAAAGCGGCCGCTATATGCATGGGACCGCTGTCGTTGGTTATAAACAAAGAAAGTCCGGCTATTTTTTCGATAAGCTCCTCGATCGAAGTTTTTCCGGCTAAATTTCGATAGTTTTTAACTCCGAGTCTTATCAATTCATCCTCTATATCTTTAGCTATTTCTCTCTCGCTTGAAGAACCGAAAATCAATATATCGAATCTATCCGAAAGTTCGGCGGCCACTTTCGCAAACTCTTTCGGATACCACCTCTTAGCGCTCCCGTAAGTAGCTCCGGGATTTAACCCGAGCATTCTCCTATCGAACCTCTCTTTTTCGAAATAAAGCTTCAAATTACCCGCCGGAAAAGAGATATCCAAAGAGTCGTTAACGAAACGGCAGTATTTTTCAACCTGATGCCCTATAAACTCTTTTTTATCGTATTGAAATTTTCTTTTCGCGTCCGTAAAAAAAAGAAGAAGTTTGGAATAAAAAGATCCCCTAAAAGAGAGAGCAAAGTCAAATTTTCCCAAATTTCGGGCTTCTTTATAAAGATTTGCTCCTCTAAAGAAACTCTTTCTGCTTCTATCCTCGATTCTCCTTTCCTTAAGAGGATGATTTTTAAACAAAGCGACGGAAACGGGCGAGCCGAAAAAAGTGATTTTCGCATCGGGATAGGCTTTCGAGAGATTTTCTATTGCCGCGGTGGCCATTACGCAGTCGCCGAGCCAAGTCGGCAATTCCAAAAAGATTCTCACTTCCTTTCCTCTCTCAAAAGAGATTTTATTATCCGAACCGTCTCTTTTGCATTTTTCTCCATCGTAAAATTTCGTACTTTTTTATAATTTCTCTCTTTAACCTCTTCCAAAAACCTCTCGTTCTCTATCAATTCGTCTATCAAAGAGGCCGCTTTTGAGTCGTTTCGACCGAAAATGACGAATTTTTCCTCAAGAATTTCGCAAGCTCCGTTATCTTCAGTGGTAATGACCGCATTTTTGTAGCTCATAGCTTCAAGCACGACGTTCGAAAAAGGCTCGTACTTCGTCGGAAAAAGGAGTATGTCCGCGCTTATATAAAAATCCCTAACGTCTTCTCGCGGACCGGTGAAGAAAACTTTCTCTTCCAATTTCAGCTTTTTAGCCAAATCTATATAATACTTTATATTTTTCTCTTTTCCCACTACAAAAGCGTAAAAATCGTTTTTCAAAGAAGACAAGATATTCAAAAATCTATCCGCTCCCTTTCTCTCGAAACCGCTCCCGACGAAAAGAATAATCTTTTTGGAAGGATCTATCGAAAATTCGTTCACTATCTTCCTCTTGGAAACCTTTTCGTCAAACTCCTCCGGCTCTATGCCGTTATAAACGACTTCTATCTTGCTTTCCTCCACAAAATAATTTTCCACAATCTCTCTCTTTACCTTTTTGGAGTTTGCGATAATCTTTTTTGCGTTACGAAAAGCCCTCTTCTCAAGATAAAGATAAACGAGATTCAAAGGATTCGTTTTTCTGCCTTTGACCTTCATAAAAACCTTATGAACCCCGTCTCCGGCTCTATATATATCGGGACAAGAAATTCTATCGAGAGAAAAATAAAATCCCCTCTTTTTCAAACAAACTTCCATATTGAAGATAAGAGCCCTCATCCACGAAGCTAAAAAAGAAGGAGTTTTGGAGTGAATTATTTCGAAATCTACGCCCTGTCTCTCAAGCTCCTTAGCCAAACGCGACAGATATTTCTCCGCTCCCCCGAATCTGTTTTTTTTAAGCCTCAAAAAATAAATCTTATCCAAACTAAACTCTCTCCGTCCTCTTTTCCCTCGAAAATACCAAAACGATTCCCCCGATAAACGCAAAAAGTCCCATCGAAAAATTTCTATGAGATACGAGAGGTTCAGTAAACATCCCCAAAATAAAAACCGTCAAAAATATGTATTTTATATCTCTTATCTCCCTATCTTCGGTAGGAGCTTTGAAGATAAAATACAAAAAAAGCAAAAAAAGAGAAAGCCCTATCAAACCTATCTGTAAAACTATCTGAAGATATTCGCTATGCATATGAGGGAAACCGAGCTCCGTATAAAATCTGTATTTTCTGTCCCGATGAGTATATTCGTAAAAAGCCGGCATTTCGCTTCCCACTCCGTATCCTAAGAGAGGTTTTTCCTTAAGCATCTCCTTAGCTATTATCCAAGCGCCTATCCTCTGCCCTACGCTTTCGAAATAGTTCTCGTTCTCTATCGCGTCTATGGTGTTGTGTATGGTGGCTTTTGCTCTTTTGTGAAAATTGTCGCTTAGATGATAGGCGCTGAAAAAAACTCCGATAAAAAGAAGAAACGATAAAAAAATCCCTTTGAAAGTAAATCTATAATGAAGATAGACCGTTACGAAAATCGCGGCTAAAAAAGCAAACTGCCCCGTTCTTCCGTTTATCAAAAAAAGCGCCCCGCTTACCAAAAGAAACAAAACGAAATCCGCAAATCTCTTCTTCATATTTATATCGTTATTCAAAACTCTATGCAACAAAAGAGCGGCGCCGAAAGCCAAAAAGATACTATAAACTATATGATGCATCACCGGAGAGGGATTTTGAGGAGAGACTCCCTCCAACTTTATAATCCCGAAAAAAAGCAGATAAGAGATAACGGAACTTATCACCATAGAACATACGAACGCCTTTAAGGCGAGTTTGGCGTATTTTTTTTCGATAACCGCCGCATAAGCCGGCAATGCCCAAAGATACATATATTTTCTAAGAGCGTCCGCTCCGAACCCGAAATAGTTATGATTCGCCCAAAGAAGAGAGAGCGCGCTAAACCCCAAAAAAAGCCAAAAAAATATAATCGGTTTTTCTTTAAATACGGAAAAATCCCTCGTCCTTATCACTCTCTGCACCCAAACGGCAAATATCAATATCGAAAAAAACGATATGGCCGCGCGGGATAAAGGGAGTAAAAAACCGTATAAAACGAAACTGTAATTGGCCAATTTGTCAAGATTTTCAACCGACAAAAACTCTTTTATTTTTTTCATATTTTTTAAAAACTCTTTTTTGCGTATTTCCAAAAAGTGTATTGAGAATAGAGTTTTGCTATAACGAAACCTCTCCATCCGTCCAAAAATCCGAACTTTAAAAAAAACATTCTAAAAAAAGTCCACGAAGGGTTAAAAATAGCTTTGATTTTGTTCGGTTTGGCGTTTAAAGAGGAGTAGCGGTTTTGTTTAGCTACAAACTCTTCAACGTTTTCGTAAGCGAAGTGTAGCATATGATTCTTTAAATAAGATATTTTATTCTCTTTTACGACAACTTTTTCGTGAACTTCGTCGGCGCTAAAACCGGCGTAATTTCTATTGAAAAGCCTAACGGTAAAATCGGGATACAGCCCTCCGTATCTTACGGGCTTTCCGAAAAAGTAGTTCAAACGGGGAACAAAATAGGCGTAAAATCGAGGCCGTTTCAAAACCTCCCCAATCTCCTCGGCTAACTCTTTCGTTATAACTTCGTCGCTATCCAGCGAAAAAATCCAATCGTTGGACGCAAGCTTTACCGCTTCCCCTTTTTGCCTGCCAAATCCCATCCACTCTTTTTGAAAAACTTTAGCGCCGAACTTTCGGGCTATTTCCAAAGTGGAGTCTTTCGAAAAACTATCTAAAATCACGATTTCGTCGGCAAAGGAGCACGAAGACAAAACTTTCGCGAGATACTTTTCGCTATTGTAGGTTATTAAAACTACGGAGAGTTTAGGAGTAGATGTGCTCATATCGATTTTTCCATCTTCTATGAAACCAAAACCACTCTTCCGGTTTTTCTCTTATCGCCTTTTCGGTAACTTCGGCCTGCTTTTGAGTGGAAACGAATATGTCGTTTTTTTGGTCTTTCGTTTTCGGAGTTTTTATGGGAGGATGGAAGGTTAAAGTAAAATTTTTAAAATCGTCCGTTTTTACGAAAAGAGGAACGATAAGAGCGTCAAATTTTCTCGCCAAAAGCGCGGCGCTGGGGGTATGCCTGGCCTTTTTACCGAAAAAATCCACAAGTATCCCCTCATCTTCCGCGGTGTTTTGATCGACCAAAAGACCGACCATTCTCCCCTCTTTCAAAGCCCTTATAAGCCCCTTCATGGCGCCCCTTTTATCAAGCGCCTCTATATCGAACTGTTCCCTGTTTTTTCTAAGAATTCTATTCATCGTGGGAGAATCGAGTTTTCTTCCGACGATCGTCAAAGGACCGAACAGCGCGCCCGTAGTCAGCGCCGCAAGTTCCCAATTTCCGTAATGCGCCGTTATCAAAATAACCTTTTTCCCCTCTTTTAAAGCGTCTCTTAAATAGTTTTCGTTCTCTATTTTAACTTTTTCTTTCAGTTTCTCTTTAGAAATCCCCTGATTTTTAACGAAATCCGCAAGATTATACACAAGATTTTTATAGCATCTTTTGATTATCTCCTTTTTTTTCTCTTCGCTAAGTTCGTCTCCGAAAGCGAAATCGAGATTGACTTTCGCTATCTTTTTATGTCTTTTATCGATAAGATAAGCTAAAAAAGAGAGAGAGTTCAAAAACGGATTTAATATGAAATCGGGAGTGTTTTTAACGAGAAATTGAAAAATCAAAAAAGATATATAATATACTTTATCCATATAACAGTTTTTCCGCCTCTTTTATAATAATCGACGAATCTATGCTCTTTATGCATTCGTCTTTTTTGTTAAGCCTTTTCGGATCGATTATTTTACCACAATCCACCGTTATATTGATAGGAGTTACGAAAGCGTTCCTAAAACTCGGAGTGGGGCCGAAGACGGTAATGCTCGGCCTGTTAAGCGCCCACGCCATATGAGTGGGACCGCTATCCGCTCCTATCGTCAAATCGCTTAAAGAAACGAGAGCCTTCAATTTGCCTATATCCAATTTCGGAAGAATCTTCGCGCCGGAATTTTGGCTTATAAATTCCGCGGCTTCCCTCTCCTTTTCGTTTCCCCAGCAAACGAGCACGTTTTCGTCCAAAGCTTTCGCTATCTCCGTAAACTTCTCCTTCGGATAAATCTTGCTATCCCAACTCGATCCGACCATAAACAAAACGTTTTTCCTTTTACCGTCCACATACTTTTCGACTTCTCGCAAATCCTCGCTCTTGAAAAATAAAAAAGGCTCTTTATTTAAAATCTCCTCTTTTTCGTATTTAAATCCCAAAGCTTTGGAAACGAGTTCCATATTTCTTATAATTATATTTTCTTCATAAGGAATACGAAAAGTTTTATTATAAAAATACGAGGCAAATCCCTCTCTCGTGGAGACTCTGTCAAATCCCACGCAAAATCTCCCCAAAGCCTTGCATACCAAAGCCGACTTTATAAGACCTTGAAGATCTATTATGAGGTCGTATCTTTCCTTTTGATAAAATTTTATTTTTTTAAATTCATTTATTATCAATTTTTTTTGTTTTTTTATTGATTTTAGGTTTAAAGTTTTGATATTATCCAGATGCGGATTATCAAGAAGAAGTTGTGAAAAGGCTTCTTCAGTTATCCAGTCTATTTTAATATTTGGTATATTTTTTTTAATAAATTGTAAAACTATCATACTGTGGACAATATCGCCCAGTGCTGAAAGTTTAACTATAGCTATATGCATAAACAATCTTTAACGAAGAAATGGGTAAAATATTGTTTAAGTAAGAAACTATAATTATCCAAAGGACAAGCCTTGAAAAAATTTTTTATTATTATAGAATGAAGGAGAGAAGTTGTCAAATTTTTTCAAAATATCTCTGTTCGTAACGATTAGTGCCATATTTTTCCTAGCATTTCATAAATTTAGCTATCAAAATCGACCGTTTTTTTATTTTCTTGTAAACTTCAACGACAAATTAAATCACATAGTGGCTTTCATGGTTTTGGCTTTCCTAATAGAAAAAGCTTACAATATGAAAAACGTTCTTTTAAATTCTCTCATTTTGCTCTCTTTAGGAGCTTTTATAGAGATTTATCAGCTTCTATTCGTTCCGGGCAGAAGTTTCAGTCTCAAAGATTTTTTAGCCGATTGCGTCGGAATAGCGGTTTATATAATAATAAAAAAGATTCATGCCGCTTACAAAAAGAGAAAAAGGATATACAAAATAGACAACCTAAGATTTAAAACTCTCGCGGCGGATTGAAGATGCTTTGTATTTTCGACTGCGAAACCGTTCCCGACGCCTCTTTAATAAGAAAAGTTTACGATTTCTCCGGAGACGACAAAGAGATATCCCTTATGGCCCTAAAAGAGCAGGAAGAACTTACCGGCTCTTCCTTCCTCCCTCTTCCGTTTCATAAAGTAGTCGCCATATCGGCGGTTATCTGCGACGAAAACGGCTCTTTCCTGAAAGTAAGTTCCATAAAAGGGGAGACGGAAAAGGAGCTGATAAGCGAATTTTTAAACTTCATAGACAGAAAAAATCCCAAACTCATAAGTTTTAACGGAAGAGTTTTCGACATACCGATGCTTATGATAAGAGCGATGAAATACAATATCTCCTGTCCCTCCTATTTCGAAAAAGAAAATCCCTCTCTAAACAAAAACAGATGGGAAAATTACCGAGCCCGATACAGCGAGAGATTTCATCTCGATCTCATGGATCACATAGCGGAATTCGGAGCGGTTAGAGGACTTAAACTCGACATTCTCTGTTCTTTGATAGGAGCGCCGGGGAAATACGATATAAGCGGAGATCAAGTTTTGGATCTGTATTATAACGGCGAAAAAGAGAAGATAAAAGAGTATTGCGAAAGCGACGTTTTAAATACATATTGGCTTTATCTGCAATACGAACTGCTAAAAGGCAACATAAATATGAAAGAGTACCTCTTCAATCTCTCTTCGATGTACGAAAAAATACCCGAAAATAAAAGCTATAGCGAAGTTTTCAAAACTCATATAGAAAAGAAGATGAAAGAGGAAACATGATAGCCGTTATAGACTATAACATGGGAAATTTAAGAAGCGTCGAAAACGCTTTTGAAAAAGTGGGAGAGAAGATAAAAATAGTAAAAAACCCCGAAGAGTTCAAAAGATTTGACAAGCTCGTTCTTCCGGGAGTAGGAGCATTCGGAGACGCGATGGAGCATCTTAGAAAAAACGGAGCCGACGAAGCGATAAAAGAGTTCGCAAAAAGCGGCAAACCGATGCTCGGGATATGTCTTGGAATGCAACTTCTTTTCCAAAAAAGCGAGGAGTTCGGAGAACACAAAGGCTTATCCCTGATAGAGGGAGAGATAAAAAGATTCGACGCTTCTTTATTTAAAAAGAGGCTTAAAATCCCCCATATGGGATGGAACGAAATATTCATCCGAAAAAATACGCCTCTTTTTAAAAATCTTCAAAATCCTTTTTACGCCTATTTCGTTCACAGTTATCACGCCGTATGCGAAGATAAATATGTAATAGGCAAAACTATCTACGGCTACGAGTTCGTAAGCGCCGTGCAAAAAGAGAATATTTTCGGAATCCAGCCCCATCCGGAAAAATCTCACGAAAACGGACTGAAAATCATTAAAAATTTTGTAGAATTATAAAATTATTTATTTGGTAAAGGGCATCAATGGAAATCCTACCCGCAATAGACCTAAAAGACGGAAAAGCCGTAAGACTCACCAAAGGCTTGATGGAAAGCGCCAAAATATACGGCGAAAAACCTTGGGAAATAGCCAAAACTTTCGAAGATATGGGAAGCTCTTGGATTCATCTCGTAGATCTAAACGGAGCTTTTGCCGGAGAACCTAAAAATCTGGAAGTTATAGAAAAAATCAGAGAAAACACTTCTTTAAAACTCGAAATAGGAGGCGGGATAAGAGACGAAAAAACGATAAAAAGATATATGGATATGGGAATAGAGAGAGTTATCTTAGGTTCTATAGCCTTAAAAAATCCCGAGTTCGTAAAAGAGATGGCTAAAAAATATCCGATAGTCGTAGGAATAGACGCGATAGACGGATACGTGGCGGTCGAAGGCTGGGCCGAAAAATCCACGATGAAAGCTTCCGATCTCGCAAAAGAGTTCGCAGACGCGGGAGTGAAAGCCGTCATCTGTACGGACGTCGGTAGAGACGGAACTTTAAGCGGAGTCAATATAGATTTTACGCTTCAAATCGCAAGGGCCTCCAAGATAGATACGATAGCAAGCGGAGGAGTAAAAGATCTGCAAGATATAATCAAATTGAAAGAAACCGGCGAAATTGCCGGCGTAATAGTAGGTAAAGCCTTTTACGAAGGAACTTTGGATTTAAAAAAAGCTTTCGAGATTTGTAAAAAATAACTTCTCATTGTCGATATACATTTTATAAAAATAGATTAATTTAAGAGAACGAATTCTCTTGTGTGAAAGGATAAACCGTGAGACTGTTAGTAGTAGATGATAGTTCGACAATGAGAAGAATAATAAAAAACACTCTCGGAAGACTCGGGCATAAAGACGTCGAAGAGGCCGAAAACGGAGCGGAAGCTTGGAAAAAGCTCGAAGAGAAAAATTTCGACGTTTTGATAACGGATTGGAACATGCCCGAAATGAACGGCTTGGAACTCGTAAAAAAAGTCAGAGCCGACGAAAAATACGAAGACATGCCCATCATAATGGTAACTACGGAAGGAGGAAAAGCCGAAGTAATCACGGCCTTAAAAGCGGGAGTGAACAACTACATAGTAAAGCCTTTCACTCCGCAAGTACTAAAAGAGAAGCTGGAGGACGTACTCGGCTAAAATGAAAGAATGCAAGAATATTTTTACGAACTGACCATAAAAACGGACCGTCCGCAAATAGTTGCGGACCTGGCGATAGAAATCACGAACGAAGCGATAGAGGAACGAGAAGATACGATAATAGTAAGAAGCTCCCAAGATCTGAAGGATCTTCAGTGGGCTATGGAGGAGTTCGGCAAAAGAGCCGGCTTCTCCATAAAAACCGATCTTAAAAAGAAAAAAAACGAAGATTGGATAAAAAAATACCAAGAGTCGATAAAACCCGTTCGAATAGGCTCTTTCTACATACGTCCCTCTTGGGAGAAACCTCGAAAAGATCTCATAGACATCATCATAAACCCCGCTTTGGCTTTCGGTTCGGGACACCACGAAACCACAAGCAGCTGTTTGGAAGCGATAGAGAAATACGTCAAAAAAAACGACAGAGTACTCGACGTCGGATGCGGAAGCGGAATACTTTCCATAGCCGCCGCGAAACTAAAAGCGAAAGTCGATATTTGCGACACCGATCCTTTAGCGATAGAGAGCGCTACGGAGAATTTCAAACTAAACGGCGTATCGTTTGAAAAAGCGTGGGTGGGATCCGTAACGGACGCGAAAGAGAAGTACGACCTCGTTATAGCCAACATCATAGCCGATATCTTAATAATGCTTTCAAAAGACTTAAAAAAAGCGGTTAAAAAAAACGGATATTTGATACTTTCGGGTATTTTAGATAAATATACGAACGAGGTAAAGAAAAAATTCGATAATTTTGATACAATTGCAACATTAAAAAAAGGGGAGTGGTTCACTCTCGTTCTAAAAAATTCATAAAGGCAATATATGAGTAAGAAAAAGAAAGATAATAAAAATAAAAAGAACAACTTTTTTAACGATAATCCCATATTAATATTCGCCATATTCTCCATACTCGTAATCTTGATTTTCAAATCGGTTCTAAACAACGAAACCGCAGGCGGCTTCGGTCAAAGCGGTTCCGCAATCTCATCTTCCCCGATAGCTTCCACAAAAGAGATAAGCTACTATCAACTAAAAGAGCTGATTAAAAACAATCAGGTAAACTATGTGGCCATAGGCCAAACCGTCATAAAGGCCGTAAGCGAAAAAAACGGCGTAAAAACAGTTTATATAGCCAAAAAAGTGCAAGGAGACACGACTTTAATACCTCTTCTTGAAAAGCATAAAATCCCTTACGGAGGCTATAACGAAACCAACTGGTTTACGGAACTCTTCTTCTCTTGGATACTTCCGATATTCATATTTTTTGCGATATGGATGTTTTTGGCAAACAGAATGCAAAAAAATATGGGCGGCGGCA
>CAZPVZ010000226.1:0-4206 GCA_964590185.1 uncultured Campylobacterales bacterium
GCTCCGAAAGAGTTCATACAAAGAACCTCATCGGCGTATCTATACCACTCTATGCCGCTTGCCGCTTCCACCGCCAAGACTTTGGTATTTGGGTCTATCACTTTCTCTTTATACTCTTTGGGCTGTTCGTTAAACAGCTCCATACAGGGAACGCTTACTATGTTTGCGTTTATCCCTTCGTTTTCGAGATGACATCCCGCCATCAAAGAGGGCATAACTTCGCTTCCGCTCGCTATGATCGTGATTTTTGCGTTTTCTCTTTTTTTGATGAGATATCCGCCTTTTGAAACATCTCCGAAATCTCTTTTGTTTTTTAAAGTTTTAAGTTTCTGTCTGCTCAAAACGAAACCGCAAGGAGCGTTCAAACTCAAGGCTACTTTCCAGCACTCCACGTTTTCGCTCGCGTCGGCGGGTCTGAAAGTGTAAAATCCCGGAAGAGCTCTAAATTGGCTTAGGTGTTCTATCGGCTGATGAGTCGGACCGTCTTCCCCTACTCCTATGCTATCGTGAGTCCAGATGAAGAAGTGTTTTATTTTCATCAGAGCCGAAAGTCTTACGGCGGGTTTCATATAGTCGCTAAATACGAAAAAGGTAGCGGTATAGGGAAGCAAAAGACCGTATAGAGCCATAGCGTTTCCTATCGCTCCCATAGCGTGCTCTCTGATGCCGAAATGCAGATTTTTGCCGTTTGGAAAATCTCCCATATTTTCAAGATAGGTTTTGTTTGAAGGAGCCAAATCGGCGCTTCCTCCGATAAATCCCGGAACGGCTCTGGCTATGGCGTTTAGTATTTTGTGGTTGCTCTCTCTCGTGGCTATCTCTTTGCCCTCTTCGAAAACGGGCCAGTCTATCTTTGAAAAATCGGGATTTAAAAGAGCCTCCAAAGCGTCGTTTTGTTCTCTTAGAGGCGCTTCGTTTAGAAGTTTTTTCCACTCTTTTTCGTAAAGCTCTCCCTTTTCCACCGCGCATCTGAATCTTATGAGAACGTCTTGCGGGATAAAGAAGGTTTTATCCGGATCGAATCCCGCTTTCTCTTTCGAAGCTCTTATAACCTCCTCTCCGAGAGGCGCTCCGTGGGTGTGGGGATCTCCCTCGACTCCGACGGCTCCTTTGGCTATCGTGGTGTGAGCTATGAGAAGAGTCGGTTTGGAGCTTTTTTTGGCTTTCTCTATTTTGTCGTTTATATCTTCGTAGTCGTGTCCGTCGCACTCTAAAACTTCCCAATTTTGGGCTTTGAATCTCTCTTTTACGCTTTCGTTCCAAGCTATCGAGGTATCTCCCTCTATCGTTATGTGGTTGGAGTCGTAGATAAGTATCAGGTCGTTTAGGTTCAGTCTCCCGGCGAGGGCGCAAGCTTCGTAGCTTATCCCCTCCTCCAAGTCTCCGTCTCCGCAAAAGCAGTATATTTTATGGTCTATAAGTTTGGCGGTTTCGCTGTTTACTAACTTTTGGGCGTATTTTTGGGCTATCGCGAAACCTACGCTGTTTGCGACTCCTTGTCCCAACGGTCCCGTTGTGATTTCGACTCCCGGAATCTCCCCGTATTCGGGATGTCCCGGAGTGATGCTTCCAAGCTGTCTGAAGTTTTTGAGCTCTTCCAAAGAGATGTCGTATCCCGTTAGGTGAAGCCACGAATATATCATAGCCGAGGCGTGTCCGCCGCTGAATACGACTCTGTCTCTGTTTAGCCATTTCGGATTTTTCGGATTGTGCTTGATATGGTAACTCAAGACGGTTAAAACGTCGGCGAGTCCGAAACAGACTCCCGGATGTCCGCTGTTGGCTTTTTGAATCATATCCGCCGATAAAAATCTAATGGTGTTTGCCATTTTCGAAAGCATTTGCTTATCTTCCATGCGGTTTGTCCTTATTTGAAATATTTGTTTATTATGTTTTGGAGTTTCGTTTTTAAAACGGGGTGAAGGGAGTTTATCTCTTCTTCTATAATGGATATCATCTCTTTTTTATGTTTTTTCGTTCCTTCTATCCCGAAAAGATTTACGAAAGAGTTTTTTTCAGTATCGTTGTTTGCGGGTTTGCCTATCTCGTGAGAACTTTTGGTAGCGTCTATGAGATCGTCCTCTATCTGAAACAAAAGTCCCAAGTTTATGCCTATGTCGTATAGAAGTTTTTCGGTTTCTTTGTCGAGATTGCAGATTATCGCTCCCATTTTCAAACTTGCCGCTATCAGTTTCGCCGTTTTGTGGATATGCAAAAATTTAAGCTGTTCGAAATCGAGCTTTTTGTTTTCGAAATAGCAGTCTATCGCCTGTCCCAAAACCATTCCTCCGACTCCGGCGTTGATGGATAGCTCCTTGATAAGCTTCGTTTTTACGGAGTCGTTTAAGGGAGCGGAGGCTATCAGATAGAAAGCGTGCGTATTTAAAGCGTCTCCCACCAAAACGGCGGTAACTTCGTCGTAAGTTACGTGTAGGGTAGGGTGTCCCCTCCTTAGATGAGCGTCGTCGAAAATCGGAAGATCGTCGTGAATGAGAGAATATGTGTGGATATACTCCACGGCGGCGGCGGGAGCGAAGGCGTTTTTGACTAAAAGAGGTTCGTAAGTCTCCACTACCGTCAAAAGAAGATAGGGGCGGAATCTTTTCCCGCCCGCTTTCAACATCTCCGTAAGAGCTTTTTCGAAATAGGGATGAAAGCTTTCGGCTTTCGGCAGATTCGTAAGCAGATATTTTTCAAAACTCTTTAATAAATCTTTTTCCATTCCGATATTATCTTCCGAAACCGCTTATTTTTCCGAACATTTCGGCTGCCATATGTTTTTTGTCCTCTTCGACCATTTTTAAAACGTCGTTTACGGCGCTTATCAAAAGTATCTGCATAGAGTCTTTATCTTCGAGCAAGGAGTCGTCTATCTCTATATCTATGATCTCTCCTTTTCCGTTTGCCGTAACTTTGATAAGTCCGCCCCCGCTTTTTGCGGTGTATTTTTTGTTTTCGAGGTCCTCTTGGAGTTTTTTAGCCTCTTCTTGGGCTTTTTCGAACATTTTCGTCATTTGAGACATATCGAATTTATCAAACATAGTCTAAAATCTCTTCGATTTTGTTGTTTTCGCCGACAAGCACTACGGCGGGTTTGAAGGAGTCGGCTTCTTTTATATCGACTAAGGTATAGGCGATAATGATGATCTTATCGCCTATTTCCGCTTTTCTTGCGGCGGCGCCGTTTAGGCAGATGTCTCTTTTGCCTCTCTCTCCCTTTATAACGTAAGTGGAGAATCGCTCGCCGTTGTTTATATTTACGATATCTACTTTTTGACCGACTCTGAGCTTTGCTTTTTCCATAAGCTCTTCATCTATAGTGATGGATCCGACGTAGTTTAGATTCGCATCCGTTACGGTTGCCCTATGAATTTTGCTATAGAGCATTTCGATTTGCATTTTTATGCCTTTCCGGCCATTTTCATCATTTCGATAGGAGATATAGCTTCATCCCAAAATTCGTCCGGGATAAGATACTCTTCCACTACTTTTCCGCCTATGATGTGTTCGTCTATAATTCTATCAATTTTTTCTTTAGTTAAACCTACATACATATAATGTCCCGGCTCTACAAGCATAACGGGACCGAGTTGGCATCTGTTGAGACAGGACGTCCTGATAGGCTGAACGGTCGCTATCAAACCTTTCTCCATCAATCTTTGACCCAAATGTTGGAAAAGATCTCTTGTATTTTCGTTTACGCAACTTGGCTTAGGCATACCGGGAGGCGAACTCTGCTCGCACTTAAATATATAAAATGCCGGTTGAGGTATCCCCATATTTTCCCCTTTTTTTATTTTGTATGAAATTGTATCAAAAAAATGAATTTTTACAAATAAACTTCTCCGAAAAAAGGAGTAAATTTATCTGCTTTGTAAAGATAATAAAAAAAATCGGATTTGTCAATAGAGAATAGAAAAGAATAGGGGGTGTTTCAATACATTTAATGTGTCGGTTGAATGAAGAAAGTTTAGGGCTTTTGAAAAACTCTCTTTTCTTTATATTTATTTTACTGGAATTTTCTACTTTTGAAAAGAGCGGTTTTTTGGGAGGATTACCGTATCAATGTACTATAAAAATGGCAGCTCGAAAGCATTAAAGTTCAAAAACGAAATTGTTGTCTTGACAAATAGGGGCAGTTTAGGTCACGATGTTGCTTCTTTTTTAATCTGTTCGAAAAGATCTTTTTTAAGTTTTCTTAGTGGA
>CAZPVZ010000227.1:0-5411 GCA_964590185.1 uncultured Campylobacterales bacterium
TCGCTATATCCTCTTATGTCTATCAAATAGTTTATAAAATCATCTATTTTATTCTTGAAAAAGGTCTTCATAAATCTGTTTAAACTGTTTATATGTCTTCATAGCCTCTTTAACGAGAGTCTTATCCGTCAAAACCGTAGGAGATAGATTTTTATATTTCTCCATCATCGTTTCGCACATCATTTTAATCCTAATCTTATCCGCCTTCGTTACCAAATCCTTATCGCTTATCTTTTTTATCTCTTTTAAAAAATATCTTCCTTCTTTTATATAATCTTGATATTTTGCGGCTATTTTACTTTGGGTCATAATCGTAAAAGCCATTTTATTGTAAGGATCGGCATCAAAAGCCTCTCTCGATAAGATATAGGCTTTGGAATAATCTCCTTTCATATAATAATACTTAGCTTCAATGGATCTTCTGTAAGAGTCGTTATTATAAAAATAAAACCCGATCCCTCCTATAATCAAAACAAAAAAAAATATCCAAAAAATTCTACCCATCAAAACTGTCCAACTTCTCTTTTATAACCCTTTTGGCTTCCTCTTTAGAAAGCCCCTCCACGCTAAAAGGCTCGCTCGCGTAAAAATAGAGCGTGGAAAAAGGTTTGGGGATAATAAACTTATCCCAAGTATTCAGCTGCCAAAACTTGGAAGCTTTATACCTTGTAGCTATAATCTTCATCTTTCTTTTTTGAGCTATCAAAACCACTCCGTCGGCCATCGAATGATAAGGACCTCTCGGACCGTCCGGCGTAATGGCCACGTCGTATCCTCTATCTATCGCCGAAAAAGTCTCTTTCAAAACCTTTATGGAGCCCTTGCTGCTGCTGCCTCTTACGGAATCGAAGCCGTAAAGTTTTAAAATTTTGGCAATTATCTCTCCGTCGAAGTGCTCACTTATCATTATAACAGTTTTTACCTTTTTTCTAAACTTTCTATACATAAAAAGTTGCATGAGCATTTCGCCGTGCCAGAGCACCCCGATGAAAGGCTCTTTCGGAACATTTGAAGTTATGTAAAATTCTTTTTTACAAGTTAAATATATTAACCTAATAAGAGCATATCCCAAAAAAGGGCCTATCAAAAGCAGAATTTTTCGCGTTACTTTTTTACTCAACAATCTCTCCGAAAAGCGAAAGCCTCTTAGCTTCCGTAATCTTAACGTCGGCAAATTTCCCTAAAAGCTCTTCGCTTCCTTTAACGACCACCGCATAGTTGTTATCGCTTCTTCCTCCTACCAATCCTCCCGGCTTCAACTCCTCGAAATAAACCTTGAAAATCTTGCCTTTTTGAAGAGGCATCTTCTCATCCAAAATTTTATTATGGAGATCTTGAACCTCTTTCAATCTCCTCGAAGCCACCTCCTGCGGAATCTGATTTTCAAACTCGGCGGCTTTGGTAAAAGGTCTGGGAGAATACTTAAAACTAAAGATCTGATCGAATCTCACCTTCTCCACAACGTCCAAGGTATCTTGGAAATCTTCTTCGCTCTCTCCCGGAAAACCCACGATTATATCGGTGCTTATGTGAACGTCCGGAACCATCTCCCTAAGTTTCAAGGCTCTGTCCAAAAACCACTCTTTGCTATAACCTCTCTTCATATCTCTTAAAACTTTCGTAGAGCCGCTTTGCAAAGGCATATGCATGGATTTGCAAATTTTCGGATTTTCCGCAAATACTTTCAAAAATCTATCGTCCATATGCAAAGGATGCGGAGAAGTGAATCTTATCCTCTCAACCTCCTCTATTTCGCTAACCATCTCCAAAAGATCGGTAAAATCGATCTTTTTCGCATTCGGATCGCTAAATCTTCTCCCGTAATTATTAACGTTTTGCCCCAATAAAAATATCTCTTTAGCTCCCCCTTTCGCCGCCTTTCGCACCTCTTTCAAAATAAGCTCGTAAGGAATGGAGATCTCCTCTCCTCTCGTATGGGGAACGATACAGAAAGTACACTTCTTATCGCATCCTATGGAAATATTGATAAGAGCTTTGTAAGGATTGCTTCTAAAATCGCTAAAAGCGTAAGTACTCTCGTCATAATCTATATCTACGTCCACAAATCCGTCCTCTTTGACGGCTTTAGTGATTTTGGAGACGTTTCTCGCTCCCAAAACGAAATTTACGTAAGGAGCCCTCTTAATAATCTCCTCCCCCAGATGGCTTGCCGTGCAGCCGCAAACGCCTATTTTGGCGTCTTTTTTCTTCACTTTATTAAAATGCCCTATTTCCGAAAAAAGCTTATGAACCGGTTTTTCCCTCACGCTACAAGTGTTTATGATAATTAAATCGGCTTCTTTTATATCGTCGGTTAAAGAATATCCCTCTTTTTGCGTAAGTTCGGCTATTATATGCTCCGAATCCCTTACGTTCATAGCGCAACCGAGAGTTTCTATAAAAAATTTTTTTCCCTCACTCATACCTTTCTCTTTTTATAAAATATGAACTTCGTAAATATAATCCCCTTCGTCAAGACCGTATCTTACCTCTCTTAAATAGACGCTTCTTCCTTTCTCTTCGAAATATTCTACCATATTGACAAGCTCTTTATGTTCGTTTTCTTTATCAAAGTAAAAAATTTTTTGTCCCTCTTTTTCCACGATTTTATCGATCTCTTCCAAATCTATCTCTTTAGGTTTTGCGCTCAACTCGGCTCTTGCCAATTTCAATTTCATCAAATGACCCTTTACATTTTAATTTTTTTTTGCTACACTACTAAAAGTAGCGGGAGTATATCAATTTTTGTATAAATTACTTATTAAGCAGTAAACATTAATATTTATACAAGCGCTTTTTGGATAAAATCCGCTTTCTGCACCGAAAATAAATCCGCTTAAAAAATAATCCTAATAAAATTTAAAGGAATAAAAACTTGGAAAAAGTAATCGGCATAATAGAATCTATTGCCCACGAAAAAGGGCTTGATATAAAAAACGTAAAAGAGGCTTTAACTACGGCTCTTATCAGAACGGCAAAAAAAATTTACGGACAAGAATACGAATACGACGTCGAAATAGACGAAAAAAACAAAGAGCTTAAACTGTTCCAAAAAGTTTTGGTAGTCGATAACGACGATAAAAGAAAAGATACCGAAAAAGAGAAATATATCTCTTTGCAAGAAGCCCAAGAGATAGATCCCAACATAGAGGTGGGGGACGAGCTTACTTACGAACTTCCTTTGGAAAATCTCGGCAGAACCGCCGCCGCCACTTTGCATAAGGAGCTTGAATACCACCTCCAAAGAGCTCTTGAGAAGGTAATATTCCAAAAATATAAAAATAAAATAGGCAAAATCGTCTTCGGAACCGTAACGAGAGTCGATCAAGACGAAAACACCTACATAGAAATAGACGAAGTTCAAGCGATACTCCCTCGAAAAAACAGAATAAAGGGAGAGAAATTCAAACCTACCGACGTAGTAAAAAGCGTAATAAGAAGAGTAACGATAGATAGAAAAAACGGAATGATAGTGGAGCTTTCAAGAACCACTCCCAAATTTCTCATAGAGCTTTTGCGAGCGGAAGTTCCGGAAATAAAAGACGAAGTGATTATAGTTCAAAAAGCTTCGAGAATTCCGGGAGAGAGAGCTAAAGTGGCGCTTACCTCCTTAGATCCGAAAGTCGATCCGGTGGGAGCGACGGTAGGTATAAAGGGAGTTAGGATAAACGCCGTAAGCAAAGAGCTGCACGGAGAGAGTATAGACTGTATAGAGTATTCTTCGATTCCGGAGATATTCGTATCAAGAGCCATGGCTCCGGCTATCATCTCCAGCGTAAAGATAGAGGGAGACAAGGCTATCGTTACCATACCGAGCGACCAAAAATCCAAAGCGATAGGCAGAAACGGAATAAACATAAGACTCGCCTCAATGCTGACCGGATATCAGATAGAACTTAAAGAGATAGACAAACCTTCCGAAACTTCAAAAGATAGCCAGGAACAAAAAGAAGCCAGCATAAACGCTCTCAAAGCTCTCTTCGGAGAGTAGAGAGCGGACTCTTTTTAGACGGTTTTGCTAAAAACTCTCTTCTTCTCCGGAATCTTTTTAAGATAAGCGTCAAAAGGCATAACTATGTTTCTAATAAGAAGCGTTCCGGTTTCGCTTACCCTAATCTCATCCTCGCTTATCTCTACGAGCTCTTCTTTTTCAAATTCTTTCAGCTCTTCAAGAGAATCTTTGAAATACTCCTTAAAATCTATACCGAACTCTTTTTCTATTCGAGGAACGTTAAGTTTGAAATTCGCCATAAGCTCCATAATAACGGCTTTTCTGATAAGATCGTCTCTACTTAACTTAACTCCTCTGTGAACGGGAAGTCTGCCTTCGTCTATCGCTTTTTCGTAAGAAAACATATCTTTAAAATTTTGAACGTAAAAATCTTCTCCCTCTCCTATGCTCGTTAACCCTATACCTATCAAATCGGCTCCGCCCTTGGTGGTGTAGCCTTGAAAATTTCTATGAAGCTCGCCTTTTTCGATGGCTCTAAAAAGTTCGTCGTCAGGTTTTGCGAAATGGTCCATACCGATCATTTTATAGCCGTTCGAAGTGAAAAAATCTATCGTATATTTTAAAATTTCCAATTTTACGGAAGGATGAGGAAGAGTCGTTTCGTCTATTTTTCTCATCGTCTTTTTAAGCCAAGGCACGTGAGCGTAATTGAAAACCGCCAAACGATCCGGATCAAGCTTCAAAACGAGATCCAAAGTTCTCTTGAAACTATCAAGAGTCTGAAAGGGAAGACCGTAAATCAGATCGATATTTACAGACTCCACTCCGTAGGATCTTGCAAGATCGACGGCATTTTTAGTAACCTCGAAAGACTGATCCCTATGAACCGCCTTTTGAACGGTCGGCTCGAAATCCTGAACTCCGAAACTTATGCGGTTGAAACGATTTTCCGTCAAAAGTTTCATCTGCTCTCGAGTTAAAAATCTCGGATCTATCTCGCAACTAACTTCCGCGTCTTTCGAGAAGTTTTTAAAAGTTTCGTTTATCAGATCTATAACTCTCTTTAACTGCTCGACGGTAAAAAAAGTGGGAGTTCCTCCTCCGAAATGAAGCTGTATAACCTCCCTGCTTGTATCGAGATATTCTGAGAGTATTTTCATCTCCCTCTCAAGATAGTCTATATATCTATCTTTTTTCTCCTCTTTAGAGGTAAAAACCACGTTGCATCCGCAAAAATAGCAAGCGCTTCTGCAAAAAGGAAGATGAAAATACAAAGAAAGAGGCTTTTTGCTATCTTGCCTTTTTAACTCCTCTATGTAAGAGTCCGCATTAAACTTCTCCGTAAATTCGACCGCGGTGGGATAGCTCGTGTATCTCGGACCCGGTTTGGAGTATTTGGAAAATTTTTCAAAATCTATCATTCTCTCGCTATCCTAAAAATTTATTCGTTTTGCATAAG
>CAZPVZ010000228.1:0-6356 GCA_964590185.1 uncultured Campylobacterales bacterium
TACGATGTTTAACGCAAACGTGAGGCATTCGAAAACGAAAGCCGACTATTTCGTCGAGATGAAAAAGTGCGGATATTTTTCCATCTTCGATACCGAAAATTTCGACGAGCTTTTTAGGATAGGATATGAGGAGGGGGAGAAATTTTTGAAAATGCATGAAGATTTTTTTTGATTTACCTGCCGTTTCGATTATTGATTGTATAATAAAAATTAATAAACGCCGGATAAAGGAAAGGAGAGATGCGGGAACTTTTTAAGATAAAGGGATTTCGACCTTATATAGCGATCGTTTTTTTAAACGCCATGACGGATTTGGGACACAAGATAGTTTTGCAAAACACCGTTTTTAAAAGTTACGGCGGGAGCGAACTTATAGTGTTGACGGCCGTAATTAACGCTTTGATTTTATTGCCTTTTATTTTGTTGTTCTCTCCTTCCGGCTATATAAGCGATCGATTTAAAAAGACTAAGGTTATTAAGTATTCCTCTCTTTTTGCCGTCGGTATAACGGTGATGATTTTGATAAGTTATCGTTTCGGTCTTTTTTGGGTCGCTTTTTTTCTCACTTTCGTTTTAGCCGCTCAAAGCGCGATCTATTCTCCCGCAAAATACGGACTTATAAAAGAGATGGTCGGAAGCCGGAATCTTGCGGGCGCAAACGCGGTGGTGCAAAGCGTTACGGTCGTCTCCATTCTCGCGGGAGCGGTGGTTTATTCGATATTTTTCGAATATCTATTAAAAGACGCTTATTCGGAGCCTTCCGCCATTTTGCAAAAGATTTATCCTTTGGGGTTTTTGCTCGTATTTGCGAGCGTTTTGGAGTTTTTTCTCGCTAAAGATTTGGACCGGAAGCTGGAGCTTGAAGAACCTTCCGAAAAAGAGCCTTTCAAACCGAAACTCTATTTTAATTTCACTTATCTTAAGAAGAATTTGAGAAACATCCACGAAAGCAAAATCGTTTGGGAATCCATTATCGGATTAAGCGTTCTTTGGGGAATAGCTCAGGTTGTGGTGGCTATTTTCCCGGAACATCTCAAAAGTTCTTTGGGCATTACTAATACGGTCGTAGCTCAAGGGCTTTTAACTTTAAGCGGAGCGGGAATGATTCTCGGTTCTTTGTTTGCCGGAAGAGTCAGCAAAAATTTTATAGAGATAGGAATAATTCCGGTAGGGACTTTGGGGATTACGGCGGTTTTGTTTTTGATACCGAATATGAGTGATCTTGAAGTTTTGGGGCTTTTGATATTTTTATTCGGTTTTTTCTCCGCGCTTTTGGTAGTGCCTTTGAACAGTTTGATTCAGTTTTTCACTCCGCAAAAAGAGCTCGGCACCGTTCTTGCGGGCAATAACTTCATGCAAAACGTTTTTATGTTCCTCTTTTTGGCGTTAACGGCGCTTTTTGGTTATTTGAATCTTTCATCTTACGCGCTTTTTAATTTGATAGCCTCGGTTGCGGCCGGAGGAGTCGTTTATACTCTTATCAAAATGCCTCAATCTTTGGTGAGGTATATCGTTAGAACGATCGTTAGAATGAGATACGATATAGAGGTTGAGGGGATAGAAAATTTAGAGCATCGAAGAGGAATACTTCTTTTGGGCAACCATATCTCTTTTTTGGATTGGGCGATTTTGCAGATAGCTTATCCGAGGCAGATAAGGTTCGTCGTCGAGAGGAGTTATTATGAGAGGTGGTATTTAAAACCTTTTTTAAAGTTTGCAAAGACCATTCCCATATCGAACAAAGGCAGCAAAAACGCTTTAAGCAAGGTGGCGAAGGCTTTGAACGAGGGGAGGATAGTTGCTATCTTTCCCGAAGGACATATAAGCAGAAACGGTCATCTGGACGAGTTTAAAAGCGGGTTCGAAAGAGCCGTAAAAGGCGTAAAAGACGCCGTTATAGTTCCCTTTTATTTAAGGGGACTTTGGGAGGATAATTTCTCTTACGCCTCCAAAAAACTTAAAAACTCCAAGAAAAAAGATATTTCCGTAACTTTCGGAAAACCGATGCCGATAACTTCTACGGCGAAAGAGGTTAAAAAAGCGGTTTTCGAGCTCTCCATAAAATCTTGGCAAAATTATGCCGAAAGACTCGATCCGATAGGTTATGCGTGGATCGATAATCTGAAAGAGGATTCGGGGAAACTCGCCGTTGCGGACAGTACGGGCGTCGAGCTTAGCAAATCCCGTTTCGCGACGGCCGTGTTTTTGTTCGGAGGAAAATTGAAATCTCGTCTGAAAGAGAAAAACGTAGGGATAATTCTTCCTTCCACCGCCGCGGGGCTTATAGCGAATATGGCGGTGATTACTTTGGGTAAAACGGTAGTGAATTTAAATTATTCAAGCGGTATAAAAAGTTTGAAGTACGCTTTGGATCTTGCTGATATAAAAACGATAATAACTTCGAGGCGTTTTATTGAGAAATTAAGTTTCAAAGGTTTTGATTTAAAAGAGATTTTGTCTCTCGTAACCGTTATCTATCTTGAGGATATCAAAAAGGAAATTTCCAAAGTCTCTTCTTTATTGACTTTTTTGGCGGTGAAAACTCTCCCGACGGCCGTTTTGAAAGCCGTTTATTTAAAGAGAGTCTCCATTAACGATACGGCCGCCGTTTTATTTAGCAGCGGGAGCGAAGGGAGACCTAAAGGCATAGAACTTACGCATAAAAACATCATGGGAAACATAAAACAGATATTAACTCTTATAAATCCGAGAGACGACGACGTTATTTTGGGAACTTTGCCTATGTTTCACTCTTTCGGCCTGACCGTAACTTCCCTTCTTCCTCTCGTGGAGGATATTACGGTTGCGGCTCATCCGGATCCCACCGACGGTTTGGGAGTTGCCAAGTTGTGCGCTAAATATAAAGCCACCTTCATGTTCGGAACGGCCACTTTTTACGGCCTTTACATAAGAAACAGGAAAATTCATCCTCTTATGTTCGAGTCTTTGAGAATGGTCGTGGCCGGAGCCGAAAAACTTCCTCAAAAGATAAGGGAGGATTTTAAAGTCAGATACGGTCACGAGATTTATGAGGGTTACGGAGCTACCGAAACGACTCCGGTGGCATCCGTTAACCTTCCCGATATTTTAATGGTTGAGGATGATTTTAAGGTTCAAAAGGGAAATAAACCGGGAAGCGTGGGATTGCCCGTTCCGGGAAGCAGTTTCAAAATAGTCGATCCCGAAAGTTTCGAGGAGTTGCCTACCGGAGAGGCCGGGATGATTTTGATAGGCGGAACGCAGATTATGAAAGGCTACGTTAAAAATCCTCGAAAAACCGAGGAGGTGATAAAGATAATCGACGGTATTAGATGGTACGTAACCGGAGATAAAGGATATCTCGATCAAGAGGGGTTTTTAACGATAATAGACAGATACAGCCGTTTTGCCAAAATCGGGGGAGAGATGGTCAGTTTGGGGCTTGTGGAGGAGGAGATTTTTAAAGTGCTGAAAGAAGGGGAGAGAATCTCCCTTGCGGCGGTGCCGGATAGTAAAAAGGGAGAGAAGATAGTTTTGATGCTGGAGGGAGACACTTCCGTCGAAGAGCTTAAAGATAAGATAAAATCCTTGAACTTAAATCCTCTTTTCTTGCCGAGTCTATATTTTAAAGTCGAAGAGATACCGAAACTCGGGAGCGGAAAGACGGATCTTAAAGGGGCTAAAAATTTGGCTTTAAAACTTGTCGGAGAGAAGAGAAGCTAAGTTATATAAACGACTTCGAATTCGAGATAGGGTAAAGGATAATTTTCGATAAGTTTTTTCGTTTCCCTAAAAGACAATCTTCTCTTTCCTCCGCTTACTCCGCTTTTTTTGATGTATCTGAATTTCGATAGGTTATCGGGGAAAAAGAGTCTGTACTCTACGGTTTGGAAAGAGGAGTTTTTTTTGTATTTTAAGGCGGTTTTTACGACCTCCTCTTTAGAGGGGAGAAAGGAAGGGAGATTGCTTATTTTTCTAATCGTTTCGAAAGTTTTGTCGCAAAATATCGACAACGCCCATTTATCCGCAAGAGGCGATATGTAAGATAGAGTTTTGTCCAAATCTTCGGCCCATTGCAAAGCGGAAGAGGATATGACTATGTCGAAAGGGGCGAGCCGTTTAAGTTCTTTGTATAATTTTTCGTTTTCGAAATTTTCGCAAATTATTTTCGTCTTTCCGTTTTTGGGATGAAGATTGCACATGTTTGAGGAAAGGTCCACTCCTATAAACAGCTCCATTTCCCAATCTATATTTTTATATACCTCTCCGTTGCCGCATCCTATGTCCAAAATCCTTTTCGGTTTTCCTTTTATGCTTTCTACTAATTTTTTTGCGGCTTTTTTTTGAATGATGTTAAATTCTTCGTAAGAGCGGGCTTGTTTTGAGAACTCTTTGATATGCGGGCGGTTTTGCGGTATAATTTTCATTTAACAATTCTTTCAACAATATTTGGGTAATATTGCGCCCAATTATAACATATATTCGAGGGATTTTTAGATGCTAAATATCGTTTTGATTTTACAGTTCGTTTTGGCTGCGGTTATCACGGTAGCCGTTTTGTTGCAAAAAAGTTCTTCCATAGGTCTTGGGGCTTATAGCGGAAGCAACGAGTCTCTTTTCGGAGCGAAAGGACCCGCCGGATTTTTGGCGAAATTTACTTTCGTAGTGGGATTGTTGTTCGTTATAAATACGCTCGTTTTGGGATACCTTTACAATAAGGAGAAGAAGCACTCTATCGCCGAAGAGATTAAGGTTGAAAAGAAAGCCGCTCCGATTCCTCCGGCGCCCGTAAAGAAAGACGAGGGAGTTCCCGCGGCTCCTGCGATACCGAGCGTTCCGAAAAACGATAAATAAAATATACGAAAAAGGAGAGGTCGAATGACGCTTGAGGAGA
Organism: uncultured Campylobacterales bacterium; assembly: GCA_964590185.1. GTDB lineage: Bacteria > Campylobacterota > Campylobacteria > Campylobacterales > JAADDG01 > JAADDG01. The sequence goes on from CAZPVZ010000228.1 coordinate 4,874, forward strand.
TATATTCCCACGCCGAAGAGGGAATGAAAAAGAGTATAGAGGTTTTGAAAAAGGATTTTACCACTTTAAGAAGCGGTAAAGTTTCCGTATCCGTTTTGGATAACGTTAAGGTCGATTATTACGGGGCCATGACTCCTTTAAATCAGGTAGCTACCGTATTGGCTACCGACGCTACGACGATAACCGTATCTCCATGGGAAAAGAGTCTTTTAAAAGAGATAGAGAGAGCGATACAAGAGGCAAATTTGGGAGTGAATCCGAACAACGACGGAGAGAGTATAAAGCTATTTTTCCCTCCCATGACGGTCGAGCAGAGAAAAGAAAACGCTAAAAAAGCCAAAGCTATGGGAGAAAAGGCGAAAGTCGCCATAAGAAATATAAGAAAAGACGCCAATAACAAAATAAAACATCTTGAAAAAGATAAAGAGATAACCGAGGACGAAGCCAAAAGAGCTCACGATAAGATTCAAAAATATACCGATGATTACGTAAAAAAAGTTGACGAGCTCGTAAAAGCGAAAGAAGCCGAACTTTTAAAAGTATAGATATGGACATAAAAAAGATTTACGAAGATGCCGGCGCTCTCTTAGAGGGGCATTTTCTTTTAAGTAGCGGGAATCATTCGAGATTTTATCTTCAAAGCGCGAAAGTTTTGGAAAATCCCGAAACCGCGCAGAAACTTGCGACGGCTTTGGCCGAAGAGATAAAAAAAGCTTCGATAGAGATCGATACGGTATGCTCTCCGGCTCTCGGCGGCATTTTGGCGGGATACGAGCTTGCGAGGGCTCTTGGAGTTAGATTCGTTTTTACCGAGAGAGTCGGGGGAGTTATGACTATAAGGAGAGGTTTCGAGATAAAAAAGGGAGAGAGAGTTTTAATTTGCGAGGATATTATCACTACCGGCGGTTCCGCCATGGAGGCCGCGGGGGTGGTGAAAGAAAAGGGCGGCGAAATCGTAGGGTTTGCCGCTTTGGCAAATAGAGGATTTTGCCATAGAGAAAATTCCGATTTGGAAAGCAAACCAAACTGCAAACTTCCTAAAGATCTTCCTTTTTTCGCTCTTGCGGATTTTAATTTTGAGATTTACGAGCCTCAAAATTGTCCTTTGTGTAAAAGCGGAAGCGAAGCTTATAAACCGGGCAGTAGAGGAAATTGATTTTTTATGAGATGGAGAGACGTAAAACAAAACAGAATCCCTCGGAAAAGTCGAAAAAAAGAAAAAGATAGGGAGCCGAAATTCAAATACGGCTCCATGTTAGCTCGTTTGAAAGCCTTTATAACCGATATGTTTTTGATTATGATGCCGATTGCTTATTTTGTTACTTATGCCGTTATGGGAAGCAAGGAGAGTTTTCAAGCCTCTCCTATGGCTAGATGGTCTCTCGGAATTATTTACGGGATAATAGTCGTAACTTTTTGGGTAAAGACGGGGCAAACGCCCGGATATAAAGCTTACGATTTGAAAGTTATAGATAACGAAACG
>CAZPVZ010000229.1:0-12215 GCA_964590185.1 uncultured Campylobacterales bacterium
GGAGATAAGGAGCATACCGTAACGAAGATAAAAAAGGTAACTTCCGGAAGCACTCCGGAGATTGCGAAAGTGGTGGACGAGCTTTACAAAAGCATTATAGAGGCGGGAACCCATTTGGCTCCTTCGATAAAAGTTGCGGAAGCGGCCAAAGTTATAGAAAACTCTCAAAGGGATATAAACATAGCTTTCGTAAACGAACTTGCGATGATTTTTAACAAGATGGGCATAGATACCAATGCGGTTTTGGAAGCCGCGGGTACCAAGTGGAATTTCCTTCCTTTCAAGCCGGGACTCGTCGGGGGACACTGCATAGGCGTGGATCCTTATTATCTGACTCATAAAGCTCAACAGCTCGGATACAATCCCGAAATAATACTTGCCGGAAGAAGACTAAACGACAATATGGGAATATTCGTTGCGAATCAGGTCGTGAAACTGATGATAAAGAAAGGAAAGAGGATAGAGGGAGCTAAGATATTGGTTCTTGGGATAACCTTTAAAGAAAACTGCCCCGATATCAGAAACTCGAGAGTCATCGACGTCATTAACGAGCTTAAGGATTTCGGCTGCGAAGTCGAGGTTTACGATCCTTGGGCGGATAAGGAAGAGGTTAAACACGAATACGGCATAGATCTTTTAACTAAAGAGGATAAACTCGATCTTAACAAATATGACGCTTTGGTGGTTGCGGTCGCTCATAACGAGTTTAAAGAGATGGATATCAAAAAGAGCGACAATCAAGTTGTTTACGATATAAAAGGGATACTCAAAGAGGCTGACGGGAGGCTTTAGAGATGAAAAAGGGAATCATTCTTGCGGGAGGGTCCGGAACGAGACTCTACCCGATTACCAGATGTACCTCTAAACAGCTTTTGCCCGTATATGACAAACCTATGATCTACTATCCCTTATCCGTTTTGATGCTTGCGGGGATAAGGGAGGTTTTGATCATATCGACTCCGAGAGACCTTCCGAGATACGAAGAGCTTTTGGGAGACGGAGAGTGGATAGGGATGCATTTTAGTTATCGGGTTCAAGAAAAACCGGAGGGTCTCGCTCAAGCTTTTATAATAGGAGAGGACTTTATAGGTAAAGACGGAGTCTCTTTGGCTTTGGGAGATAATATCTTTTACGGTCAAGGATTCACTCCCGTTTTGCAAAGAGCGGCTTCGAGAGAGAAGGGGGCAACCGTTTTTGCCTATAAAGTGAAAGATCCCAAAAGATTCGGAGTCGTCGAGTTTGACGAGAATCAAATGGCGGTTTCTTTGGAAGAGAAACCTTCCGAGCCCAAATCAAATTGGGCGGTTACTGGACTCTATTTTTATGATAACGACGTTATCGATATAGCAAAAGAGGTTAAACCTTCCAAAAGGGGAGAGCTTGAGATAACGGACGTAAACAGGGCCTATCTTGAGAGGGGAGATTTGCACGTGGAGATGCTGGGAAGGGGATTTGCGTGGCTCGATACCGGGACTCACGAAAGTTTGCTCGATGCGAGTCAGTTCGTGCAGACGATAGAATCGAGACAGGGATATAAGATAGCCTGTATTGAAGAGATAGCTTTTTATAACGGCTGGATAGGCAAGGAGGAGCTTTTGAAGCTTGCCGAACCTCTTAAAAAGACCGGATACGGACAATATCTTATCGATTTGGTGGAAGAGTCATGACAAAAACGATTTTGATAACCGGAGGAGCCGGTTTTATAGGAAGCAACTTCATACCCTATTTTTTGGAAAAGTATGAAGATTATAGAGTCGTCAATCTCGATCTTTTAACTTATGCGGGAGATTTGAACAATCTTAAAGAGGTCGAGAATCATCCGAGGTACGAATTCGTAAAAGGAAATATTTGCAACAGAGAGCTTATCGAATATCTTTTCGATAAATTCGATATAAGAGGCGTTATACACTTCGCCGCCGAAAGTCACGTGGATAATTCTATTCAAAATCCCGGAGTTTTCGTCGAAACGAACGTAAACGGAACTTTCACTCTCATAGACGTTGCTTATAAAAAATGGATGAGAGAGCCTTTTAGATATAAAAAAGAGTATGAAGGTTGCAGGTTTCATCACATTTCGACCGATGAGGTTTACGGAACTTTGGGGGAGACGGGATTGTTTACGGAAGAGACTCCCTACGCTCCGAATTCTCCTTATAGCGCCAGTAAGGCAAGCAGCGATATGATAGTTAGAAGTTATCACCACACTTACGGTATGAATACGGTCGTAACGAACTGTTCCAACAATTACGGTCCCAAACAGCATGACGAAAAACTGATTCCGACAATTATAAGAAACGCTTTGAGAGAAAATCCGATACCGATTTACGGAGACGGGAAGAATATCAGAGACTGGCTTTTCGTTTTGGATCACTGCAAGGGGATAGATCTCGCTTTCCATAAGGGAAAGAGCGGAGAGACTTACAATATAGGCGGACGAAACGAGAGAAACAATATCTATATAGCTAAAAAGATTTGCGAAATACTTGACGAGCTGAAACCGAGAAACGGCGGCAAAAGCTATAAGGAGCTGATAACTTTCGTAAAGGACAGACCCGGACACGATAGAAGATATGCGATAGACGCTACGAAGATAGAAAACGAGCTTGGTTGGAAGGCTGAGGAGAATTTCGAAAGCGGCATCGTTAAAACCGTTAAATGGTATGTAAGGAAGTATGATGGAGAAAGATAAAAGACCGTATATTTCGGTGGTTACTCCCGTTTACGGCTGTTCGAGCGTTCTTGAGAGGCTTTATGAGAGACTTGTTAAGTCTCTTTCCAAGATTACCGAGGATTTCGAGATTATTATGGTTAACGATAAAAGTCCGGACGATGCTTGGATCGTTATAGAGCAGCTTGCCATGAGAGATCCTCGCGTCAAGGGGATAAATCTTTCGAGAAATTTCGGACAGCATTTTGCCATAACGGCCGGATTGGATTTTGTGAGAGGACAATGGATAGTCGTAATGGATTGCGATTTGCAAGATCAGCCCGAAGAGATTATAAAGCTTTACAATAAGGCGAAAGAGGGGTACGATGTGGTTTTCGGAAGGAGGGCTCAAAGAAAAGACGGCTTTTTTAAAAAGCTGGGATCGAGACTCTTTTATATGGTTTATGACTATTTTACCGATACCTCCAACAAATCCCAAACCGCCAATTTCGGAATTTTTTCCAGAAAAGTGATAGAAAATTACAAAAGGATGAGGGAACACAACAGAACTTTTCCTCTATTTATCAGGTGGATAGGTTTTAAAACCGCCGAGATAGACATCGAACACGCTCCGAGAGCCGAGGGCAAATCGAGCTACAACTTAAAGAGGCTTTTTTGGCTGGCGTTTGACAGTATCATAGCTCAATCCAACAAGCCTTTGCGACTCTCGGTCGGATTCGGATTTATTATGACTTTCCTATCTATGATTTACGGAGGGTGGCAGATCGTCAAATATTTCGTATGGGGAGTGCCCGTTCCGGGGTGGACGAGCGTGATCGTCTCCATCTATTTCATAGGGGGGCTTTTGTTTGCGAATTTGGGTATTTTGGGAATCTATATCGGTAAAATTTTTAACGAAACGAAAAACAGACCTCTTTATATAGTGGATAAAACGACTTGGCTTAGCGAAGAGGAGCTTTATCCTCCAAGAGATATGACGGTTCAAAACAGGATTTGAAAATGGGATATTTTTATATTTTCGGCACCATATTTTTTACGGTTTACGGGCAACTCGTTTTAAAATGGAGAATCAGCGGTTACGGACAGCTTCCGGAAGGCGGGCTTTTTGAAAAGGTTGTGTTTTTGTTGAAGCTTCTTTTGGATCCTTTCGTATTTTCCGGATTTGCGTCGGCTTTTATAGCCTCTTTGTTCTGGATGGCGGCTATGACTAAATTTGACGTTAGTTACGCCTATCCTTTTATGAGTCTCTCTTTCGTTTTGGTCTTTTTGTTTGCGGCTTTGCTTTTTAAAGAGCCGGTAACGCTATATAAAATAGCGGGTCTTGCTTTGATAGTTCTCGGTATTTTCATATCGAGTCGTTCGGCATAAAATTTTTAGGAGTGGCGGATGATACCTTTTAACGTTCCTCCCGTTACCGGAGAAGAGGAGAAATATCTAAAAGAGGTTTTCAAAGAGGGCAAATTTTCCGGAGACGGTCCTTTTACCAAAAGATGCAACTTGTGGTTCGAGAAAGAGTTTAAAGCCAAAAAGGCTCTTTTGACGACCTCTTGCACTCACGCTTTGGAGATGGCGGCTCTGCTTTGCGATATAAAGGAGGGGGACGAGGTTATAATGCCAAGTTATACTTTCGTCTCCACAGCGAACGCTTTTGCGTTGAGAGGAGCTAAAATAGTTTTTATAGATATCCGTCCGGATACGATGAATATGGATGAGAATCTGATAGAAAACGCAATCGGCAAAAAGACTAAAGCGATCGTTCCCGTTCATTATGCGGGCGTCTCTTGCGAAATGGATAAGATAAACGAGATAGCGGAAAAATACTCTCTTTTCGTTATAGAGGATGCGGCTCAGGGAGTGATGAGCGAATATAAAGGAAAAGCTCTCGGAACTTTAAGCGACATAGGTTGTTACAGTTTTCACGAAACGAAAAATTACCAGTGCGGCGAGGGCGGGGCGATTTTGGTAAATAACGAAGCCTTTATCGAAAGAAGCGAAATTATAAGAGAAAAAGGAACCAACAGAAGCAAATTTTTAAGAGGGCAGGTGGATAAATATACTTGGGTGGACATAGGCTCGAGCTATCTTCCGAGCGAGCTAAACGCCGCTTTTTTATACGCGCAGCTTTTGAACGCTCGGAAAATAAACGAAGATAGATTAAAAAGCTGGAGCGTTTACTATGAAAATCTAAAAGAGTTGAAGGAAAAGGGAGTTTTGGAACTTCCTGTCGTTCCGAAGCATTGCAAACATAACGCTCATATGTTTTATATCAAGGTTGAAAATATAGAGGTTAGAAGCAAACTTATAGAGTTTTTGAAAAAAGAAGGAATTTTGGCAGTTTTTCACTACGTTCCTCTCCATAGCTCGGAAGCCGGAAAAAGATTCGGGGAGTTTAGGGGAGAGGATAGATATACCACCAAAGAGAGCGAGAGACTACTTAGACTTCCTATGTATTATAAGCTCAAAGAGGAAGATATCTTAAAAGTTTGCGATAAAGTTAAAGAGTTTTTTAAAGGCTGAAAAATGAAAAAAAATATCGGTTTGTATGCCGGAGTTTGGATAGCGGTCGTTTCGGTATATCTTTATCCCTATTTTCTTACTTTCTTGAAGATAGGCTACGGGGAGATTCCTCCGCTTTTCGATTCGGATCTCTATCTTTATATGAATTTTTCTCTCCTTCCGATCTCAAACGGAGAGATTACGAGTCCGTGGTACGGAGATACGATAAACGCCGCCGCTTGGGCTTATAGAAAATTCGATCTCTCTTTTATGGTTTTTAGGTTTTTCTCTTCTCTTTGCGGAGGAGATCTAACTTGCGCTATGCTTGTTTGGACGGTTTTTTGGGTGAGCGTTATTTTTTGGGCGGCTCTTTGGCTGTTTTTGGAAATAGCCGGAGAAGAGAGAAAGCTTTTAATCGTCTTTTCTCTTTTGTTTCTGTTTTTCGTAAGAGTTCCGGAACTCTCAAACATCCTTAAAATGTGGCTCTCTTTTTTTCATATAGACGATAAAACGGTTGTCAATCTCACTTTCAGCCGCGCCTTTTTTCCTCAAGCCTCCGTAGTTTTTCTCTTTTTGTATCTCTATTTTCTGATCAAAACCTTAAAAAAGAGCGGACTCTCTTTTTGGCTTGTTTTGGCAATCGTTCAATTTTTGGCTTTGAAAACTTTTCCTTATCTTTTGATGATTTTGGCGTTTATGACTTTTTTAGCCGTCGTTTTTTATTTTTTTACGGAGAGAGAAAAGCTTAAAATTTCGCATATCGTTTTATATGCCGCTCTTTGCGCGGTTTTGGATCTTGGATATCTGATATTGACCGGACATACCGAAAGTGCGGGAATGAAAACCGCCATAATAGACGTAGATTTTTCAAGATTGAAATATTTCTTTAAAGGCTCTATGATTTTGGCTATTATTTTAACTTCTCTTATCGCTTTTATAAAGCCTAAAAGCTCCTACGCTTCAAAGATAGCCGTTTTGTCTTTGGGGATAAGCTATATAGCCTTAACTTTTTCTCACGCCTTTTTCTCTCCCGCTTTGCAGATAGAAAATCATATATACTATTTCGCCTCTACGATTTTTGCGATAGAGATATTTTATCTTTTGGTTCAGATTGACGCTTATTTGACGATTTCCGAAAATATAAAAAAAGCCCTCGGGTATGCGGCTTTGGCTGCGGTTTTTGCGCAAGGGGTTATGGCTTCGCACTCTCATTATAAAAGATACTATGCCGAAAATTCGATAAATTACGAAATATTCAAAGAAATAAAAAAATTGGGATGCGATAGGGATACTTTGATCATAACTCCCTCTTTCGTTCCCTCTTTAATCTCTCCCATCAGTTTTGCGTTGAAGTGCGAAAGCGAGATACTTTATCATCCGGACGCCCATTTTCTCTCTTCCAAAGAGAAAGGAAAGGATACTCATAAGATAAGGGAGGCTATTTATTATTATTTGAGAGGAAAAGATGAAAAGTGGATAGAGAGCGTTTGGGATCCTAAAACCGATTGGAGGGTTCAATACGATTTGGTTATTCCGGCTCTTAGACTCTATCTTAGAGATAAAAACAGAGAGAAGTTTTTGAAAATGAAAAAAGAGGAGGCTAAGTTTTATTATAAAACTTACGTGGAGGATGAGAAGAGACTTCATATGTTTTTTAGAAAATATAAAAGAGTCGTTTTGGCGGATTTTAAGAAGGATCCTTTTTTCAAAAAAGATAGAGTGGATAAAGTTTTGACTCCTTTGAAGAAAGAGGAGAGCGAAAGGATGAATTTTTATGTCATGGAGCCGAAATGAGAAGTTTTTGCTCGATATCTCTCATCTAAAGGGAGCTAAACTCTTTCGGCTCTCTTTTGCGGAAACTCTAAAGAGAGAGGGTGTCGCGGCTTTGTTTTTGAAAGCGTTTAGAGCTTTTTACTATAAGGCAAAGGGCGTTGATTTTTCTCCTCAAAATCTTCACGACCTTCACATAAAAAGCTCCTTTAAGGAGAATGCGAGCGTATGCAATCACGTTTTGGATAGAAGTTTCAAAGAGATTTTAAAAAGAGTAAAAGAGTATGATCCTTCCGTATGTGAGGGGGCGTTTTTGGATTACGGAAGCGGAAAGGGAAAAACTCTCTATTTGGCTTCTATTTTCGGTTTCGAAAAAACTATCGGAGTGGAGTTTGCAAAGGAGCTTTACGAAATTAGCGAGAGAAATCTAAATAGATTGGGCGTTAAAAACGCAAAAACCGTTTTTGCCGACGCCGCCGAATTTATTCCGCCTTCCGATACGAGAGTCGTTTTTTTTCATAATCCTTTTGACGAAAGGGTTTTCGAGAGAGTTTTGGAGAATATTTTGAAAGTGGAGTTTGAAAAGAGCGTTTATATCGTCTATCATTATCCTTTATGCGAAAAGGTTTTTGAAAAATATAAGAAATTTAAGCTTTTGGAGAGATTCGTCTCTCCCACTTCCAAAGAGAGAAGCAACTTTTATATTCTTTCCGTTCCCGACTCTATCGATTGAGTGAGTTCGGTTTCGTTTTGAAATTTAAAAAGGAAACGATTAAAAAATCATCTTCTTTTTTATCTTTTTTGGATAGAATATCTCCAAAAACACTCTTTTTAAAATCTTTTGAAAAATAGATAAGGAACGATTATGAATAAAACTGCTTGTCCTTTAGATTGTTACGACGCTTGCGGAATAGTTTACGAAAACGAGATAAAACCGGACTTCAATCATCCGATAACCAAAGGTTTTTTATGCCCTTTTTTAAACAAATACGCCTCTTATGAAGATAAAAGAATAAAAAAAGCCAGATTTTTGGGAAAGGAGATAGAGCTTAAAGAGGCTTTGGAGATTCTATATAAAAAGCTTAAGGAGTTTGAGGGAGAAAAGAGCATTCTTTATAGAGGAAGCGGAAATTTCGGAAAGATGCAGGAGGTTACGAATCTGTTTTTTGCAAAATACGGCAGTTATCTTACGAAAGGCTCCCTTTGCGACGGAGCCGGGGACGCCGGGATAAAGGAGGGCAGAGGAGCGAATCTGATCGTTCCTCCCTCTCAGATAGAAAAAGCTCAAACCGTGGTGGTTTGGGGAAGAAACGTCTCCGTTACGAACTCCCATCTTATGCCTTTTTTAAAGAAAAAGACTCTTATCGTTATAGATCCGGTTTATACCGATATAGCGAGGATGGCTGATATCTACGTTCAGATTCGTCCAAGAAGCGATTTTTTTCTGGCTCTGCTTTTGTCGCGCGTAGCTCATATGGAGCTTATGGAGGATGAGGAGTTTTTGGAGGAGAAGACCGAAAATTTCGACGATTATTACGATTTTTTCAGATCTTACAAGATGAAAGATTTAATGAAAAGATGCGGGATAAATCTAAACCATCTCGGAGATATTTTATACCATATGAAGGATAAAAAGAGCGTTATTTTAGTCGGAACGGGAGTTCAAAAGTATCCGATAGGAGCTTCCGTTTTGAGGGCGATAGACTCTTTCGCCGCCACTTTGGGACTTTTCGGAAAAGAGGGATGCGGAGTGAGCTTTTTGGGGGATAGCTCTTTCGGCTTTAAAAATCCTTTCGATGTCGAAGCGAAAAGAGTGGCTAAACCGCTCGTTGATTTCGGGGAGTTTAAACTATCTTTCATTCAAGGCGCAAATCCCGCGAGACAGGCTCCGAACTTAAAAAGGGTAAGAGAGGGGCTGAAGAAGAGTTTTACCGTATATTTCGGACTTTACGAGAACGAAACCTCCGCTCTTAGCGATCTTGTCATACCGGCTAAGAACTTTTTGGAAAAGAGTGATATAAGATTTTCTTACGGACACGAGTACGTCTCCTTGATGCCTAAAATGATAGATAGCGACATAGGGATAAGCGAATACGAGCTTACCGAGTATCTTTGCGAGAAGTTCGGATACGAAAAACCGAAATCTCAAGAGGAGTATATCGAGGAGATACTCAAATCCAACGCCGTTAAAGAGGGAGAGTATTACAAATCCAAAACTTATGAGAAGATACCTTATGAAGACGGATTTTATACCGATAGCAAAAAGTTTGTTTTTATAGACGAGCTTGACGACGATGAAGAGGAGTATTTTGCTGAAGAGATGGAAGATGACGAATTTTTCCTCATTACCGCCAAACATAAAGGCTCTCTAAACAGTCAGTTCGGAGAGGATCCTTATCTGTATATTCCTCCTCTTTTGGGATATAAAGACGGAGACGAAGTGGAGGTTACGACGGAATACGGAAGCGAAATTTTCGAAGTTAGAGTTACTTCGAGACTGAGAGAGGATACGCTTTTGCTTTATTCTTCCAATCCGAAAGCCAACTTTTTAACTCCCTCCGCGGTAAGCGACGAAGGAGATAATGCGGTTTATAACGTGGTGGCTACGATAAGTAAGGTTTAGAGAGTTAAAGCCTTTTTTTAATATTTTTTTTGTAAGTTATGAAGAAACTTCCCGTTATTATAATAAAAGCCCCCACTATTTGGGCTTTTGTGGGAGTTTCTTTTAAAAACAGGTAGGCGAAAATAAGGGTGAAAAGCGGGATGAACGAAGCCATAGCGCTCAATTTGGTTATAGAAATTCTATGAAGAGCTTCTATCCAAAGTATTTTTCCTATTCCTAAAACCAAAAAACCGTTTAAAATAAGATATATTAAAACCTCTCGATAACTTTCAATAGATACGTTCGGTTCAAAAATAGAAGCTAAAAAAATCAGTATGGGAAAAGCGAAAATAGTTCTGAAAAATAGAACCGTTTCGCTGGATACTTTTTCTCTGGCTTTTTTTTGATATAGATTTGCTATGGGGGCGGTGGCGGCGGCTAAAAGGATTAGCATATCTCCTTTGTTTAAATGAAATTCTCCGGGAAAAAGAACTATTAAAGCGCCGATACCCATCAATAGAGCTCCTAAAGAGTGAATTACTCCCATCTTTTCTTTACCGAAGATATTAAAATATAGATAGGAAAAAAATATCTGCATAAGTAAAATAACGGACATATTTCCGGCAGTGGTATATGAAAGTCCCAAATATATAAGCACGAACATAAAGGTTATCAATATGGATGTTAGCAATAGATCTTTTAACGCCTCTTTTTTTATAAGCTCTTTTGTTTTTTTTCTATAAAAGATTAAAAATGAGAAAAAAATTAAAGCAAAAAAGATTCCTCCCGCATAAGAATGAACGGCTCCTATTTTTTTAACCGCTAAAATAGACCAAATAGGAAAAATACCTTCTAAAACGGAGAGTAAAATCGCAAGTATTTCTCCTTCTCTCTCCTTGTTCAAATTTCTCCTTTAAAATTTTATGAGAATTTTATCTAAAAGAGAGGTTGAAAGAATTCTTTTTGCGAATCCTAGCAAATATGTAGCTTTAGTAATATAATATCTTGGTTTAGGGTTTGGAGATCTGATGATTTTGTAAACTATTTTAGCGACTTCTACCGCCGGAAGTGTAAAAGGAACGGAACTTTTTTGGCTTTTTAAAGTTTTTGCATAAATCTCTTTAAATCTTGAATTTTCTATATCTACATTATTTTTTAGATTTTTTTTTGCGTTTTCTCTGAATTTGCTTTCTATAGGACCGGTATTTAAGGAAATAACGAAGATATTAGTATTTTTCAATTCCAATCTTAAGGTGTCGGTAAGTCCTTCCACCGCATATTTGCTTGCGTTGTAAGCTCCTCTAAGGGGCATAGAAACCAGACCTAAAACGGAACTGTGTTGAATTATTTTGCCGTAACCTTGTTTAAGCATAATTTTTAAAACTTCTTTTGTCGCTTCGTGAAGTCCGAAAACGTTAGTTTCAAACTGCTCTTTTAATATTTCCGTTTCAATATCTTCCAAAGCTCCGGGTTGTCCGTATCCGGCATTGTTAAACCAAACGTCTATTTTTTTATCTCTTTTTAAAATCTCTTTTATGACGTTTTTAATACTTTCATAATCTTTCATATCCAGATAGAAAGCCTCAAAACCCATCTCTTGTAGTTTTAAAACGTCTTTTTGTTTTCTTGCGGTCGGATAGACTTTGATATCTTTTTCTCTCAAATATAGAGCCGTTTCCAATCCTATCCCGCTTCCGCAGCCCGTGATGACGATATTTTGCATACGATTTCCTTAAAATAGAGAAAGATAAAAAATATTTTTGTGAAGTATTTTATAATTTATAAACTATAAAAAGAGTTAAAATGAAAAAGGACAAAAAGGGAAATTCTCCCTTTTTGCTTTTAAGCTTGGATATTGGAGATAAATTTGTATTCCGGAGAGCTGAAGATATAATTTATAAGTTCTTCTTTGCTCATCCCTTCTTTAAGTCTTTTGCTCCAATATTGAAGACCTACCGTTTCCGCTTCTCTATTTAAAATCGTTCTGTAAGCCGCTTTTATAAACTCTTCGTCCGAAAGTTTTCTATCCGAAAACTCTTTAGATGAGAAGAAGTTTCTAACGACCTGTTCGTAAGTGGTTTGATTATTTTCAAGCTTATCAACCCAATATTTTATCTCTCCGTAAGAGCCTTTTCTTCCCAATATCAGATAATATAGACTCTCTATTCTCGAATATAACATTTCGTGTTCGTCAAAAGGTTTTAGGTGGTAAGATTTGGCAAGTTTTATAAATTCGTTCGTATAGACTAATTTGTCAAATACGAGATTTCTATTTAAAGCCTTTTCGTCTAAAATCTTTTTCCAATATGCAAGTTCTCCCGCAAGAGGCTCTCTTTGATAAAGAGTTACGTATATCTTTTTGATATACTCTTCATTGGATAGATTTTTTTCCGCAAGTTCGTGGGTCAGAACGAAAAATCCTTTAGCTACCGCCGCCGCGCTGTCTCCTTCTTTAAGTCTTTTCGTCCAATAGAACAATCCTTCTTCTTCGGGTTCTCTTTCCAAAACCGTATTATATAGATATTTTACATAAGTCATTACCGGATCTTCGGCGGTTTTTGCTTTAATAGTCGCCGGTTTAGAATCTCCGTAATCGTTAAAAGCCACTACGGCATATTCGTATTCGCTATCGGGAGAGAGGTTCGTATCCGTATAAGTTGTGGAATTTGCTTCCAAGGT
>CAZPVZ010000230.1:0-2935 GCA_964590185.1 uncultured Campylobacterales bacterium
AGCGGACAGCGAGCTTTTTACGATAGCTTTGATGCCGAAAACTCTTCTTTACGAGAAAGTAAAGAGCAACGTCGAAGAGCTTAGCGCTCGAGACGCTACGATACTCGCCATAAGTCCTCTTGAGTTCGAGCTTGCGGACGACTTTATAAAAACGAAATATTGCGACCATCCGATGATAGAGTTTTTCGAGATGATGGTTATAACTCAGCTTCTTGCCATGGAAGTCGCCATTAGACTCGGCAACGATGTGGATATGCCTCGAAACCTCGCTAAAAGCGTAACGGTGGAGTAAAATAGAGAGAATCTCTTTTCTCTCTTTATTATGCTATCATTAGTTTAAAAAAACTTCCCGTTATCGTCTTTGGAGATTTTATGACTTTAAAACTTTTCGAAACCGCTCTCTCTTTGCAAAACGAATATAAAAAATATCTTTCAATCGACGGTTTTCTCGATAGGATGATGACCGTTGAGGATTTCGTGAAACGGGCGTTGCTGTTTGACGATAAGATTTTTATAGAAAACGATACGAGGGTTTTGCTTTTAAAAGAGGCGTCCGATTTCGAGGGATTTGAAACCTTGAAATTTAAAAGGGAGTTTATTTCTTTCATAGAGAGCGCTCCTTTCATATTCTCCTTTTTTGAAGAGTGCTCCAAAGAGCTTGTGAATCTTGAAGAGTTGAAAAAAGCCGATATTTTCGAAGAGTACGTCGAGAGAGCGGATGTTTTGATAGAGCTTAGAGACAGATATGAAAAGCTTTTGAAAGATAGAGGATATATGGATCCCGTTTTCGCTCCTTTCGATTATCGTTTAAATTTCTCCTTTTTAAACTCTTTCGACGAGATTTTTCTTTATCAAAGCGGTTATTTAAACTCCTTTTTGACGGAGCTTTTTTTAAAGATCGCAAAAGAGGTTCCTTTTAAAGTAAGCTTGGTTATAGACGAATTTAACGATGTCGTTAGGAGAAAATACGAAAAGTACGGGTTCGTTTTTGAAGGGGAGGGGGAGTATCTTTTGGACCTTTCAAAAAGAGAGGCTTTTAAAAAGGAGGATTTGAAAAAAGGAGAAAACGATTATGAGGTTTGCTCTCTCTCCGATCCTCTATTGGAGGTTGCTTTTGCCAAAAAGAAGATTTTCGATTTTTACAAAAGCGGAATGGAGCTGGAAAATATAGCCGTTATAGTAAATAGCGACGAATATCTTAACTATTTGAAAAGTTTTAACGACGACGGGCTTTTTTGCTTTCCGAACTCCTCCGTTTTCAAAGAGAGTTTTATTTACAAAAGATTGAAGGCCGTTTACGATTATATGAACGATAGAAGTTACGAAAACGCTTACCGTTTGGAGAGATTGGGGCTTTTTTGCGAAAGCGTTTACGAGAGATTTTCTCCCGTTTGGGAAGAGAGTTTGCAAAAAGAGGAGCTTTCGGAAATTTTTGAGAGTTTTAAAGATTATGAGGATAGGGATCTTTTCGTATATGAAGAGGAGCTTTTTAGTTTTTTGAAGCTCTATCCCCATTTGAGAGGCTATTCTTTAAAGACGATTTTTCATCTTTTCTTGAACAGACTCGAAAAGAGAGCCGTAGAGGGGGAGAGGGACGGACGGGTAAAAGTTTTGAGCGTTTTCGAGGCGAGAGGAGTCGAATTTGACGGCGTGATAGTTTTGGGATTTAACGAGGGGGAGGGAATAAAAAATCCCTTTAACGATCTTTTTCTATCTTCCGCTCTCAGAAAAGAAGTGGGGATGCCCACCGCAAAAGATATGCAAAACGTTCAAAAATCTATCTACAATTTTCTCTTTTCCCGCGCAAAAAAGGTGGCGATAAGCTATCTGAAAGACGAACAGAAGCGGCCTTTGAAGTTTTTGTACGAACTCGGAGCGAAGGAGAATCTTTTTTTGGAGAGTGAAAAACTCGGAGAGATTTTGTTTAAAGAGGGAGGAAAAAGAGAGGAGAAGGAAGAGGAAGAGATAATATTGCCGTATGATTTTAAAAACGAAATTCTCTCTCCTTTTAAACTTAAGATGTTTTTTGATTGTAAAAGAAAATATTATCTTTGGTACGTTAAAAACGTGGAGGAGTTCGTGCCTCCTACGGACGAAGCGGACGATAGAGTTATAGGAAAGCATCTTCATAAAGCTTTGGAGAGACTTTATAAAGAGAGGGGAGTTTTTTATGACGAAAAAGAGCTGTTAAGCTCTTTGCGTGATATTTTGGCGGAAGAGATAGGAGATAGCGAGATTTTGAGACTTTCGGCGGATATTTGGATTAGAAGGCTCGAAGGATTTGCAAAAAGGGAGGTCGAGAGGTTTAAAGAGGGATTTAAACCGGTGATGATCGAGAAACGGTTTTATAAAAACTATAAAGGATTCAATTTCCAAGGAATTATAGATAGAATCGACGCAAAAGACGATAGGTTTTTCGTTATAGACTACAAAAGCGGCGCAATTCCCAAAACTTCTAAAAAAGGATTGGAAAAAGAGAGCAATTTCCAGCTTCAGATATATTATCGCCTTTTGGAAGATAGGATTGAGGAGTTGGGAGGACTTTATTATTGCGACCTAAATAGCGGGGAGTGGATTGAGGACAATCTTTTCGACGAAAAGCTCTCTTTGTTGGACGAAAAACTTAAAATGCTGGAAGAGAAGGAGATAGATTTTAGAAAAACGGACGACCTTTCAAAGTGCAGACTCTGCCCTTATGCGATTATTTGCAAAAGAGAATGATTTTTTAAAAGGATTTAAAATGGCTTCAGGCTTTTTCGCTCTATTTGACGATATCGCTTATCTTTTGGACGACGTGGCTACGATGAGCAAAGTTGCCGGGAAAAAAACGGCTTCCATTTTAAGCGACGATCTTGCCGTAAACGCCAAAAAGGCTTCCGGTTTCGCAAGCAGTAGAGAGCTTCCCGTTATTTGGGCTATAACGAAAGGCTCTTTC
>CAZPVZ010000231.1:0-3409 GCA_964590185.1 uncultured Campylobacterales bacterium
GACAGTTACAAATTTTCACAAACCGGAGCGGACGTCGTAGTAACTTCTCCTAAAAAAACGACGTACTTTTTTAAAAATCATCAAAACTTAGAAACTATCATAGAGAAATTAGAAGATTTCGATCTGCTCTTTATCGAAGGACTAAAAACGATTCCCCTTCCGAGAATAGCGATATTTAGAAACGAGATAGACGAAAGCTACTTCGATTACGCCAACGCTTTGGCGGTGGACGAAACCGTAGATTTAACAAAATATTCGATTCCAAAACATATAACTATTTTAAATCTAAACGATATAGATATGATAACGGAATGGATATTTAAAAACGCAAAGGTGATAAGATGAAAGAGATTATAGACGCTATAAAAAGATCGGCCATTAGAATAAGAGATTCGATAGAATCGGACGATACCGGTTATTCTCAAAACAAAAACAAAACCGGCGATATTCAATTGAAGCTGGATATAAAAAGCGATCTTATCATAGAAGAAGAGCTTAGCAAGGTTCCTTCCGTCAAAGAGATCGCAAGCGAGGAGAGAGAAAAATCCGAAGTTTTAAATCCGAACGGAAAATATCTAATAGGCTACGATCCTCTCGACGGATCGAGTCTCGTGGACGTAGATCTTAGCGTAGGATCGATATTCGGAATCTATCTAAACAGCTTCACGGGAAGAAATTTGATAGCTTCGGCTTACGTGGTTTACGGTCCGAGAGTGGAACTCGTAATAGCCACCGACATAGTGGAACTTTACAGAATGGATCCCGAGCATAATTTTCATTTCATTCAAACGATATCCTTAAACGAAAAAGGAAATATCAAATCTCCCGGAGCAACGCAAAAATATTGGCCCGAGTTTCATAAAAAAATGGTTGATGAGATTTTTGCGGAAGGATATAGGCTAAGATACTCCGGAGGAATGGTTC
Organism: uncultured Campylobacterales bacterium; assembly: GCA_964590185.1. Lineage (GTDB taxonomy): Bacteria > Campylobacterota > Campylobacteria > Campylobacterales > JAADDG01 > JAADDG01. The sequence continues at coordinate 925 of CAZPVZ010000231.1, forward strand.
CGGATCTGCATCAAATTCTCTTAAAAGGTGGAGGCGTCTTCTCCTATCCCGGTACGACGGACAAACCCAAAGGAAAACTCAGAATGGTTTTCGAGGTTTTTCCGTTTGCTTACGTTTTCGAAAAAGCCGGAGGATTGGCGATGGATCCGATAAACAGACTCTTAGACCTTGAACCCGAGCACCTTCACGATACGACTCCGTGTTTCTTCGGTTCCAAATATGAAGTCTTAAAAGCGAAAGAGGTATATGGCAAATATCAATGCGACATCTGACGAATTTGAAAAGAAGCTTCAGGAAAAATTGGACGCCCTTAAAGAATGCCAAGAACGGCACAAAGTCAAAAGCTGCCTAAAATGTGAAAAGGTAATCGGCTGTCAAATAAGAAAAGATTATGTTACAGCCGTTTACCAAAGTATGAATAAAGGGCAGACCGGCGGATTTGAATTTTAAAATTACTTCACAATTAATCTTTTTTTTAGTATCATAAAAAAAATTTTTTCGGGGATGAAATGAAAAACAACAAGTGTAAAAGAGCATACATAACCACGCCTATATATTATGTAAACGACGTGCCTCACATAGGACACGCATACACGACGATCATAGCCGATACGCTAGCAAGATATTCGAGATTGATAGGTCTTGAAACGTTCTTTCTAACCGGAACGGACGAACACGGGCAAAAAATAGAGGAAGCGGCAAAAGCAAGAGGAAAAAATCCCAAAGAGTATGCCGACGAAATAAGCAAAAAATTTAGAGACCTTTGGGATTATATGGACATAAGCTACGATAAATTCATAAGAACTACCGACGATTATCACATAAGAGGCGTTCAAAAAGCCTTCGAAAAGATGTACGAAAAAGGAGACATCTATAAAGATTATTACGAAGGATTTTATTGCGTAAGTTGCGAAACCTTTTTTACTCAAACGCAACTTATCGAAGACGAATTCTGCCCGGACTGCGGAAAAAGAACGAGAATAGTTAAAGAAGAGAGCTACTTTTTCAGACTATCTAAATACGAAGAGAGACTTCTTCAATGGTATGAAGATAAAGAAAAATGCGTTATCCCCAAAAGCAAAAAGAACGAAGTGATAAATTTCGTAAAACAGGGACTTGAAGATCTTTCCGTTACAAGAACGAGTTTCGAATGGGGAGTGAAACTGCCTCCTTCCATCAACGACCCCAAACACGTAATGTACGTCTGGCTTGATGCTCTTTTAAACTACATAACGGCTCTCGGATACGGAGGAGACGAAAAACTTATGCACTTTTGGCCCGCAACGGTCCATCTTGTCGGAAAAGACATTTTAAGATTTCACGCCATCTACTGGCCCGCCTTTTTAATGAGTCTCGATCTGCCTCTTCCAAAACACATCGCCGCTCACGGATGGTGGACGAGAAACGGCGAAAAAATGAGCAAATCGAAAGGAAACGTAATCGACCCGAAAGAGGTTGCCGACGCTTACGGACTGGAGAATTTCAGATTCTTTATGTTAAGAGAGGTTCCTTTCGGACAGGACGGAGATTTTAGCCAAAGAGCCTTGATAGACAGGATAAACAGCGATCTAAGCAACGATCTTGGAAACCTTTTAAACAGAATCATAGGAATGAGCGGAAAATATTTCGATTTCGAAATAGATTCTTCAAAAGTTTTAAAATATCACGAAAAAGAGCTCAAACAGGCCCAAACTCACATAAACAACCTGCCGGAATTCATCTACAACGTCCAAACGAATAAATATCTTGAAGAGCTTTGGAAAATTTTAACGCTTGCAAATCAATCCATCACGATCTACGAACCTTGGAATCTGATGAAAGAGGGCAAAAAGGAAGAGGCTATGGCTTTGGTGGCTCTAATAGCCAATCTTTTGGCGAAAGTAGCCGTTATGCTAAGTCCCGTTATGCCCAAAACTTGCGAAAAAATAGCCGACTCCCTAAATATAAAAACAAACAACGAATATTACGAAAAACTTATCGAAAACGAAGAGCTATTGGATACTTTCAAAATCAAAAAGATTCCTCCTCTCTTCCCGAAAATAGAAAAAGAGCTTTTGAAGGAGAAAAAAGTCTCCGAAAACAAAGAGAAAAAAGAGAGCAAAAAAGAAAAAAGCTCCCATGAGGGAATCATCTCGATAGACGAATTTTTCAAAGTCCAGCTTAAAATAGGAACCGTCATAGAAGCGCAAGAGGTTAAAAAAAGCGACAGACTTTTGAAACTGAAAGTGGATATAGGAGAAGAAGAACCCAGACAAATCATAGCCGGAATAAAAGAATTCTATTCTCCGCAATCTCTAATAAACACTCAAGTATGCGTCGTAGCGAACCTAAAACCCGCCAAAATAATGGGAAATATCAGTCAAGGAATGCTTCTTGCGGCAAAAGACGACGAAGGATTGGTGCTAATTAGACCCGAAAAACCGAAGAAAAACGGAACTCCCATAAAATAGATGACGATTGACAATTTAGTCAAACTGACAAAAGG
>CAZPVZ010000232.1:0-5484 GCA_964590185.1 uncultured Campylobacterales bacterium
TAAATTTGCCTCTAAAAAACTCTTCAAGTACGGTTTTATTAAATCTCCACAAAAAACCTTTAGAATAGGAAGATTAACAATTGATACCTCATATCAGAAAAAAGGAATCGGTAAAAAGCTATTGAAATTTGTTTTCAATAAAGCTTTAGAATTAAAAAACAATTTCGGATGTATAGGAGTTGTAGTTGATGCTAAAAAAGAGGCTGTTGAGTTTTATAAACATTTTGGATTTATTGAAATAAATACGATTGAAAAACATATAACCGCTCCTGTGTTTTTATCTATTAAAGTATTAGAAGAAATAATTAAAAAAAATAACGGGAAAGAAAATTAGGAGTACACTCAAAAGGCTAAAAAGAGAACTTCGCAGATAGAAGCGGATTGTTATATAACAATCCGCTATATAAATATTAACGAAAGCGGGGATAATGAAGATAGAAGCTATATTATTATGATATTATTATTTTAAATTAATTTATTTTTAATAATATCATAAATTATATTTGATAATAGATTTACAGCTAAATCTATTATCACTTTAGTTAGCTTCTCTTTCACAGGAAGCATAGCCTTTACTGTACCTTTTTTTCAGAAGAAAAAATGTTTTTTTCATTTTTTTCCTCCTTTTTGTTTTATTTGATTAATTAAATCAAATAACTATATATTAGTATTGGCTTATATGCTTCCTATTTTTTATATTTTATTTTTGCCCGCTTTCGGAGTATTATTATAACAAAGAAATTTAAATTATAAATTAAAATTATTTACTTTCATCCTAACACCCGGCACCCTTCAACAAAGCTTCGTCAAGCTTAAGCTCTTCGTTATCCATCACGCCTATGCCTCTATCCAAAACGTCTTTGGCTATTTTTTTAGCCTCTTCCAAAGAGTGCATTTTACAGCTTCCGCACTGATAGATATTAAGCTCCGGTATGTCTTCTTGCTTTTCAACCTTCAAAATATCCCTCATAGACTCTTCCCACGCCTTAGCGACCCTCTTTTCGTCCGGTTCGCCTATCACGCTCATATAAAATCCCGTTCTGCATCCCATGGGAGAGACGTCTATGATCTCCACGTCGTCGCTATTTAGATGATCTCTTATAAAACCCGCAAAAAGATGCTCCAAAGTATGAGTTCCTTTCTCTCCCATCATCTCCACATTCGGTTTGTAAAACCTCAGATCGAAAACCGTGATCGTATCTCCGCACGGAGTTTTCATCTTTTTTGCCACTCTAACGGCCGGGGCGGTCATTCTCGTATGATCCACCATGAAACTATCAAGCATCGGCATAATCTTACTCCTTAGATATTTTCCCTAAAGGGATGTTTTTTATATACACCGAGTATTCTAACATCTTCCGCGAAAAAAGCAAGCTCTTCGAGAGCGAATTTCATAGGCTCCATATCGGGATGAGCCTCTATATCCACATGAAACAGACTCGCTTTCGTTTTCGAACCGAGATTATAGCTTTCAAGCTTTATGAGATTGATCCCGTTCGTAGCAAATCCTCCCAAAGCTTTATATAAAGAAGCCGGGATGTTTCTCACTTGAAAAAGCAAAGAGGTTATATAATCTTCCCCTTTCATATAGGGCGGAATCTCCCTCTTTTTGGACAGAACGAAAAACCTCGTAACGTTTCCCCTCTCGTCTTCAAAATGCTCCTTAATCACTTTGAGCCCGTAAAGCTTAGCGGCGAGTTTCGACGCTATGGCTGCGTGAGATTTCTCTTTATATCTCAATATATCTTTAGCCGCTCCCGCGGTATCGAGTTTAGCTATCGCCTTAAGCCCCAAAGAAGTTATGTTCAAATGGCATTGAGCGAGAGCTTGGGGATGGGAAAATACGTACTTTAGATCTTCAAGTTCCGCTTCGGGCAAAGCCAACAGACAGTGAACTACCGGTTCGAAATGTTCCGCCACCACGCTAAGAGACATTTTCGGAATCAAACGATATATCTCTTCGACTCTGCCCGCAGTGGAGTTTTCAAGAGGAATCATCGCATATTTGGCTTTTCCCTCTTCGACCATCCACATAGCGTCCATAAAAGAGTCGCACGCTTTGGGAATCATATCGGGATAAGCGTTTTGACAGGCAAGATGAGAATAGGCGCCCTCGACGCCTTGATAAGCTATAATGTTATTTTCATCCATTTATCGGTAAGAGCCCGGCAAAAGGCTAAAGAGCCTTTTATACCGAAGCTTCTTCTCTTCTTTGCAGATACTCCCAGAATTCGTCAACCTCTTTTTGCCATAGATCTATGATATGTTCGTTTTCTTTCTTAAAGAGGTGTTTAAATCTTCCTTGAGCTCCCAAATAGTCTCTAACCGGAATTTTCTTCTTAGGTCTGTAAGTAATTCTGAGTTTGGTTCCGTTTTCTATCTCGTAAAGAGGGAAAACCAAACTGTCAACCGCAAGTTCGGAAACGTCTATGGTCTCGTTCGGAGCGAATTTCCACTCGGTCGTACAAGCGCTCATAGCGTTTATGTAGCAAGGTCCCTCGGTATTTAAAGCTTTTTGGAACTTAGCTACCATATCTTTCCATTTGTTAGGAGCGACTTGAGCCACGTAAGGAGCTCCGTGAGCCGCCATTATCGCAACCATATCTTTTTTTCTCTTCTTCTCTCCGTAACTCACTCTTCCAGCCGGAGAAGTGGTCGTAGCGGCTCCTATAGGAGTGGAAGAACTTCTTTGTCCTCCGGTATTTGCGTAAACCTCGTTATCGAGACAGATATAGGTAAAGTCGTGCCCTCTCTCAACGGCTCCGCTTAAAGATTGGAAACCGATATCGTAAGTTCCGCCGTCTCCTCCGAAAGCTACGAATTTAACGGGGGCATCCGGATCTTTTAAAGTCCCTTTTCTTTTTTTAGCTTGATACATAGCTTCCGCTCCGGCAATAGCCGCGGCGGCATTTTCAAACCCTATATGGATCCAAGAAGTATCCCAAGAAGTATAAGGATAAACCGCGGTGGATACTTCCAAACATCCCGTAGATGTGGAAATAACCAAATTATCGTCCGTACAGTTCATAAGCTCTCTGACTATGATGGAGTGAGCGCATCCCGGACACAAAAGATGCGCGCCTTCAAGCCTGTCATTAGATGTTGAAAACTCTTTTAAATTTTTTATTATCTTACTCATTGCCGTTCCTTCCTAAAAAAAAGCGAGTTTCGGACCTCTAAGTCCGCTAAATTGTTGTAAAGGAGTCGTAAGTTTGCCGGCATCGGCGTTAGCCTTCAACTCTTTATAGATCTCTTCCAAATTAGCAACCGTCATATCTCTTCCTCCGAGTCCGTAAATATAGTTGCTAATGACCGGTTTATTATCCGCATTATACATAGCGGCGCTTATCTCGTTAAAGAGCATTCCAAGCGTTCCTCCCGGCGCGCTTCTATCGAGACATCCCACCGCTTTTACTTTGCTCAAAGCCTCTTGAAGCTCCTTAAACGGAAAAGGTCTCAAAACTCTCGGAGCCACGACTCCGGCTTTTATTCCTTTCTCATCTCTTAACTTTTGAGCCGTACAAAGCGCGGTCTCGACGGTCGTTCCGAGAGCCACGATAGCCACTTCCGCGTCATCCATCAAATATTTTTCGACTCTGTTATATTTTCTTCCCGTCAATTTCTCAAACTCTTTAAAAGTCTCTTCTATAACGGCAACCGAATCGAATAGAGCTTTATGCTGTTTGGCTTTATGTTCGAAGTGCCAATCCTCTTCGGTTTGAGCTCCGTAAGTTACGGGCCTTGAAAAATCGAGCATAGGATCGACCTCTTTATAATCTCCTACGAATTTATACGCATCTTCGTCTTGAATAGGTCTTACGTTTTGAGCGGTATGAGAAGAGATAAAACCGTCTTGATGCACCATAACGGGAAGTCGTACGTTTAGATCCTCGCCTATTCTAAAAGCCATCAAAGTAAGATCGTAAGCCTCTTGAGGATTGAAAGAGCAAAGATTTATCCATCCGGCATCTCTTCCGAGATACATATCGGAATGGTCTCCGTTAACGTTCAAAGGAGAAGCCAAAGCTCTGTTTACCACATGCAAAACTACGGGAATTCTCATACCGGAAGCTTGATACAAAACTTCCACCATCAAAGCGAAACCTTGAGAACTCGTAGCGGTAGCAACTCTTCCTCCGGCGGCTCCCGCGGCTACGCAAGCGCTCATCGCGCTATGTTCGCTCTCAACCATAACGAATTCGCCGTCAACGTAACCGTCGGCTAAAAATTTGGAATAATTTTGAACGATAGGAGTAGAAGGAGTAATAGGATAAGCGGCTACGACATCCACCTGCGCCTGTCTGAAGGCGTGAGCAGCCGCCATATTACCGTCCCAAACTTCCACTTCTTGCAAATCGAATTTTTCTGCCATTATTTATCCTTTTTTTTCTTTTTTTCCGGCCACTCAGAAAGAGCCTCTTCATTAGGTTTATTTTCGTCGAACATAAGGAGAGATTTCGGATTGGTAGGACATACCTCCACGCAAATCCCGCATCCTTTACAATGCTCGTAGTCTATACCTATCATCTTCTTATCTCTCGAGATAATAGACGTATCCGGACAGAATATCCAGCAAAATTGACAATCTATACAAAGATCTCTATTGTAAACCGGTTTTATAAATCTCCAAGAAGCAACGCTCGCTTCATGAGAATTCATAGGAGAGTAAGGTCTCTCTTCCGGTCTTATATGCGCCACGTTATCCACCGGCTTTGTAAAAGACTCTATTATCGTTCCGGTCGTAACTTCATCCCATCCTACATATTCCATATAAAATCCTTTCTTTTTAATTATTGCTTAACTTATTTAACTTCGTTGTAAGCTCTCTCTATCGCAGCCATGTTAGCGTCAATAATTTTTTGAGGAAATTTGGATAAAACTTTTTTCATCGCATCTTTAAAATAGTCAAGCTCGAACATTCCCGAAACTTTCATCAAAGCTCCGAGCATCGGAGTATTTGGAATCGCTCTTCCTATAGTGTCCAAAGAGATTTTGATGCAGTCAACCACGTAAACCTCTTTTCCTTGAAGTTTGGGAATCTGTTTTACAAGCTCTTCTTTCGGAAGATGAGTGGTGATGATGTATTTTGTGCTCTCTTTCTCGTTTGCGGTAATATCGGCGGTATATGCAAGAGCCGGGTCTATAACCAAAACGTAATCCGGCCTCATAAATTTCTCATGATTTATTATAGGTTTATCGTCTATTCTGTTATATGCTGTCATTGCGGCGCCTCTTTTAGCGGAGCCGTAAAATGCAAATGCTTGAACCTGCTTTCCGGTATTTGCAACAACATCCGCCAATCCTTTAGCCCCCGTAACGGCTCCCTGACCGGCACGACTATGCCATCTCATCTCTAGCATAAGTTCTCCTTATTTTTAGTTGATTTTGTTCTCTATTGTAAAGAAAGATATCTTAATATAAGCTTTATATATATTAAATAGTTTTTTCTATAAATTTGACTGCTTCGAAAACACACTTTTTAAT
>CAZPVZ010000233.1:0-10178 GCA_964590185.1 uncultured Campylobacterales bacterium
TACTCCTCTCTATTTTCGTGAAGTTTGCTTTTTATGTCAAATTCGGGATTTAAAAGCTCGTCTCTAAATTTATAGATGACCTTTCTCTGCTCGTTGGCGACGTCGTCATATTCAAGAAGATGCTTTCTGGACTCGAAATGAAGATTTTCAACTTTCTTTTGAGCGTTTTCAACGGCTCTCGTTACCATTTTCGACTCTATATGCTCGCCCTCTTCTATTCCGAGTCTGTCCATTATGTTTTTGATTCTGTCGCTTCCGAAAATTCTAAGAAGATTGTCCTCCAAACTCAAATAAAACTGACTCGTTCCCGGATCTCCCTGTCTTCCCGCTCTTCCCCTAAGCTGATTGTCTATTCTTCTGCTCTCGTGTCTTTCCGTTCCGATAATATACAATCCGCCAAGCTCTTTAACTTCGTCGGTAAGTTTTATATCGACTCCCCGTCCCGCCATATTCGTAGCGATCGTTACCGCTCCCTTTTTACCGGCGTCTTTGATGATCTCCGCCTCTTTTTCGTGATGTTTCGCGTTCAATACCGTATGAGGAATCTTCTCTTTTTTCAAAAGCTCGTGCAAAAGTTCGCTCTTTTCTATGGAAGCGGTTCCCACAAGCACGGGTCTTCCTATCTTATGCAGCTCTTTGATTTTTTTCACTACCGCATCGAACTTCTCTTTCTCGGTTTTATAGATAAGATCGTTTTTATCCTCCCTTATGACGGGAACGTTCGTCGGAATCGAGATAACTTCGAGATTGTAAATCTGAGCGAACTCGGAAGCTTCCGTTTGAGCCGTTCCGGTCATACCGGCAAGCTTTTCGTACATCCTAAAGTAGTTTTGGAAGGTAATGTCGGCTAAAGTTTGGGACTCCTCCTTTATCTCCACTCCCTCTTTAGCCTCCAAAGCCTGATGGAGTCCTTCGCTAAATCTCCTTCCTTCGCTAAGTCTTCCCGTAAACTCGTCAACTATTATAATCTCGCCGTTTTTCACGACATAATCGACGTCTCTTTCGAAAAGATGGTGAGCTTTTAGCGCCTGATCGAGATGGTGAGCCAAAATAGCGTTTTCAAGATCGTAGAGATTGTTAACGCCGAAAAGCTTTTCGGCTTTCTCTATACCCTTTTCGGTTAAAATAATAGTTCTGTTTTTCTCATCCACTATAAAATCGCCGCTTTCGGGCTTAACCTCTCCCGTTTCGTCCACTTCGGTAGCTCTAACGAGCTGTTTGGCCACTTCGTTGGCTATTTTGTAATTTTCAAGCTTTCTATTGGTAGGACCGGAGATGATAAGAGGAGTTCTCGCTTCGTCTATCAAAATGGAGTCCACTTCGTCAACTATCGCGTAATAATGGCCTCTTTGAACCTTCTCGCTAAGAGAGTATTTCATATTGTCTCTTAGATAATCGAATCCGAATTCGTTATTGGTTCCGTAGGTTATATCGGCGTCGTATTGGGCTTTTCTTTCGGCATCGTCCAAAATGTCGCCCGTGATAACCCCTACGCTGTAACCCAAAAAGTTATATATTCTGCCCATATCGGCGGCGTCTCTTTTGGCAAGATAGTCGTTTACGGTAACGACATGCACCCCTTTTCCGAGCATGGCGTTTAAAACGACCGGTAAAGTCGCAACGAGAGTTTTACCCTCTCCCGTTTTCATCTCGGCTATTCTTCCCTCGTGCAAAACCATACCGCCTATCATCTGAACGTCGAAATGTCTAAGCCCGGTCGTTCTTTTGCTAACTTCTCTCGTTATCGCAAACGAGTCGTACAAAACGTCGTCTAAAGTCTTCTCTCCGCTTTTTACCGCTTCTTTAAGCTCGTTAAAAGCGGCTTTGAGCTCATCGTCGCTCATTTTTTCATATTTTTCTTCTAAAGCATTAATATATTTAACTCTTTTAAAATACTTTTTTATCTCTCTGTCGTTCTTAGTCCCGAAAATTTTCTTCGCTATTGCAGAAACCATCTTTAACCTTCTTTTTTAAAAATATTATATTCTCTCATCATAGTGAGACCGACTAAACGGATTTTATCACAAATTTAATTTTTATATGATAAAGTTTACGAAATATCGTCAAACAAGGAAGTTTTATGAGAATAATTTTATTAGTTTTGGCAATAATATCGTTTACGCACGCATATTTTAACAATCTCTCGACTTTCCAAGCCGATTTTAAACAGATTTTAAAAAACGATCGAAACGATACCATCACCTACACCGGTAAGCTATATGCGGATAAAAACGAAAAAGCATTATGGATCTATAAAACCCCCGTTTTCAAAAAAATATACTATAAAAACAAACAAGTCGTTATTATAGAACCGGAACTCGAGCAAGTCATCATATCGAAACTCAACAAGGTTCCGAACATTCTTAATATACTACAAAAAGCTAAAAAAATCAAGAAAAATTTGTATTTAGCAAAATGCTGCAAAAACAGCTACAAAATATACCTAAAAAACGGCGTTATTTCTAAAATCACATACAAAGACAAAATGCAAAACGGCGTTACGATAATCTTTTCCAATCAAAAAGTAAATCGAAAAATACCGAACAAAATCTTTACTTACGAGATTCCCGAAAATTACGACATTTTGCAAGAGTAAAAACCGTCCTTTAAAAAAACGGCGCCGTAGCCCCAAGAACGAGCGAAAGGATTGCGAATGGATAAAATTCTAAACTGTATAGATTCTTATATAAAAGATCTTGAAAAAGAAATAATGAAAATAGTCAGCGACCAAACGATAGAATTAACGAGAAAAAACCAGCTTATGGAACCGATAGCGGATCAAAAAAAAGTTTTGGTTATCGCGAAAGAGGCTCTTTTGAACATCAAAAACAGAAAATACGAAGCAAAATGCGGAATGAGCAAAATCCGCTTAAAAACGGAAGAAAAAAACCGATAAATAGAGCTAAAAAAACGGAAAAAGGATAGAGATGACCCACTTTCAGATGGTAAAAGAGATGCTATCCCTTCAGCAAAAATTAAACGACGAAACCAACGGAAAAAATTGGGAGAAGGGATATAACAAATTCGGACGAATAATAAACTGGAGAAGATGTATCTATATGGAGTGTGCGGAACTTATAGACAGTTTCAACTGGAAACATTGGAAAGACATCAACGCAAAAGAACCGAACTGGGAAAACATTAAAATAGAGATAGTCGATATATGGCACTTTATCATGAGTCTGGGACTCGAGATATACCATACTCAAAAAATAGGCACTTTGGAGGATTTGGCCTATTTTATAGCGGAATCGAAATATTTCAATCTATTTTGCGAAGAGCCTTATCCTACCGAAAACAAAAACCATTTGGCCCAAATGGAGATAATAAATTATGCGGAAGAGGTCATAAGAGACGCCTTGAACAAGGATAAGGAATCTTTTTACGTGATGATAGACGATTTCATAATACTCTCCCTACACTGCGGAGTGAATATAGAAGTTTTATATAAGTTCTATATAGCAAAAAACATATTAAATAAATTCAGACAAGATCACGGGTACAAAGAGGGAACCTACAAGAAAGTCATAAACGGGATGGAGGATAACTCGTTGATGCTCGAAATCATGGAGAAAAAAGGTCCTTTAAGTCCCAACGAACTCTACGGAGAATTGAAAAAAGCTTACGAAGGATAAAACTTTGAAAAATCTAACCTCCGTCATAAAAAAAAGCGTTCGGGATTTCCTCTCCTCTCCTTTTTTAGGGATGAGCGTTCTTCCTTTTATCATAACGACGATGGTACTTTTCGGAATATTTTTATATTTAGGGGGAGAGTTCTTTCAGATGGTAATGAACGGAGGGGAATTAGAGAATATGATAGATCCCTCCTCGCATCCGATAATAGCCTCCATTTTGGCGTTCTCTTTCGTAAAATGGGTAATTTTGACCTTCTTTTATCTAATAGGCGGAGCCTTCGTCATTCTCGTTTCGGTTATGATAGCCGTAATCATCATAGGTTTTTTCACTCCGAGAGTCGTAAAAATCCTAAGAGAGAGGCACTACCCCGACATAGAGCTTAAAGAGGGATTTTCGATAGGAGACATAATATGGCACTATATAAAACTTTTCGCCGCATTCGCCGGCTTAACGCTCTTATGCATTCCTCTTTTGCTATTGCCCGGCGTAAACCTGCTTATATTCAACATTCCGTTTTATTATCTCTTTCATAACATGCTCGTTATAGACGTAGCCTCGACGATAAATACGAAAGAGGAGTATAAAATCGTAAAAAAGGAAGCAAAAGGAGAGCTTTACGCGGCTACGATGAGCTTTTATCTTCTGTCCCTAATTCCTCTTGTCGGTATGATAGGAACGATATTTTTCGTCATCACGATCTCTCATATAATCTTTTTAAAAACGAGAGAAATTAGAGAAAGAGCAAAATCTTAAAAATCATTCCCTTTTCAAATATCCTTCGTTTATAAGCTCGTCAACTATAGCCTTAAAAACCGGTACCGCGCTTTTGGAGGCGAAATAGGAGTAATTTTCCGTTTTAGGTTCCCTAACCAAAACTCCTATCGTAAATTTATGCTCTTTGTCGTTTGCGAACCCGAAAAAAGAGCTGTTATACTTTTTCTCATATCCTCTTCCTCTCGAAATGTGGGCGGTTCCGGTTTTGCCTCCCACCTCTATTCCGGGAGTTATCGCCGCTTTTCCCGTTCCCTCGTTAACCGTTTTTATCAAAATTTTCTTAACGGTGCGAGCAACTTCCGCGGGGATGATTCTTACGCCGTTTTCGGTAATGGGATAGAGTTTTTGATTGAAATATCTAAGGTGGGAGGCTATCTTCGGACTCGCCGTAACGCCTTCGTTATTAAACGCGTTATAGGCTTTCATAAGTTGCATAAAGGTCGCCTCTATTCCGTATCCGTAAGCGGTGGTGGCTTTGTAAACTTCATCCTGCATCTTCAAAACGCTCGGAATTTTTCCCTTTTTATCGTAAGAAAGATCCACTCCGCTTCGTTTGGAAAAGCCGAATCTCTTAAGTCCTTCGAAAAAATCTATCGCGTCGAGTCTTTGCGAGAGAATCGAGATACCTATGTTCGAAGAGTGAACTATAATATTTTCAACGCTAAGCTTTTTATAGCGATGATCGTCCGTAATAAGGTAATTTTTTATATAATATCTGCCGTTATGGGTATCTATAATCTCGTAGGGATTTACGAGTTTATGAGCCAAAAGAAGAGACAAAACGATCGGCTTCATAACCGAACCCGGCTCGTAAGCGTACTCTACGGCGGTAATGTTTAAAAAAGGATAGTCCGTTTTCCTTATTCTATTGGGATTATATCTGTTGGTAGTGGCTAAAGCGATAATTTTGGAACTTTTAGACTCCATAACGCAGGCCACGATCTCTTTCGCGTCCAACTCTTTTTTGAATTTATCGAGAATGACCTCCGTAAACTTTTGAAGTTTCAAATTGATATTCAGATACAAAGATGCTCCGTCTATCCTCGGAACCACTTTGGAACTTCCGTTAAAAATGATATTGTTTACTATATCCCTCTTTCCGTAGATGTATCCGTCTTGGATCGGTTTCAAATCGGTATCGTAATATCTCTCTAGTCCCTTAACTCCGTATCCTCTCGTAAAACCGTGATCGTCGTTTCTTTTTCTGACATAACCTATATAGGGAGTGAAGAGATCTTTGTATTTATACTCTCTATACTCTCCGCTTTCCAAAATATCAAGACCGTTTCTGTAAATCACGTTTCTTTTTTTATCTTCATACTCTCTAAATATTCTAAGATTGTATAGTTTTTTTGCGAGTTCTTTTAAATAAAACGCCCTTTTAGAATCTATCTTGTAGGAGATGACCACTCTTCCTTTTTTGGAGTCGAGCTTTTTTCTAACCTTATCTTCGTCCATTCCGCTATAAATGGAAAAGAGCTTTATAAAAAGCTCCTTTTTATCCGGATCTATCGTATAGGTATTCACCTCCGCCTTATAAAGCTTTTTGCTCGAACTTAAAGTAAAATCGTCCCCGCTTTTTATAAAACCTCTCAAAGAGGTATCGGTATCGCTCGCGTAAAGATTCGGAAAATTTTTGGCGTCCGTTAAATAGATATAAAAAAACCTCGCAACCAAAACGGCAAGAAAAAAGGATATGATTATAAACAGTAAAGCTATTTTGGATTTTCTGCTTTTTAATTCGTCTCTCGTCCTCGGCATCTGCTCCCTATTTCATTTTAAACCCTAAATCTGAGTCCTTAATATCTCTTTGTAAGCGTTTAAAGCTTTATTTCTTATCTCGAGCATCATTTTCATACTTATTTCAGCTTTGTCTATCGCTATGGCCGCCTGATGAAGGTCCTTAACCTCTCCCGTAGCTATGTCCGCCATCGCTTTTTCGGCGTTTTTTTGGAGATTGTTAACCTCATCTATACTCGATTTCAATATTGTATCAAAACTACTCGAAATATTTTCTTTATTCTTCTCTTTTTTTAGCGAGGTTGAATTTAAAACGGTAGATAAAGAATTAATACTATTTACTGCCATTTATTATCCTTTTAAAATATCTATCGCATTCAAAGCTATCGACTTGCTGGTTTGAAAAGCGGAGACGTTAGCCTGATAGGCTCTCGTAGCCTCTATTAAATCGGTCATTTCTATTACGGGATTTATATTGGGATAAGCGACGTACCCCTCGCTATTGGCATCCGGATGAGAGGGATCGTATTTCATCTTGAAGGGAGAATCGTCTCTAACCACTTTATCCACCACTACGTTTTGAATCGGAGGAATCGGATAAGAATCCCCGTCAGGATCGTCTATCGGATTTTCATATTCCAAAAGATTGTTATTCTCTTCCAAAGCTCTATTTAAGCTTTCGTCGAAATCTACGGCCTTAAACACCACCTCCCTTCTCCTATAAGGGCCGCCTTCGGCCGTTCTCGTGGTATTTGCGTTGGCTATGTTGGAGCTTATTATGTTGATTCGAAATCTTTGAGCCGATAATCCGTATCCGCTTATGTCGAAATCGTTTAAAAAAGCCATTTACCCTCCTTCACACTTTCGCCGAAGCGTCCAAAACGTATTTGAATAAAGCGCTATCCTTTTTCAAAGCCGCCGTAAGAGCGTTAAACATAATCGAATTTTTGCTCATCTCGGTAGTTTCTATATCCAAATCGACCGTATTGCCGTCGTTTCTTACCATGTGACCGTCTCTGAAAAATATCGTCGCCTTATCCGAATCCTCCTCGCTGAAGGCGTCAAGATGGGCTTCGTTCGTTTTGGCAAGAGGCAATTTCCCCTCCTCTCCCTCGTTAAAAATCTTCTTCGCTTTTAAAGAGAGAGCCCTTTCGAAGTCGATATCTTTGGCTTTGTAAAAAGGCGTATCGATATTGGCTATGTTGCTTGAGATCAGTTTTTGCCTTAAAGCTCTGGCGTTCAATCCTTCCGCCATCAAATCGTAAGCTTTGCTTATGGAAAAACCCATTTCGATCCCTTTCCAAATTTTTTAAAAAAGTTAAAATAATTGAAGCAAAAAGCGTTCCATAAAAGAAACTCCCTCTTCGCTTACGCCAAATAAAAAAAGAGATATGAATTTATAAGCTTTTTATTTGTATAATGGATTTTAAAAATAATAAAAAAAGAGGACTATGCAGACCGACAAAACGCTTTTTTTCTATACGATCATACTGATTTTCATAGGCATTTTATTCTCCTACTCCCTAACGACATATACCACTTTAAGACTCGAATTAAATCAATTTCACTTTTTTATAAGACAGTTTATAGTCGCGATGATCTCCGTATATCTGATATGGCAAATTTCCAAGTTAAATCCGGACAAATACCTAAAAATCATAGGATTTACCCTGTTTTTTTCAAGTTTTTTCCTGATGGCGGCGATGCACGTTCTCCCCTCTTCCGTCATAACGGAAGTGGGAGGAGCGAAAAGATGGATAAAACTCGGCATAATATCGATAGCACCGGTAGAGTTTTTCAAAATAGGATTCATATACTTTTTGGCTTGGAGTTTCAGCAGAAAGATAGAGCACAACAAACCTCTTTTGGAGGAGTTTAAGATATTCGCTCCCTATTTGGCGGCTTTTTTGGTGGTGATATATCTAATAGCCGTCTTGCAAAACGATTTGGGACAAGTGATAGTTTTGGGAGTGACGCTTGCGGTTATGGCCTTTTTAGCCGGAAGCAGCTTCAGATTTTTTACGGTTATCATACTAAGTTCGGTCGCGGTTTTTATCATAGCCATAATCACTTCCGCCCACCGAATAGCGAGAGTGAAAATGTGGTGGGCTAATATCCAAAATTTCGTTTTGTCTTTCCTGCCGGAGGACTTTGCGAAATTTCTAAGAATAAACGAAACTCAAGATCTTATGCAGATAACCAACTCCCTAAACGCCATAAAACACGGAAAAATTTTCGGAGAGGGACTTGGAAACAGCTCCTTTAAACTCGGATTTTTAAGCGAAATCCATACCGACTTCGTTTTATCGGGAATAGCCGAAGAGATAGGAATAATAAGCGTAATAGCGATAGTCGTAATATTTTTCTTAATGACTTACAGAATATTTAAAATATCGGCAAGAAGCGAAAATAAAACTTTTTTTCTTTTTTCCGCCGGAGTGGGGCTTTGCCTGATATCTTCGTTTTTGATGAACTCTTTCGGAATAACTTCCCTAACTCCCATAAAAGGTATAGCCGTTCCTTTCATAAGCTACGGAGGAAGCTCTCTTTTGGCAAATTCCATAGCCGTAGGAATGGTACTTATGTTAAGCAAAAGAGTTAAACTGTGATTGCGATAACGGGCGGCGGAACGGGAGGACATCTTACGATAGCGAAAGCGATAAAGGAGGAGCTTAACAAAAGGGGGATAAAACCCGTTTTTATAGGCTCGATTAACGGACAAGACAGATTATGGTTCGAACGAGACGAGGGCTTTAGCGAAAAATATTTTCTAAAAACGAGCGGAGTCGTAAACAAAAAGGGCATCCGTAAACTAATATCCTTACAAAACATAATAAATCAATCGCTAAAAAGCAAAGAGATTTTTAAAAAACACCAAATAGATACGGTATTTTCGGTAGGAGGATATTCGGCCGCCGTAGCCTCGATAGCCGCCGTAATATATGGCAAAAGACTTTTCCTGCACGAGCAAAATTCGATAATCGGAACTTTAAATAGAGTTTTAAAACCCTTCTGCGAAGAGTTTTTTTGCTCGTTTTACGAAAAATCTCCCGTTAAAGATTATCCGATAAACAAAATATTTTTCGAAAACGCGAGAATCAGAAAAAAAATAAAAACGGTAATTTTCCTCGGAGGAAGCCAGGGAGCCTCCGCGATAAACGATTATGCCCTATCTTTGGCAAAAGAGCTAAACGAAAGAGGCATAAAAATAATTCATCAATGCGGGAAAAGAGATTTCGAAAGGGTAAAAGAGTTTTACGAAAAAAACGAAATGGAAGCAATTTGTTTCGATTTTACGAAAGAGTTGCCAAAATATATAAAAGAGGCGGATTTTGCGATATCGAGAGCCGGGGCGAGCACGCTTTTCGAACTTGCCGCATCCGCTTTGCCGTCCCTTTTCATACCCTATCCTTATGCTGCGAAGGATCATCAATATCACAACGCTTTGTTCTTAAAAAAGAGAAATTTGGCCTTTTTGGAAAGAGAGAGCAATCTTAAAAAAGAGACTCTTTTAAACATTTTGGATCAAGACGTCGAAGAGATGAGCAGAGGTTTAAAAAACCTCATCCGTCCACACGGCGCCGAAAAAATAGTGGATATAATGCTAAAAAATCACTCCCTCAAAGCGTAAAAAAGCTCTCTCCTATTTGCGTATCCCAATAAAATATTAAACCCCCTCCCAAACAAACTTTTTGATATTTCTCTCCTCCTCATCAAAATTTATCCCAACAAGTATAATCTCTTTGTTCTCCTTTAGATACTTCTCATAATACCTCTTATTCTTTATCTGAAATAACGGATCCTCATCCTTTACCTTAAACTCGAATATGTAGATCTTATCTTTCACAAATACCGTAAAATCTATCCTTCCCCTGCTCGTTACGTCCCCAGCTATAATCTTTAATCCCAAAGAGGCTATATATACGTAAAATACGCTTGCGTAGTAGCCTTCGAAAGAGGAGATGTTGTTCTTTACATAAGAATTATACGGAATGGAAGCGTATAAAGATATCAAAGTCTCTTTAAAC
>CAZPVZ010000234.1:0-9742 GCA_964590185.1 uncultured Campylobacterales bacterium
CTCTTTTCGTCCTCTCTTATGTATTCCAAAAGTTGGCGGCAGAAGTTGGAATAGCAGATAAGATTTTTTTTGCCTATATGGTGGCTGTGTTTGTATTGTAGGCGCAGATATTCCATATTTTTGTGTTTGAAAAACAGTACTCCCGCAAAAAAGAATCTTTTTGAGTTTAAAAATTCTACCAGATCGTCTATGCACTCTATCGTTTCCAAACAGATATCGGCATATATCATATCGGGATGTTTCGCTCTTACGTGCTCTAACAAAAGAGAGAATTTTCTCTCGAAAGCCGTTCCCATTTTATCTATAACGATAACGGCGGTGTTGGATAGGGGATCGGTGAAATAGGCGAATTTGGAGTGAGCATCTCTTTTGGAGGAGTTTAAAAGCTCTTTGTATGAGATGTTCTTGCACTTTTTATAAATATGAACTATTTTCTCTTTGTAAATTTTTGGGATATGGATTGATTTTACGGTTTTTTGCAAGACTTTGTAGCCTATCAGTACCGAACCTCTCTCTTTTTTGATTGAAAGGATGTTGTTCGTTAAAGTCGTATCTTCGTTTACTCTTCCTATAACGAGAGCCGTTTCGCAAAAACCGTGGGAGAGATTGCTTTTTTGGCTGTATATGTGAAACATAATGGCTTCTCCGAAAACGGCTAAGAAATTCAGTTTCTTTGCAAGCTCCAAAAGCTTTTTAAACATCATTCCCATAATTCCTCTTCCCTTAAATCTCGGATCCACTACGACCACTCCCACTTCCGCTATGTTGGAGTCGTAGGATTTGATAAGCGCGAAATGCCCTATAATTTCTCCCTCTATTTCCGCCACTACCGAAAAAAACTTCCTGTTTTCGTTCTCCGCTATTTTTTTGGGGTAGTAAAAGAGATCTTTTAAGTAGGTATATCCGTAATTTCTGTAAATAAGTTTCGATATGCTCTCTTCGTCTCCCTTTTTATACTCTCTTATGACGATTTTTTTAACCGCCTCGTCGATCGACTCTTTGGTCGGATATTTGTCTTTTTTCTCTTCTTGAGAGCTTTTTCGGTGGGGATGCGGGAGAAATTTTATAACGGAAAATTTTTTGCCGTCTTTTCCGAGGTTGAAGTATTCGAATTTATCCGTTAGTTTATAAATTCTGTTAAATCCTTTGTCCTCTTTAAGATTTATCGGAACGGCTTTGGTTTTGATTTCGGCTAAAGGCTCTCCCCAGTCTCTAACGTCTATTCTAAGTCCGTTTTCAAAAGAGGTGATATCTATCTCTATAATTCCCTCTCCGTTTTTGTATGCGTGTATGATGGCGTTTTCCATCAGCTCTTTTACGGCTTCTTCGATCTCTTTTATCTTTTCTTCGCTAAAGCCTACTTTTTTTGCCATTTCGTCTATCGTTAGATTTACTATCGGGAAATATTCTCTCTCGCTCGGTATTTTCAAAATGACGCTATTTTTCATTTTTAAGCCTTTCCATTGCCGTTAAGATAGTATTTGCCATAACTTTCATACCTATTCTTAAGGCGTCGTCGTCAACGTCGAATCTGCTGTTGTGTTGAGGAACGCAAGTCTCTTTCTCTTCGTTGCAGGTGCCGAGTCTGAAAAAAGCTCCTTTTACGATTTGCAGATATTCGGAGAAATCCTCCCCTCCCATTACCGGATCTTTTAAGTCTATGCAGTTTTTCTCTCCTACGACCTCTTTTGCCGCCTTCACCAAAATATCTACCGCATCTTTGTCGTTTATGAGTTCAGGCTGACCGTATTGGTAGGAAAATTCGTATTTCGCTCCCATCGATTTGCATATGCCTTTTATGGACTCTTCCATCATAACCGGAATGGATTTTCTAACTTTTTCGTTTACGGTTCTGACGGTTCCTTTCAAAACCACGCGGTCGCAAATGATGTTCGGAGCCTTTCCTCCCTCTATCGTTCCCAAAGATATAACCGCGGGATGGAGAGGATCTATTCTTCTTGATACGATATGGTTTAGAGAGTTTACTATGATGGAGGTAACGAGTATGGCGTCCACCCCTTCGTGAGGTCTCGCTCCGTGAGCCGATTTGCCGAAAATCTCTATCGTAAAGACGTCCGCGGACGCCATCATCACTCCGTATTTGTATCCGATCTGTCCGGTTTTGAGGTAGGGATATGCGTGAAGAGCGAATATCATATCGACTCCGTCCAAAGCTTTATCTTTTATCATATCGAGACTTCCCCCCTCTTTGCTCTCTTCGGAGGGTTGAAATATGAATCTTACGTTTGCGTCGATCTCTTCTTTAAAAGGAGCCATCGCCATAGCCACTCCCAGAGCTATTGCGGTGTGGCTGTCGTGCCCGCAGGCATGCATTACCCCCTTTACTCTCGAAGCGTAGGGTTTTTTCGTTCTCTCTTCGATCGGAAGAGCGTCCATATCGGCTCTTACGGCTATTAGCGGCTTTCCTTCTTTTTTTAAATCGGCTACGAGTCCGTGATGGGTTTCAAACTCTTTTATTTCGTATCCGCTTGATTCCAAAACTCCTTTTACGAGATATTTGGTATGCTCCTCTTCGCCCGATAGTTCGGGATGCATATGAAGATCGTGTCTTATTTGCACTATCTTTTCGTTTATCGTATCGATCCGTTTGAAAATCTCTTTTTTAAGCTCCTTCATACGCCCCTCCTTTCTCTTTATTTTAATTATACCACTTATTCGGTTGTATATTTTTTTTATGAATATATTTTGCATAATTGAAAAATTATTGAAAATTTTCCCTCGAAAAATTTCGTATTAAAAGGCGCGTATGAGGAGTTTAAATCAAAGAGAGAATAAGTTTCAAAGCCAGAGCGTATAGTATCAAAGCTATTATCTTTTTTATTTGGGCTTGAGAGAGTTTTACGTGAAGCATATGATTTCCTATGTAGGCTCCTATAAGGGCTCCGAAAGCCACGCTAAATAGCATAAAATAGTCTATTTTTACGAAACTTGCGTAGCTTAAAAAGGAGGCGATCGTGGAAAACGGAACGACGAAACTTACGGCTACCGCCACTTTTTTGGGTTCGAATCCCAAAAGAACCAAAAGGGGAAGCAGCATATTGCCTCCTCCCACTCCCAAAAGTCCCGCCGCCGTTCCTACGAATATTCCCAAAAGAGCGAGTATCCACGCTTTTTGAAAGTTTGCTTTGGACTCTTTTTTAAAAAACATCATCATAGATGCGCTGAAAATCAAAAAGAGGGCGAAAAGAGCCTTGATAAAAGATTCGTTTGCGTATTTTGAAAGCAAAGCTCCGATCGGAGAGAAGACGGGGAGAGTTATTGCTAAAGGGAGAGCGAATTTTATGTCCAAAACCTTTCTTTTGAGATTTAAAAGAGTGGAGGTGAAAGTCGTTATGAAACCTCCGAAAAGTCCGACGGTTTTTGCCAAATTGAATTCGACTCCCATCATATTAAGCACGGGTATTACCGCCACTCCCGCCCCGGCTCCCGCCATGGAAAAGAGGATCGAGAGGATTAAGGTTATCAGAAAATATAAAAAATACTCCAATTTTTTCCTTAAACATTAGTTTTTGTGAAAAAAGAGATTATTATATCTTATCTAAGCTTAGAGAGATTTATTTAGCTAAAAAAGTGTAAAATTGCATAACCTTTTTAAAAAGGAGCGTTAATGATTTTGTATATTCACGGTTTCGGAGGCAATGGCGAATCTTTTAAGGCGAAAGTTGCTAAGAGACACTTTAAAAAAGAGGGACTTTTGGCTCCCTCTCTGTCTCATATTCCCGATTTGGCGGTGGGAACGCTAAAGGATATCGTGGAGTTTTTTAAAGATAGGGGAGAGAGAGTTTTTTTGATGGGAAGTTCCTTGGGAGGCTTTTACGCGCTCTATTTGAGCGAACTCTACTCTTTAAAAGCGGTTTTGATAAATCCCTCCTTAAACGCTCCGGAGCGTTTGAAAAGAGCCGTTCCCGAGGCTGTAAACTACTATGACGGAAGTCGTTTCGAGTGGAGGGAGGAGCATGCTAATATGCTTAAAAAGTATGAAGTTTCCCCCTCTTCTCAAAAAAACATTCTTCTTATGCTTCAAAAAGGGGATGAGGTTTTGGACTATCGGGACGCTTTGAAGAGGCTGAAAGAAGCGAATCTCATTTTGGAGGAGGGAGGAAATCACCGTTTCGAGGGGTTTGAGAGGCATTTAAAAAGCATCGAAGAGTTTTTCGGCGTAGAGGCTTAACGATGAATGAGAAACTTTCGGCTTTGGAGTATGTTAAAGAGGGTAAGAAGGCTCTTGTTGACAACGAGTTTGTAAAGGCTAAGGAGGCTTTTTTAAAGGCTTTGAGTCTCAAAAACGATATTTTCGACGCTATTTTCAATCTCGCCGGGTTATATTTTTTAGAGGGAGATTTTAAAAACTCTTTGAAATTTTTCGAAAAAGCTTTGGCTCTTCAACCTCGAAACGGAGAGATTTACTACAATATCGGTCTCGTTTATCAGGAGACGAACCGTTTTAAGAGAGCGAAAAAATATTATGAGAGGGCTTTGAGATTAAATCCTGCCGACGTAACCGTTTTTTATAATCTCTCTTTCATATATTTAACGGAAGGGGATTATAAGAGAGGATTTGATTATTACAGATTCAGATATCACCCCTCCCTTAAAAATAGAAACACTTTTTTAATTTCTCCCGTCAATCTTTTGGACGACAAAAAAAAGATTGAAAACGGCAGGCTTTTTATCTACGAAGAGCAGGGGCTTGGAGATATGATTCAGTTTATAAGGTTTCTGCCCGTTTTCAAAGATATGAAAGCTAAAGAGATTTCCGTAAGGATGCCGAAACCTCTCGTTAAGCTCTTTTCGTATAACTATCCCGATATTAATTTTACGGACGAGATTTTAGAGTTTGATTATCATTTCCCTTTGATGGAGAGCGGTTATATTTTGGGAATCGAAAAGGAGAATATCCCTTATAAAGAGTCCTATTTGAAGGTAAACCGAAAAGATTCCGAAGATTTTTCGAAAAAATATATGAAAGGTTTCGAGGGCAAAAAGAGAGTGGGAATCGTTTGGAGAACCAATCTTGCGGATAAAAGCGACGTTATGACGAAAATAAGGTCCAAAAGCAAAAGGGAGATCGATTTGAAAGAGCTTTTGGACGCCGTTTGGAGAGAGGATTTGGTTTTTTACTCTCTGCAAAAAGAGGAGAGTTTAAAAGAGAAGGAGCTTTTAAAAAGATACGGGGTGATATCTTTGGACGAGCGGCTTAACGATTTTTACGATACCGCTTTGGCGATAGACAATCTCGATAGCGTGATTACGATAGACACTTCCGTCGTACATCTAAGCGGAGCTATGGGAAAGGAGACGCTTTTGCTCGCTCCCTTTAACAGCGATTGGAGATGGGGAGATGGGGATAGAAAGAGCTTTTGGTACGATAGCGTAAGGATTTTTAGAAAAAGCGAAAGCGGAAAGTGGGACGAAGCTTTAAAAGAGATAAGAAAACTTGTATAATTACGAAAAATTTTAAAGGATGCGTATGAATTTGCCTAAATGTCCCGAATGCGGGAGCGAATATGTTTACGAAGACGGAGAACTTTTGGTGTGTCCGGAATGCGGATACGAATTTGCAAAAGGGGAGAAGATTGAAGAAGAGGGATTGATCGTAAAGGATTCTAACGGGAACGTTTTAAAAGACGGCGATAGCGTGGTTATTATAAAGGATCTGAAAGTAAAAGGCGCATCCTCTCCCCTTAAAGTCGGAACCAAAGTTAAAAATATAAAACTTTGCGAGGGCGATCACGATATAGAGTGTAAAATACCCGGTTTCGGGGCTATGAAATTAAAATCGCAATTTGTTAAAAAGGCGTAGAGACTTTCTTATGTTATAATTGTTAAGTTTAAATTAATCGAGTAAAGGAAAGAAAAATGGAATATATCTCCACCGATAAAGCTCCTCAAGCGATAGGTCCCTATTCTCAAGCCGTAAAAGTGGGAGAGATGATTTTCACTTCCGGTCAGATAGCCTTGACGCCGGAGGGAAAATTTTTGGAAGGAGGGATAGAGGAGCAGACCGTTCAGGTTCTTACGAACCTTAAAAACGTTTTGGAAGAGGCGGGAAGCTCGCTGGATAAAGTCGTAAAAACTACGATCTTTTTGGCTCATATGAGCGATTTTGAAGCCGTTAACGAGATATACGAGAATTTTTTCAAAAATCACAAGCCGGCAAGAAGCACGGTTTCGGTCAAAACTCTTCCGAAAAACGCTCTTATAGAGATAGAAGCCATAGCTTTGGTTAAATAGTGGACTCTTTGGATCTTTACGCAAAAATAGAGCCTCTTATAGGATTTTATGAAGAGTATGAGAGGCTCTATGATTTTTATATCGATATTTTAGACTCTTTTAACGCAAAAACCGTTTTGGATATAGGATGCGGAAACGGCTCGATGCTTTTGAAGCTGAAAGAGAGAGGTTTTGAGGCTTTCGGGATAGATAAGAGCGAAAAGATGATCGATATAGCCTCCGAAAAAGGGGTTAAAGCCCAAAAAGCGGATTTGTGCTCCCTAAAAGGGGAGTTTGACGCTTTGATAGCCGTAGGGGACGTGGTTAACTATATGAGAGAAGAGGAGCTTGAGAAGTTTTTCGGATGCGCCGAGAGAGTTTTGAAAAAAGGGGGGCGTTTTCTGCTCGATATAAATACCTTTTTCGGATTCGAAGAGGTTACTCAAGGGGTTATGATTAACGACGAAGAGGATAGGTTTTTAGCCGTGGAGTCCGTTTTCGAAGAGGGAGTTTTGGATACTTTGATCGTTCTTTTCGAAAAGGAGGGAGATCGTTATAAAAAAGAGAAGGGGAGGATTTTTCAATATTTTTATACGAGTGAAGATATTGAAAAGTTAAGCGGTTTAAAGATCGAAAAGATTGAAAAATTTTCTCTTTTTAGCGAAACCGAACCGGATAAAGAGATAATTATATTAAAAAATGTATAATATTGCCATTTTTTAAAAATTACCTTAAAAAGCGGGAATAGAAGTTGAACATTCAAACCAAAAAAGAGGTTTTTACCACTCCTCTTTATCTTGAAAGCGGAAGAATTTTAGAACCTTACGAAATCGTTTACGAAACTTACGGAGAATTAAACGAAGATAAAAGCAACGTGATAGTCGTTTGTCACGCTTTAACGGGCAGTCACCACGCCGCCGGGCTTTATGAAGGGGATAGAAAGCCGGGTTGGTGGGATAAGATGATAGGAAGCGGGAAGGCTATCGATACCGACAAATATTTCGTTATCTGCTCCAACGTCATAGGGAGCTGTTTCGGTTCGACGGGTCCCATGAGCGAGATGTATCCCTCTTTGAAGCCTTACAGACTGAAATTTCCCGTCATTACGATAAAAGATATGGTAAAGGCTCAAAGGATACTTTTCGATAGACTCGGCATCTATGAAGCTCATGCGGTTATAGGCGGATCGATGGGAGGCATGCAGGCGCTTACTTTTGCGGTGGAGTATCCCTCTTTTGCCAAAAAGGCGATAGTTTTAGCCGCAACTTACGCGACTCAGCCTTGGGCTATCGCTTTTAACAAAGTGGCGCGAGAGGCGATCATAAGAGATCCGCTTTTTAAAAACGGCTATTACGATCCCGAAGAGATAAAAGAGAAGATGATGCCCGGACTTGCGGTCGGAAGAATGAGCGGATACATAAGCTATCTGAGTCCGGATTCGATGAAAAGGAAGTTCGGAAGAAACTATGTGGAGACGGACGGACTTTACGAGCTTTACGGAAGGTTTCAGGTGGAGAGGTATCTTGATTATAACGGATACAATTTCACCTCTTGGTTCGATCCTTTAAGCTATCTTTACATAACCAAAGCGATTAACATTTTCGATATAGCGAGAAATCACGATTCGCTGGAGGATGCTTTAAAAAGAGTGAAAAATATGCTCTATCTTATCTCTTTTAAAAGCGATCTTCTCTTTTTGCCCGGCGAAATGGAGAAGATTTACGAAACTATGAAGAGTATAGGCAAAGAGGATTTATGTCGCTATAAGTGCGTAGAGAGCGATTACGGGCATGACGCTTTTTTGGTGGAGGTCGAGAAATTTGAAGATTACGTAAGAGAGATTTTGGAGGAGAGATGAAAAGCGGAGATTTCGAAAAAAAGATAAAAAAAGCCAAAGAGATTTTAAACGAGCTTATGAATCCCGAAATTACGCTTCAAGAGAGTATGAAAAAATACAAAGAGGGTATTAAGGCTTTGAAAGAAGCGAACGATATGCTTGAGAAAGCCAAATTGGAGATAGAAGAGTTAAAAAGAGAGGATAAATGATTAGGATAGGAGCCATTCAGCTCTCTACGCTTCCTATGAGCAAATCGAAACTCGACTATTATCTTAGGGTTTGCAAAAAGAAGGGATTAAAGCTCATAGTTTTGGGAGAGTACGTCTTAAACAGTTTTTTTAAAGAGCTCGAGAAGATGCCTCTTTCGATGGTGAAGGAGCAGTCGAATCATAAAATAAGGATTTTAAAGGAGCTCTCCTTAGAGTACGGTATAACGATTATCGCTCCTTTGGTGCTTTTTAAGAAGGGAAAGATCTATAAAACGATAGCCAAATTTTCTCCTTCGTCAATTAGATACTACTATCAAAATTTCCTTATCAATTATAAGCATTGGGACGAAGAGTCTTTTTTCGATAACGAGATAAAAGATAAGATAGAGGTTATGACTTTCGAATTCGAGGGGGTTAAGGTGGGAGTCATAGCCGGATTCGAGATACATTTCGATCATATTTGGCTTGAGCTTTTTAAAAAAAGGGTTGACGTGGTTTTGATACCTTCCGTTTCGACTTTCAACTCTTTGGAGAAATGGAACGAAATACTTAGAGTGAGGGCTTTTTTAAACGGTATGTATCTTTTGAGGGTAAACAGGATAGGAGAGTATAAAGATGGTTCCGTAAAATGGGAATTTTACGGAAATACCTCTCTTATATGTCCCGACGGGAGGATGGAGGCTTATTTGGGAGATAAAGAGGAGATGCTCATAGCCGATATCTCTAAAAAAAATTCCCGATACGCAAAAAGAGTTTGGGGATTTAGAAACCATTTGGAGAGAAGGGGTATTTTATGATAGATACGAGCGGAACTTTTATGGAGCCCTCTTTCGAAGCCTATTTTTACAGACAGATAGAGCTTTGGGGAAAAAAGAAGCAGGAGAGTTTAAAGGATAAAAAGGTTGCGATTATAGGTTGCGGAGGGCTTGGATGCTCTTTGGGAGTCTCTTTGGGCTCTACCGGGATAGGGGAGTTTCATCTTGTCGATTTCGATAAGGTGAGCGCTCACAACATCCACAGACAGATAGCTTTTAAAGAGGGTGACGAGGGGAGATTTAAAGCTCATCTTTTGGCGGAAATTATGGAGGATAGATGCTCCTATACGAAAGTTTATCCTCATTGCAAGAAGTTTGAGGATTTTGCGGAGCAGGATTGCGAAAATATAAAGTTGGATCTGATTATAGACGCTACGGACAATTTGGAGGTTAGAGCTAAAATAGATAAATTTGCGAAAGAGAGAAACATTCCTTGGATATACGGTTCGGTGGAGGAGTTTCACGGGCACGTATGCTTTTTTGAAAAGAGCTCTTTTGACGCTTTTAAGATAACCGATAGAAAACCCAAAGGGATAGCGGCTCCGATCGTTATGCAGATAGCTTCCTTTCAAGCCAATTTGGCTCTTAGATATTTCGTCGGATATAAAATAGAAAAGGATACGCTCTATTATTTTTATTTTGACGAA
>CAZPVZ010000235.1:0-4679 GCA_964590185.1 uncultured Campylobacterales bacterium
TACTCTATTTGATGAATCCTTCTCTCAAAATCCTCAAAACTCATCCCCTCGCTTTTTTTAAAACACTCCTGATCTATTATCTTCCCCGAATCAAGCTCGCTCGTTACGAAGTGAACGCTCACCCCCGCAACCTTCATATCCGAAGAAAAGCTCTCCTTTATGGCGTTGGCTCCTTTAAAAAGAGGCAAAATGGAGGGATGGAGATTGATAGCCTTCACTCTATCGGTAAAAACCGGAGTCAAAATCCTCATAAAACCGGCAAGCACCGTCAAATGGGGATTTGATTTCTCTATCTCCGCAACGAGTCTTTTATCGAACTCCTCTCTTGTTTTAAAATCCCTATGATCTATAACCGAAACTTCCACTCCGCACTTTTTCGCTCTCTTTATCCCGTTGGCGTCGGGATTGTTCGTGATAGCCTTCGCAACCTCCACCCTAAACCCGTCAAACTCTCTCTCGTGAAGCTTTTTTATAAGGTTTTCGAGATTCGTCCCCTCTCCGCTAAAGAGAATAACGATCCTTTTTAAAGACATTTTATTCCTTCGATAATATCGAAAGGAGTCAAAGAGTAGTTGTTTTTCGAATATCTCTTAGCGCTCAAAGCGTGGGCTAAAGAGGCGTGTATAGCGGCATCCAAAGGAGATCTGTTTTGAGAAAGCAAAGCCCCTATCAAACCTCCCAAAACGTCCCCGCTTCCGCCTTTGCTTAAAGCGTTGGTGCCGTGAGAATTGATAAAAGTCTTTTCGTTTTGAGAGATCAAAACGTTGGCTCCCTTCAAAAGCAGCACCACCTCGGGAAATTTTCCGCAAAACTCCCTCGATAGTTCGAATCTTCTTTTTTGAACCTCCGCCGCCGTAACCTCGGCTACGCCCGTAAGTTTCAAAAGGGAAGCGAACTCCCTCGGATGGGGAGTTAGGACAAGATTTCTTTTCTTCTGCAAAATCTCCACTATAAACTCGTTATAAAAGATATCGGCGTCTATAACGACCGGATGAGGATGATTCAAAACGAAATCGTGCAAAAGCTCATCGTCATACTGATACCCAAGCCCCATGCCTATGCAAACCGCATTGGTTTTGGGAGGAAGATGCGTAGAGTACATTATCTCGTAAGGGATGTCGAAAATCTCGTTGCACACCATCGTAACGAGACCCGCCCCGAAAGAAAAAGCCGCTTTGGAGGCTATGACGGCGGCTCCGTGCTTTTTGCCGCAAACGACGGCGAGATGACCGAAATCCCCTTTGTGGGAGCTCTTTTTCTCTCTGAAGGGAAGTTTCAAATCCTCCTCTTCAAGCAAATAGGTATCGCTCTCATCTTCATACAGCGCGGAACTCACTCCCAAATCGGCAATCTTTATCTCCCCCACGTAATCTTTGGCTTCGTCCGTAAAAAGAGACTCTTTCAAAGCTCCCATCGTAACGGTAACGTCCGCAAAAAAGGCGTTTTTAGAAACGTTTCCCTTAGCGTCTATTCCGGTAGGAACGTCGCAAGCTATCTTGTAAGCCTCAAGGGAGTTTAGCTGATCGATAATCTCGACGATATCCTCCTTAAGCTCCCTGTTCATTCCCGATCCGAATATCGCATCGACTACGATATCGGCTTCTTCGACCTTAAAAACCTCCTCGACTCCGACCCTTTCGGCTCTATCAAGCTGAAGTTTCGCCATCTGCGACTTGGCTCCGTAAGGGAGAAAAATCTTAACTTCATAATCTCCCTTTAGCATTCTCGCCAAAGTTATTCCGTCCGCTCCGTTGTTTCCGGGACCGCATACGATCAAAACCCTGCTCTTTTTCGGAAATCTCTCGACCTCCCTTTTCAAAGCCTCGGCGGCATGCTCCATCAAAAGATCTTCGCTAAGAGCGTAAACTTCGTAACATTTTCTATCTAAACTTCCAACCTCTTTAAAAACTCTCTTCATACCTACACCCTCATTCTGTAACTCAACGCCTCCAAAAGATCCTCTCTTTCTATATTTTCGCTCTCTCGAAGGTCGGCTATCGTCCTTGCGACTTTTTTGACTCTGTTTAGGCTTCTTTGGGAAAGAGAAAACCTTTTTACGGCTTGAGATAAAATTTCTTCATTTTCTTTCGATATTTTACAATGTTTTTTTATCTCTTCATCACTTAATTTTCCGTTGAACTCTTTTTGCCCCCTACTTTTTTGCATAAGAAAAGCTCTCTTTACCGCTTCGAACATCTCCTTGGAAGATACGGTAGCCTTATCTTCAAAAGAGATCTCCTCCATCAAAACGAAAATGTCAATCCTATCCAAAAGAGGAGAAGAGAGTTTGCTTCTATACCTTTTTATCTCCAAATCGCTGCATTCGCACTCTCTTTCCGAACTCAAAAGATTTCCGCACGGACAGGGATTCATAGCCGCGGCGAAAAGAAACTTCGTCTCGTACTCCACTTTCGTATTGACTCTCGAAATCAAAACTTTATGATCCTCCAAAGGCTCTCTCAAACTCTCAAGAACGCTTTTGGGAAAGTGAGGAAGCTCGTCAAAAAACAAAATTCCGTTGTTCGCAAGCGCCACCTCCCCTATCTTTGCGCTCCTGCTCCCCCCGCCGAAAACGCTCGCTCTCGTGGAGCTGTGATGAGGAGCGCGGAAACTCCTAACGGGAGAAAACTCGGCATCTTTTCCGGAGAGGTAAGAGAGTTTCGCATTCTCCAAAATCTCTTCCAAACTCATAGGAGGCAAAATGTATCTAAGCCTTTTTGCGCACATGCTCTTTCCGCAACCGGGACTCCCTTCGTAAAGTATATTATGCATCCCAGCGGCGGCTATCAGCGAGGCTCTTTTGGCGATCTCCTGCCCTCTAACCTCTTTAAAATCCAAAGGATACTCATCGGTATAATAAAACTTCTCTCCGTCCGCTTCGACGAATTTAAAATCAAGCTCTTTGTTTTTCAGTTTTTTTCTCGAAGAGGGATTTAAAAAAAACTCCGCCGCCTCTTGCAGATGGGAAACGGTATATATCTCTATTCCCAAAATTTTGGAAATCTTGTCTTTGCTATCTTCCGGAATCAAAACCCTTTTCAAAGAGCCGCTTTTAGCCAACGATAAAATTACGGGAAAAAGAGAGGCGGTATCTTTGACTCTTCCATCAAGTCCCAACTCCCCGAAAACGAAAAAATCCTCAAAATCGACGCTTTTTTGCCAAAGAGCTATAAGAAGAGCTATCGGAAGATCGAAATGACTCCCCTCTTTTTTCAAATCGGAAGGAGAAAGATTTACGGTAATTTTTAAAGGAGCGAAAGAGTAACCTATGGAATCCAAAGCGGATTTTATTCTCTCTTTGGACTCTTGGATGGAGGTTTGAGCGAGTCCCACGATGGAGAAACCGGGAAGTCCTCTCAAAAAGGCGGCTTCCACCTGCACCTCTTTAGCTTCTATCGCATCCAAAGTAGCGCAACGAAGCTTTTTCAAAAGCGATCCTTTTTGGATCTATAATCGGAAAAAAAAGATTTTCTTAAAGTAAAGACGCAAGGCTTATCGCCCGCGTCTTCTCTCCCTTATATAGCAGTGGTTATTTACTTGCGGCCTCTTTAGCGGCGGCAAGAGCTTTGTCGTAATCCGGCTCGGCGGTAATCTCCGGAACAAGCTCTTTATAAGTTATTTTTCCGTCTTTTCCTACCACGAATATGGCTCTTGCGTTAAGACCCGCAAGAGGACCTTCGGCTATCAAAAGTCCGTAAGCGTTAGCGAAATCTTTGTTTCTGTAATCGCTTCCGGTTTGAACGTTCTCTATCCCCTCAGTCGTACAAAATCTTTTAGCCGCAAAAGGAAGGTCCATAGAGATAACCGTTACCTCAACTCCGTCTATAGCGGCGGCTTGCTCGTTAAATTTTCTCGTCTCCGCGGCGCATACCGGAGTATCCAAAGAAGGAACCGCAACAAGAAGTTGAACTTTATCTTTGGCTCCTCCCACCTCGATCTCGCTAAGATCCGCTCCTACGACTTTCACTTTCGGAGCTTCGTCTCCTACATTTACCTCGTTACCGGCTAACTGAACGTCGTTTCCTTTCAATTTCGTCTTTGCCATTTCATTTCCTTTTAGTATAAATTTGTTTTGTCGAGGTAATTATAACTAAATAGGATAAAATTAGTCTTAATTAAGCATATTTTATTTCAAAAAATTCATCTCTCCGCCGGAAGTTTATAATAAAGCCACCCTCCGGGAGTCAAAAAACCGTGCAAAACGTTATAAACTTCGCTAAATCCGTTTTTTGACAGCAGCTCCGCCGCCGTAGCCGACCTATGTCCGCTTCTGCATATCAAAACTATGGGCTTTTCGTAATCGTCTTTAACCAAATACTCCACTTGAGCTACGAAATCTTTGTTAAAC
Organism: uncultured Campylobacterales bacterium; assembly: GCA_964590185.1. Classification (GTDB taxonomy): domain Bacteria; phylum Campylobacterota; class Campylobacteria; order Campylobacterales; family JAADDG01; genus JAADDG01. Next base: position 4,349 of record CAZPVZ010000235.1, read on the forward strand.
TCCGCTTTTCCGTGCTTCTCCTCGTAGATGGGTATATGAACGGCCCCTTTTGCGTGCCCTCTCTCAAACTCCTTTTTGGTTCTAACGTCTATCAAAACCGCTCCTTTTTGCTGAAGCCTATAAGCCTCCCTCGCGTCTATGTTTTTAAACGCTCCGCCTTTGAAAGAGAAAGAAAAAGAAAACGCCAAAACGCTAACGAGGGAAACGATTAAAAATACTCTTCTTACCATGGCTTTTTCCTCGGATCGTAAGTTTCCAAAGGCTCCATCTTATTCTCGTCGATATCCCTTATCTTGTCGTATTCGGGCAAAATCCCCACGCATACGGCATC
>CAZPVZ010000236.1:0-5873 GCA_964590185.1 uncultured Campylobacterales bacterium
ATCGTATCGCTTTGTGGGACGTTATACAAAGTTGCGAGAGAAAGAACTCTTCCGATACGAATCTTAAGAATCCCGTTATTAACGATTTCGACTCTTTTTTGAAAAAGTATAAAAATATAAAGGCGATATTTTTTACGGGAAAAAAAGCGGAAACCCTTTTTAAAAGAGAGTACGGAAACCTTTCGCTTCCTTCGGAGCTTTTGCCTTCACCCTCTCCCGCTTACGCCGTCATTTCTTTTGACGAGAAAGTAAAAAGATATAGAGAAATATTTGAAAAATACTCTCTTTTGAAGAGGGCTTGAGTTTGCGCCCTCTTAAGAGCTTTTTTTAGCGGTTTTTTTCGTTTTTTGAACGGGATTTTTTTTCGTTTTCTTTTTGGAGATTCTTTTTTTGTCTTTTATGTCGTTTTTGATGTTGTTGATGATGCTTTGTCCTATTCCTTTTACGTTTTTTAAATCTTCAACGCTTTTTATGGGATGTTTTTTTCTATAAGCTATTATGGCTTCCGCCTTTTTTTCTCCTATACCTTTTATGCTCATTAACTCTTCTTTGGAAGCGGTTTGCAAATTGATCGCAAAAAGCATGGATGCCGTCAACAAAAGAGTCGTAAGAGCTTTTTTAAACATGTTATATCTCCTTTTTAGTGAATTTGCTTCGGAAATATCGTTGTTTTTTTTTAAAAATTTTATATCTTCTCTCAACTAACACCTTCTTTACCTTCCTTCGTGTTTCCTTTTGCCAAGGAGTTGAAGATTTGCTTTTTAAGTGAATAAGCGTTGTTGGAAGTTAAGTTTTTAAGTTCCTGGATGAAGTAATCGTCCCGTTTTAGGGAGTTTCTTCATCTTTTTTTTCGAAAACGTTTTTTATTCATTAAAGTGAAATTGTTTTTCTCGGTTTCCTAAAAATTTTTTCGTTTTTGTTATAATCTTTCAAAAAACGGAGAGTTTGCGGGAGGTTGTAAGATGGCCGAAGTTTTTCATACGAAAATAACCGACGAAAAAAAGATCGTAGAGATTTTGGAAAAAGAGGGTTATTTTAATATCTTTAAATGGTGTGATAGGGAGGGAACCTCCTATCCCGTGCATACCCATCCTTATAACGAAGTTAGATGGATATTGGAAGGAGAGCTTCATATAAAAGAGAACGGCGTTTTATTAAAACTTTTGCCGGGAGATAGGATGGAGAGCGAAGCCGAAGTTCCCCATAGCGCCTATGCGGCGAAAGATGTTTGCTATATTTGCGGCAGTAAGAGATAATTTTTTCGGATCGGCTCAATTTGTGTTAAAATTGCGTTAGATTTCAAAAAAGGGAGAGGTATGGAAGCTAAAATATTTTTCGGAAGCAGGGAAGAGAGCAAGAACGAATGGATAGAGGTTGCGGCTCCTTATAACGGCAAGGTCGTCTCCAAATATCCGAAATGTACCGAAGAAGATGCCGAAAAAGCTTTGAAAATAGCCAAAGAGGCGTTTAAGGAGAGCAAAAAGACTACTCTCTCTCAAAGAGTCAGATGGCTTGAGGATGTGGCTAAAAAGCTTAAGGAGCAAAGAGAGGATTTTGCGAAAACGATTACGGACGAAGTCGGAAAACCGATAAAATTTTCTTTAATAGAGGTCGATAGGTGCATAGAGACGATTTCTCTATCGATTTCGGCGGCTATAGAAGAGCACGGAGAGACTTTTAATTCAGACGCCATGCCTAGCGGAAGAAAAACCTTAAGTTTTTACAAAAGAGTTCCGGTCGGAGTCGTGGTGGCTATCACTCCTTTTAACTTTCCTTTGAATTTGGTTGCTCATAAAATCGCTCCCGCTTTGGTTGCCGGCAATAGCGTGGTTTTGAAGCCGACTCCGGAAGCTCCGCTTACCGCTTACAAATTCGCCAAACTTTTTATAGAGAGCGAATATGCCGTTAAGGATGCTTTGAGCGTGGTTTACGGAGACGCGGAAGTCGGAAGCGCTCTTGTAACGAGCGATATTCCGAGAGTCATCAGTTTTACCGGAAGCGTTCCCGTAGGCAACATAATAACCAAAAACGCCGGTATAAAAAAGGTATCTTTGGAGCTTGGAGGAAATGCGGCGACTTTTATAGAAAGAAGCGCCGATCTCAAAAGCGCGGCGGCTAAGTGTGCGGTGGGATCTTTTTACAACTCCGGGCAGGTTTGCATCTCTTTGCAAAGAATCTATGTCGATGAAAAAGTCTATGACGAGTTCGCTTCCTATCTGGTGGAGGAGACGAAAAAATTAAAAATAGGGGATCCTTACGACGAAGATACCTTTTTGGGTCCTTTGATAAGCGAAGATGCCGCGATAAGAGCCCAAAACTGGGTAAACAGCGCGATAGAAGAGGGCGCTAAGGTTCTTTGCGGAAACAAAAGGGAAGGGAAAATTTTCCATCCTACCGTTATGGGAGAGGTAAGAGACGATATGAAAATAGTTTGCGAAGAGGTTTTCGCTCCGATAGTCTCTTTGGTGAAAGTTAAGGATTTTGACGAGGCTTTGGAAAAGATAAACGACTCTCCTTACGGTTTGCAATACTCCATTTTTACGAACGATCTTTCTTTGACCAAGAGAGCCATAGAGGAGTTTGAGTGCGGAGGGGTGGTAGTAAACGACATACCGACTTTGAGATTCGATATTCAGCCTTACGGAGGGGTGAAATTGAGCGGAATAGGAAGGGAAGGTCCCAAATTCGCTCTTGAGGAATTTACCGAGATAAAATCGGTGGTAATTTGCTAAAAAGGAGAAAGAAATGATAGAGATCGGAGAGGTTGCGCCGGATTTTTGTTTGCCCAATCAGGACGAAAACGAAATTTGTTTGAGAGATCTTAGAGGGAAATGGGTCGTTTTATACTTTTATCCCAAGGACAACACTCCCGGATGTACTACGGAAGCTTGCGACTTTACGGAAAATTTGCCCGATTTTGAAGAGCTTGACGCGGTGATTTTGGGAGTTAGTCCCGATTCTCCGAAAAAGCATAGAAATTTCATAGAAAAAAAGGGACTTAAAATCACTCTCCTAAGCGACGAGAGCAAAGAGGTTTTGGAAAAATACGGAGTTTGGCAACTTAAGAAGATGTGCGGAAGAGAGTATATGGGAGTCGTTAGAACGACTTATCTTATAGATCCCGAAGGCAAGGTTGCCGCAAGATGGGATAAAGTGAGAGTTAAAGGGCATGTGGAAAAAGTTAAGGAGAAGTTGAAAGAGTTGAGAGGAGAGTAGTTGCTCGTTCATATTTGTTGTTCCGTTGACAGCCACTTTTTTTTGCAAAAATTGAGAGAGGAGTTTCCCGACGAAAAGCTTGTAGGTTTTTTTTACGATCCCAACATCCATCCTTATAGCGAGTATCGGTTGAGGCTTTTGGACGTCAGGAGAAGTTGCGAGCTTTTGGGGATAGAGCTTTTGGAAGGGGAGTACGATTTCGAAAATTGGCTCGATACGGTTCGAGGTTACGAAAACGAGCCCGAAAAGGGAAAAAGATGCGAAATATGTTTCGATAAAAGATTGGAAGTCAGCGCTAAAAAAGCTAAGGAGATAGGAGAGGGCGTAGTTACGACGACTCTTTTGGTAAGTCCGAAAAAATCGAAAGAGCAGCTTAAAAAAGCGGGCGAAGAGATAGAAAGAAAGTTCGGGGTTAAATTTTTAACCGTAGATTTTAGAAAAGGGGGAGGGACGCAAGAGCAGTTTAAGATGGCTAAAGAAGCCAAACTTTACCGTCAAAACTATTGCGGATGCGTTTACGCGCTATCGAAACAGAGAGAGGAACAAAAAAGATTCGCAAGCGAACTTATAAGCCCGATCTCCTCTCGAACTCTTCCCGCATCGATAGAGGAGAAGATAGATCTTTACGAAAAAAGGATGAAAATAGAAAAGGAGGGGAGAAAGTATAGGATCGTTAGGGAGAAATTTTTAAACTACAGGTTATTAAGAGCTTTTGTTAAAAGGGATAAAAAGATAATTCCCTCCTACTTTCTTTTTTATTCCGTTTTGAAAAGAGATTTCACAAAAGGCAAGTTGGAAGAGAAGATAAGAGATTTTTATATGTTTAACAGAGAGGAGATAAAGTTTTTAGAGCTTTCCGCTTTCAATAAAATGATAAAAAAGAGTTATAAAAGCGTTAAGGAGCTTATATTTAACCCTCCCTCTATAGAGGAGGAGACGGATTTAAGGAAAAAGCTCTCTTTTTCGTTTTTCGATCTCTCCCCAATTATAGTTATAGATAATATTTCTTCTTTAAATGGCAAATATGAAATATATTGTAAAAGCGAGCTCTATGAAGATGTTAGAGAAAATTTAGTAATTTTATGATAATATTATAGGATTTTTATAAAAAAATAGTAATTGGGGTAACATTTCATGATAGATACCGTCGAAATTCAAAAAATTCTGCCTCATAGATTTCCTTTTTTGCTTGTGGATAGAGTTATAGAGCTGAAAGAGGGAGAGTTTATAAAAGCTTATAAAAACGTAACGATAGGAGAGCATATTTTCGAGGGGCATTTTCCGGGACATCCCATCTATCCGGGAGTGATGATTATAGAAGGTATGGCTCAAGCGGGAGGAATACTCGCTTTTAAGAGCATGGATAAGGAGTCTCAGGAAGATACTAAAAACAAAGTCGTATATTTTATGAGCATAGACAAATGCAAATTCAGAAAGCCCGTTCGCCCCGGAGACAGACTCGAATACGAGCTTAGAGTGTTAAAACACAAAGGGGCTATTTGGGTTTTGGACGCCAAAGCTTTCGTTGACGGAGAGTTGACGACTCAGGCGGAGCTTAAGGCTATGATAGTGGATAAATAGTATGAGAAAAATTCATCCTACCGCCGTTATAGAAGAGGGAGCGTCTATCGGAGAAGGGGTTGAGATAGGAGCTTATACCTTTATCTCCAAAGATGCGAAACTCGATAGGGGAGTTAAAATTTTACAAGGCGCTCAAATTCACGGAGATACTTTTATAGGAGAGAACACGGTCGTTTTTTATAACGCCGTTGTGGGCTCCATACCCCAAGATCTTAAATATCACGGAGAGAAAGTAAAGCTTATTATAGGTAAAAACAATAAAATAAGAGAGTTTAGTTTTATCAATCCGGGAACGGAAAACGGCGGAGGAGTTACGAAAATAGGCGATAACAATCTCATTATGGGCTACGTTCATATAGCTCACGATTGTATCATAGGAAACAACAACATCTTTGCAAACGCCGTAACTTTAGCCGGACACGTGGAGGTGGGAAACAACGCCGTCATAGGGGGGATGACTCCCGTTCATCAGTTCGTAAAAATCGGGGATTTCGCGATGATAGGGGGAGCGAGTGCGGTCGCTCAGGATATCCCTCCCTACTGTTTGGCCGAAGGAAATAGGGCGGTCGTTAAAAGTTTGAATATAGTCGGACTTAGAAGAAATTTCGAAAAAGATGAGATAGATACTTTAAAAAGAGCTTACAAAGAGCTTTTTTTATCCGGAAAACCTTTAAGAGAGAGCGCTTTGAGGTTGCTTGAAGAGAGTGAAAGCGACAAAGTTAAAAACCTATGTAATTTTATATTAAATACCAAAAGAGGAATACCTTTTGAAAGGAATAAGAGTATATGAGCAATAAAAGATGTAGTTTTTGTAAATCTAAAGAGAGCGGCGATAACAGACTGATAGCCGGAAACGGAGTTTATATATGCGAAAACTGCGTATTGTCCGCTTATAAAATATTTTTCGGAGACGAAGAAAAAGAAGAGCATACGATAGATTACGAACTTTTGACTCCGAAAGAGTTAAAAAGCATTTTGGACGAATACGTAATAGGACAAGAAAGAGCCAAAAAGATTTTTGCGGTCGGAGTTTACAACCATTATAAAAGAATTTTTAAAAAGGATTTGATTAAGGA
>CAZPVZ010000237.1:0-7448 GCA_964590185.1 uncultured Campylobacterales bacterium
TCCTTAGGCTCTCCGAATCTCTTTAGAGGTATCTTCTCCTCATAAGCTTTTACGACCTCCTCTTTAAGTTTTTTCGTCATATCGGTCGCTATAAATCCCGGAGTTACGGCGTTAAATCTAACTCCTCTCGCGGCTCCCTCCAGCGCGAAACTCTTAGTCATGGCGTTTAATCCGCCTTTGCTTGCCGAGTAGTTTACCTGTCCTACGTTTCCGGTCTCTCCTACGATCGAAGATACGTTTACTACGCTTCCGAATCTCTTTTTGCTCATCGCTTTCAAAGCCTCTCTGCATCCTATGAAAGCGGAAGTCAGATTCGTCTCTATAACGGATACGAAATCCTCTTTTTTCATTCTAAGAGCGAGTTTGTCGTTGGTGATTCCGGCGTTGTTTACGAGATAAGAAAGCTCTCCGTCGCTGTCCGTTATCGTTTTGATTGCGTCTATAAAAGCCTCTTCGTCCGTTACGTCAAATCCTATGACGGCGGCTTTGCCTCCGCTCTCTTCTATCTCTTTTTGCAGCTCGTCCGCCAAAGTCGGATCGCTTCTGTAATTTATCCATACTTTAAGACCGTAGTTAGCCAATGTTTTGGCTATCTCTCTTCCTATTCCCTTAGTGGCTCCGGTTACCAAAACGTTAGATCCGCTAAATTCCATAATTCTCCTTTGTTTATAGAAATGATTTTATATTCAAAATTCCACCAGCGCTTCGTCCATCTCTTTCGGTTTGGGAATTCCCATAAGCTTTAAGACGGTCGGAGCTATGTTGTTTAGTCCTCCGTTTTTAACTTCCTTGACTCTATCGTCTATCACGAAGCAAAAAACGTCGAAAGTGGTATGGTTGGTTAAAATATTTCCCTTATCGTCTTTCATCTGCTCCACATTTCCGTGATCGCTCGTTATGACTACCGAATAATCCTTCTCTTTCGCCACTTCCAAGATTTTCCCTATCTCTTCGTCCACCGTCTCCACCGCTTTTTTAGCCGCTTCGAAAACTCCGGTATGTCCGACCATATCTCCGTTTGCGAAGTTTACCACCACGAAATCGTACTCCTCTCTCAAAGCCTTTCTTACCGCCTCTCCGACTTCGGGAGCGCTCATTTGAGGTTTCAGATCGTAAGTTTTGACTTTCGGACTCGGTATCAAAACTCTCGTTTCGTTTCTAAAAGGCTCTTCGACTCCTCCGTTAAAGAAGAAGGTTACGTGAGCGTATTTTTCCGTTTCGGCGGTATGAAACTGAGAAAGCCCCTCTTTGCTTATAACTTCCGCAAGCGTATTTTTGGGAAGTTCGGTAGGGAACAAAACCGGATACGGAAATGTTTTGTCGTATTCGGTCATCGTAACGACGTTCACTTTTATCGGTTTTCTCTCGAAATTGCAAAAATTCTCGTCTCCGATAGCTTGAGTTATCTCTCTCATTCTGTCGCTTCGGAAATTTGCGAAAATCACTCCGTCTCCCTCTTGCATTCCTTCGTATCCTTCGAAAGCGGTCGGATCTATAAATTCGTCGGTTACATCTTTTTCGTAGGATTTTTCAAGATATTCAATAGGATCGAGAGATGTTTTCGGAGTTGCGTTTACGATCGCGTCGTAGCCTCTTTTGACTCTCTCCCATCTGTTGTCTCTATCCATCGTATAAAATCTTCCGCTTATCGAGGCTATTTTCATATTTTCATCAAGAGCGTTTTTTAGAGTTTTTACGTAAGAGACTCCGCTTTTGGGATCTACGTCCCTTCCGTCGGTTATCGGATGCAAAAACACCTTTTTACCCCGTTTGGAGGCTATCTTTGCAAGACCTATTATATGATCTATGTGCGAATGCACTCCTCCGTCGCTTAAAAGTCCTATGATATGAATTCTTTCGCTTTTATTCAAAAGTTCGTTTAAAACGGGATTTTTCTCCAAAGATCCGTCGTTTAACGCTTTGGTTATTTTTACGAGATTTTGATACAAAACTCTTCCGCTTCCTATCGTCATATGTCCGACTTCGCTATTTCCCATCTGTCCTTTCGGAAGTCCTACGGAGAGTCCGGAAGTTTTTATCAAAGAGTAAGGAACGTGTTTGAAAAGATAATCGTAAGTTTTTTTATCGGCTTGACAAAAAGCGTTGTTGTCGCAGCTGGAGTTGTATCCTATTCCGTCAGTTATGATTAAAAGAGCTTTTTTCCCCAAAATATCCCCTTTCTAAAAAAAATAGACAGATAAATTTTAAGGCTGATTATACTATAATTTCTCCTTCATTTGCTATGAAATAAATAATTTTATTTAAGGAATCGGATGCTTTATTGGTTATATACGCACTTTGATATAAATTTGTTACACTATATTACCGTTAGAGCCGGTATCAGCTTTTTTATATCTTTCTTTTTAACTTTATATCTTATGCCGAAATTCATCGAGTGGGCCAAAAGCAAAAAAGCAAGCCAGCCCATCTACGACAAAGCTCCGAAAAATCACAAAACCAAAGCCAAAACTCCTACGATGGGCGGAGTCGTTTTCATAACGGCGACTCTAATATCGACTCTTTTGACCGCAAAACTTACGAACTATTTCGTAATAGCGTCCATTATGACGATAGTTTTTTATGCGGCGATAGGAGTTAAGGACGATATCGCAAAAATCGTAAAAAACAGCAATCAAGCCGGTCTCACTCCGAGAGCGAAGATGGCTCTTCAGATCTTAGCCGCTTTCGCGGTCGGTTCGTTTTTATACTTTATGGGATTAAACAGCGAATTTTTCGTTCCTTTTTATAAAAATCCGCTTTTTGATATGAAGATTTTGGCGATACCGTTTTGGACGCTGGTTATAGTATCCACAAGCAATGCGGTAAATCTAACGGACGGTCTGGACGGATTGGCCACCGTTCCTTCGGTTTTCGCTCTCTTTTCCCTTTCGATATTCGCTTATCTTTGCGGACACGCCATCTTTAGCGAATATCTCTTTTTGCCTAACATAAAGGGAGTCGGAGAGGTTTCGATCATCTCTTTGGGAATGATAGGGGCGCTTTTGGGATTTTTATGGTATAACTGCCATCCCGCGGAAGTTTTTATGGGGGATACGGGAAGTTTGTCCGTGGGAGCTTTTATCGGTTATCTCGCGGTCGTTACGAAAAACGAAATACTTCTTATAGTGATAGGGTTCATATTCGTTTTGGAGACGGTTTCCGTCATCCTTCAGGTCGGAAGTTTCAAAACGAGAAAAAAGAGAATCTTTCATATGGCGCCGATTCATCACCATTTCGAGGTGAAAGGATGGGTTGAGAATAAGATTATAGTCAGATTTTGGATCATAGCCTTGATATCCAACATCATAGCTTTGATTACGATAAAAATAAGATAGATTCGGGATTTTTAAAATGACGCTTTTCGGATACGGAAAAACGACCAAAGCGATAGCCGAGAGGTTCGGAAATTGCGAAATTTTCGACGATAAATTCGAAACGGTTTCAAAGGACGAGTTCGGCAACTCCCTTTTGCCCTCCTCTCTTTTTGATCCTTTAAAAAGCTCTCTTGAAGTTACGAGTCCCGGTATTCCTCCCTCACACCCTCTCATCAAAAAAGCCTTGCATCTAATCAGCGAATACGATCTTTTTAAAGAGAAGATGCCCTACTCCGTCTGGGTGAGCGGGACGAACGGAAAGACGACCACTACGGCTATGATAGAGTATCTTTTAAGGGATAAAGGCGCCGTTAGCGGGGGAAACATAGGCACTCCTTTGGCGAAACTTAACGAAAACGCCTCCATGTGGATACTCGAAACAAGTTCTTTTACGCTTCACTACACCAAAAAAGCCTCTCCCAATCTCTACGTCCTTCTTCCGATAACGCAAGATCATATAAGCTGGCACGGAAGTTTCGAGGCTTACGAGAGGGCGAAACTAAAACCGCTTTTGTCGATGAGAGAGGGAGAGGTTGCGATCATACCGAAAAAGTATGAGGATTTTAAAACCGACGCCTACAAAATAACTTACGAAGACGGCGAGGATCTTGCCGCAAAACTCGGTATAAAAACGAACGAAATTTCTCACAAGGAGCCTTTTTTGCTCGATAGCTTGATGGCTTTGGCGGTCGTTAAGATCCTCTTTGACGAGATTCCTTACGAAAAAATAAACGATTTTAAAATAGATCCGCATAAACTCGAAGAGTTTTACGACTCCGAAGGTCGCCTCTGGGTAAACGACTCCAAAGCCACGAACGCCGACGCTACGATAGAGGCGCTAAAAAGATATCGGGATAAAAAAATATTCCTGATTTTGGGAGGAGACGACAAAGGAGCGGATATTTCGAAACTCTTCTCGTTTTTAAAAGATACGGAAACGGAGATATTCGCCATCGGCTCCAACGCCTCAAAAATCGAGAAACTCGCAAAAGAGATCGGCAAAAAAGCGCATATTTCGAAAACTCTTCAAAACGCCGTAAAGGAGATAGATAAGATTTTAACGAAGAACGAAGTCGCTTTGCTCTCCCCGGCGGCGGCGAGTTTGGATCAGTTTAAATCTTACGCCCATAGGGGAGAAGTATTTAAAAAAAGCGTTCTCTCTCTATGAACAAAAATCCCTCTTCATCCAAAAATCCTCTCTCCTTCGTATCTATCCATTTGAAATTTACCGAGCTTCTTGCGTAGATTTTTCCGTTTTCCTCCCTGACCTCTACTCCGGGAAGAGGCATCCCCACGCTTCCTTTTTTGTATCCCTTTTGGATTTTAAAATATCCCGTCTCCAAAACGTCGGGAAGATTTAGGGAGACGAAAGGAATCTCTTTCGTTTTGAAGCCGGTATATAAAATCTTTTTAAATTTATCCTCAAATTCGTTTATTAAAGAGAGAGAAACTTTATCGAAAGTTATTATGTATTTTAGAGTGGAGAGCATAAGAGGATGGATGTTTTTGTTTAAAACGCAGGCTTTTAGAAACTTTTCGTCGGCGAAAAGATAGGAGATCTCTTTCTTTACGAGAAATTTGGCCGCATCCAAAGGAGTTTCGTTATAGAGCGGATAGAATTTTTCTTTCGAATTTATAAATATTTCGTTTATGAACTCCTCTTTATCGCAAACGGAAGCGAAAGCGGACGAAAAGGAGGGATTTAAAACCTCCAAAATTCTTCTTCTCTCTCTTTTTAAAAGACTCTCCTTGGCATAAAGATATCTTTCCGCCTCGAGAGAGAGGGAGTGGATTTTTCGCCTCAAAACGCTCGTTTTCGTATCGAGAGGCAAAGCTTCTCCGAAAACAACCGCCACTTTTCTTCTAAAAAGAGAGCTCTTTTTTCTGTCGGAGCGCGAAAATCTGCTGTAAAAGATCCCCTTTATGTAAAAGGGAATTATAACTCCCTCCTTAACTCCCTTCACCGCCTTTTCGTATCCCTTTTTTAAAATTCCCATTTGGGAGTTGTAACTGATCGTTCCTTCGGGAAAGATACAGACGCTCTTTTTCTCCGAAAGCGCCTTTCTTATCTCTCTAAGGGCGTTTTTCGGAGCTTTTATCGAAAGCGGTATGACTCCCATAAAGTTTAGAAATTTTCTGTGAAATTTAAGTTCGTAGATCTCCTTGTGCATCACAAACTCTATGCATTTTGGGTAAGCGATCTGAACGAAAGCCCAATCTATCCAGCTTACGTGGTTTCCAAGGAGCAAAACTCCCTTATCGGTCTCTATATTCTCCGCTCCTATCGCTTTTACTTCGTATCTTAAACGAAAAAAGAATAAAATAAAAAGGCAGAGATATCTTCTGATTTTTTCTCGCATCGGAGAGATTTCCTTATTCGGGAGTATTTTGTTACAATTTTACAAAAAGAAAGTATAAAAAATGGTTATAGCGGAAAGTTTCTTGTATCTTTTTTTGGGAATCTTGACGGGAATATTTTTCACTTCCCTTCTCTTTCTCTACGCCAACAAAAAAAGAACTCTCGAAATCGCTCAAAAGGTCGGCGAACTGCTTGAAGAGAAAGAGAGGCTTTTGCGATACGTCGAAAAGGAAAAAGAGGAGCTTAAAAACGAAAAAAAGGAGCTTAGTTTCAAAGTAAACAAGCTCGAGACGGAAAACGCCTCTTTGAGAGAGAGGGTTTCGAGAGAAAACGAGATAAAAGAGAGAATGAGAAGCGAATTTGAAAATCTCGCAAACTCCATACTGCAAAGAGAGAGCGAGAGATTCGAGAGAGAGGGGCTTAAAAACATCGATTTTTTGATAAAGCCTTTAAAAGAGGAGATAAGAAACTTCTCTTATAGAATCGAAGAGGAGTCCAAGGAGAGATTCTCTTTGATAAAGGAAGTGGAAAGACTTAGGGAACTTAATCTCAAACTTAGCAAAGAGGCGGATAATCTTGTAAAGGCTTTGAAAGGAAACTCCCAAACCCAAGGGGCGTGGGGAGAGATGATCTTGCAAAAAATTTTGGAAGAGTCCGGTTTGAAGGAAGGGAGGGAGTATGAGAGCCAATTTAGCGCCGTCTCCAAGGAAAATAAAAGGTTAAGACCGGACGTCGTGGTTAGGCTTCCCAAAAACAGGATCGTGATTATAGACTCTAAAGTCTCTTTGGTAGCTTACGAGAGATATTTTCACGCCGAAGAGGAAAAAGAGAGGAAAAAGGCTTTGAACGAACATATGAACTCCATATACGTTCACTTAAGAGAGCTTTCTCAAAAGAGATACGAAGAGCTTTTCGAAGAGAGTTTGGATTTCGTTTTGATGTTCATTCCAATAGAAGGAGCTTTTTTGGCGGCTTTGGAAGAGGATCCGGAGATATTCGTAAAAGCTCAGAAAGAGAACATCGTTATCGTCTCCCCTACGACCCTTCTTGCGGTGCTTAGAATCATAGAGAGCATGTGGAGATACGAATATCAAAATCAAAACGCCAAAATCATCGCTCAAAAAGCGGGAGACCTTTACGATAAGTTCGTAAATTTCGCCGAGAGTCTTCAAAGCGTGGGATTTTCTTTGGAAAAAGCAAAGCAGAGTTACGATGAAGCCGTAAAAAGACTTTGCGAAGGAAAAGGGAATCTTGTAAAAAGGGCGCTGGAGCTTAAAAATATGCAGGGAGTCAAAAGCTCCAAGGAGCTTCCGAAAAATTTTTTGGAAAGAACCAAGGAGTAAAAATATGAAAAGACTGTATCTTATGCGGCACGCAAAATCGAGTTGGAAGGACGAAACTTTGAAAGATTACGAAAGACCTCTAAACAAAAGAGGAAAAAGAGACGCTCCTTTTATGGGAGAAGTGCTTAAGAAAAAGGGAGTGAGTCCGGACGTAATCATTTCCAGTTTCGCAAAAAGAGCTTATAAAACCGCAAAAAAAGTGGCGAAAGAGTTGGGAGTTGAAAAAGAGAGGATTATAAAAGACCGAAAGCTATATCTTATAGGATTTGCCGAATTTTTAGATTACGTTAAAAATCTCGACGACGGATACGAAAGCGTTTTGATAGTCGGACACAATCCCGGAATTTCGGAGCTTTTCTCTTATCTTAGCGG
>CAZPVZ010000238.1:0-30573 GCA_964590185.1 uncultured Campylobacterales bacterium
ATTTCTCTATAACCGCCTCTTCGTTGAAACAGGGAACGATGATGCTTACCTTTTTATGTATGATCGTAAGTTGCTCTTCGTCCGCGCTTTTTTTTATCGTTTGAAGTATGGAAAAGATCATCAAAAGCATATATCTTGCGACTATTAAAAACGAAAAGAATAAAACCAGAGCGATTCCGAATCTTACGAAAGTTTCGCTATGCTGATAGAGTTTTGAAAGCCCGTATATGCTTAAGGTCGTTAGAGTCAGCATGAGGGCGAAACTTAAAACGAGAACGAAAAATCTCACATTCACCACCTGTATCTTATATCGCTTCTGCACTCTTTGATGTTATAATCGGAGTTTTTATTTTTACCTTTAGTTTTATTCGATGTGCACTCTATCACGAGATATAAGAATTTGTTTATTTCGTATTCGATAACGAACCCTCCTCCGTAGAGAAGGGATTTGGAATTTAGAGAGTATCCTATCTCTATTTTCGGAGTTATGGACAGCTCTTTGGAAAGCTCTATGTTCGAGCGAATTTCCGCTCTAGTTGCGTCGTCTTTTTTGTTGTAAACGTAAGGGCGTACGCTTTTGGTATAGAATTGATACCATCCGGTCAGGTAGAAATTATTCGTGACATTTTTGATTCTGTTTTTTAAAAAAAGCAGCGAAAAGGCGGGAGTTATCCTTACGTTGCCGTCTTTAAACCTGATCAAAGAAAGCTCGGCGCTAAGCTCTTTTCCCTCTATCAGTTTTATAAAATCCGATATTTGCAGGCTGAGAGCCGAAATTTCGTGTTTTAAAAGATAAGGATGGTTTTCGTAAAAAGAGCCGTTTTGATATTCGAAAAATATGTTTAAAAGATGGTTGTATATTTTCGTTTCATACTCTATCGACGCGTACGGTTCGTTAAAATAGTCGTAGAAATTCTCTCCTATCGAGAGAGTCAGATCGTTTGCGGATAGAATTATACCCGCTTTCGTTCCCGGATGTCTCTTTTTGTGCTCTATTTCGAATTTTTCCCCGTAGAGTCCCAAAGCCGCGTCGGAACCTATTTTTAGGAGATTTTTCCCTTTTACCGATAGGCGTTTCGTTTTTATGCCGTTTGAATCTTTGCAATGGAGAGTTTTTACGGATATCTCCTTCTCTTGTTTTCTCTTTTCTTCCGTTTTAGGAAGAAGTTTCTTCGTTTCGTACTCTTTTTTCGGTTTTGCTTCGAGAGCGTTTAGCGTAGTTAACAAAGAAGGATACTCTTTTAGATTTTTTTTGAGACCTTCCGGTAAAACTACGTCTTTGTATCTCGTAGGTTTCAAAAAACCTTTTTTGCATAGTTTGTACGACTCCTTCGTAAACCGTAAAAGTTTTTCGATATCTTCGTTATAGGGCTCTTTTTTCCTTTTATCTTCAAGCTCCTTTAGGAGCGTTTTAAAAGTTTTTTCGGCTTTTTGCCAATCTTTTTCGTTTTTTGTTTTAAGAAGCGAAAAAGCGTATCTGTATTTGATATCGAAATAGTTTTCGTCTTCGTTTTTCAAAAGCTCCTCGTAAATTTTCGCCGCCTCCTTATATCTTTTTAGATTTTGCAAGGATATGGCGTATTGATATTTTGCGAGTTTGTCGTCGGGTTCTTCGTTTAGATACTTTTTAAAATATAAGAGGGCTTTTTTATAATCTCCTTTCATGTAAAAAGTTTGGGCGAGATATTTTCCCACTTGCTCGTTTTCGGTCATTTCGTAATATTTTTCAAAATACTTTATGGATTCTCTCTCTTTTGCGGCTTTTTTATAGAGTTGGGCAAGTTTTAATATCGTGTGGGGGCGGTTTGGATTCTTTTTTCTTCTCTCTTCGTAAAATTTTATTTTCTTTAAAATATTGCCGTTTAGTATCACTTCAAGCTCTTTTATCTCTTTGTCGTTAGGGTAAAACTTGCTTATTTCATTTAAGAGTCTTTTTGCTTCTTCCTCTTTGCGGCTCCAATAGAGCGCAAAAAGCAGTTTTTTTTGAAGGTCTCTTTTTGCTTTTTCGTCTTTTTCCGCTTTTATCGCTTTTTTTAAATACGGGAGGGCTTTTTCGTAATCTCCTTTGAAATAGAGAGATTTTGCGTAAAGAGACAAAGCTTTTTCGTTATTTGAAAGTTTTTCGAGAAGTTTCGCGCTCTCTTCGTAGTTTCCCGTCCACATAAGCATCGAAGCCAAAAAAAGTTCGGCCTCTTCGTTTTTCGGTTCTCTTTTTAAAAACTCTTTCGCTAAAGATACGGCTTCGTTTTCTCTGTTAAAAGAGTATAGAGATGTTGCGTAGGCTTTTAAATTTTTGAAAGAGGGATTTTTGTCGTAAGAGCTTTTTAAAAGTTTTAGGAGGGACTCTTTTAGCGCTTCTCTTTCTTCTCTCAGTTTCGTTATGTTAAAATCTAAAGAGTATTTCTCTTTTACGACTTCGTACAACTTGTTGAATTTTTCGTAATCTTTTAGTTTAAAAAGGGTTTTAAGAAGATATCGCAAAGAGTGTTTCGAGTACTCTTTTTTTAAAATTTCCGTATAGAGTTTTTTGGCGTAGGGGTAGTTTTTTTCGTAAAAAGCGATATCGGCTCGCAACTCCTTTTTTAGCAAAGGATTTTCCATTTTTTTCAAAATCGCTTTAGCTTTTTTGAATTTTTTATTCTCGGCGTATAAAAAGCCGGCTTTTTTCGAAATCTCTTCGGGAACGGAAATTTCTTGAGATAGGAGAAGTTTGTAGAAGATTAAAAATTTGTCGTACTCTTTTTTTTCGTATAGTTCGTCGAAGAGTTTTTTTATTTCGTTTTTGTTTTTTATGTCGTTTACTCCGTACTCTTTTAAAAGCTCCTTTAGAATTTTCGTTCTTTTTATTTTTTTGTATAATTTTTTCGCGACTTCGTTTTTAGGATCTATTTTTAAAACTTCAAGGATTAATTTTTCCGCTTTTTTTGTCTCTTTTTTCGATAGATGGTATTTTGCCAAAATCAGTCTGTTTTGAACGTCGTTTTTGTTTCGAGAGACGATTTCGTTTAAGAGAGTCGCGTCTATTTCTACGGAAAAGATGTAAATAGGGAGCGTCAAAAAAAGAAAAAGTTTTTTCATAGACATATATCCGTTTTCTTAAAAAGTAAAATATTTGGATATATATCGTCAAAAAATCAGTATAGTAAAGAAAAAAGAGGGAAAAAAGAAAGAAGCCTTCGTTAAAGACTCGGGCGCTTAACGCGCCCTTGGAGGAGATTTTTTAGAGATTGTGCTCTTTTTTATATTTTAATATCATCGCATACGCTTCGTCTTTTAATCTCAACTTCTCTTTTTTTAATTTTTCAAGCTCGAAATCGTCCATATGCTCTCTGCCTTCTTCGACGTCGGTAACAATTTTGTCGAGTTCGTTATGTTTTTCGAATATTTTGGCAAAGTGAGGATTTTCAACTTTTAGTTTCGATATGATATCTCTATACTCGTGTAACATTTTTATCTCCTAAAATATATTTTTCGTATTATAAGTTATAAAAGCTTATTAAGTCCTGTAATCCGCGTTTATTTTAACGTATTCGTAACTTAAATCGCATCCGTAAGCGGTGAACGATCCCTCGGCGATTCCAAGATCGCAGACTATTTTGAAACTATTTTTTTTCATCACTTTAAAAGCTTTCTCTTCCGTCTCTTTGTCCATCTCTTTTTTCTCTTTCGAGTAAACGAGAACGTCGTCGTAAAAGATTTTTAGCTTTTCTTCGTCGCATTCGCATCCGGATGCGCCTATCGTCGAAGCTATTCTTCCCCAGTTGGGGTCTTCTCCGAAAAGTGCTGTTTTTACGAGAAGGGAGTTTGAGAGGGATTTGGCTATAATTTTTGCTTCGTCGTCGTTTTTTGCTCCCTTGACTTCGAAAGCAACCACTTTCGTAGCTCCCTCTCCGTCTTTTACTATCATAAGGGCCAGATTTCTCATAACCTCTCTTAACGCTTCGCTGAAAGCTTCTTTATCGTAATTTTCGTTTAGGTTATTCGTAAGAAGCATTACCGTATCGTTTGTCGAAGTGTCTCCGTCCACGCTTATGGCGTTGAAAGTGGTTTGAGTATGTTTGAAAAGCAATTTTTTCATATCCTCTTTGGGCACGGAGACGTCCGTTAAAATAAAACAGAGCATCGTCGCCATGGCAGGATTTATCATACCGGCGCCTTTGGCTATCGCGGCTATGTGAAAACTTTTTCCGTTTTCAAGCTCCACTTTGAAAGCTATCTCTTTTTTAAAACTGTCGGTGGTCATGATGGCTTTTGCGGCGGAGTCGGAATCTTTTGCGTTAAAGTCAAATTTGGAAAAGGAATTTACGATATTTTCCTTATCGAGTCTGTATCCTATCACTCCCGTGGAGCTCATAACGGGATTTTCTATTTGAGGGAGAGTCTTTTTCAAACTTCGAAAAATTTCCTCTATATCTTCGATTCCCTCTTTTCCCGTCATGGCGTTTGCGTTTTTCGAGTTTATCAGCAAGAAGT
This sequence comes from uncultured Campylobacterales bacterium, assembly GCA_964590185.1. Lineage (GTDB taxonomy): Bacteria > Campylobacterota > Campylobacteria > Campylobacterales > JAADDG01 > JAADDG01. The sequence goes on from CAZPVZ010000238.1 coordinate 4,474, forward strand.
TCGTTTTAAAATCGTCGGGATATTTTTTATAATGTTTTATCGGAGCGGCTTGAAATCTGTTTGTCGTAAAAACCGCTTCTATGTCGCATAAAGTATCGGATCTTATAAAGGCCGTATCGGGCGTATCGTTCGGTTTGGCTCCTCTGTTTACTCCCTGAAAATAAAATCCGTCTATATTTTCAAGTCCCCCTTTTAAAGGTATCAATCTAAACATAATTTAACTCCTCGGGTCTCTCTTTTTTTCTGACGACTCTTTTTATCGCTCTTATGCCGCTTATCGTGCCTATTACGAGGATTTTCGCATCCGTGGTTATAATAGTCTCTCCCGAAGGAATCGGAATAAAGGCGTTGTTTTTGTCTCTGAAACCTACTATTTTGATTCCCGGAACATCCTCCAAATGGGTATCTTTTAGTTTTTTAAATCTAAGCCAAGAGTGTTTTGGTATCGTAATCTCCACCATATTTAAAGCCGTATCTTTTTTGTATAAAAACTCTTCCAAAAAATTTTCCATATCCGGGCGCATGCTTAAGACTGTCATTCTTTGGGAGATGAGTTTTGTGGGAGAGATTACGCTGTTTGCTCCGAGCTTTTTTAGTTTCTCTATGTCGCTTAGGCTCTTTGCGGTGGTTATTATAAAATAGGGTTTTTTTCTTCCTATCTCTTTTTCGTACAATCTTACCGAAGCGATTTGGGCGATGTTGTCCGCTATGTTGTTCGATAGCGTTATGACTCCTTTTGCGCTTGAGAGGAAAGATTTCAAAAGCGCTTTTTGAGTGTGCGGTTCCTCCCTGATGTAGTAGGGATATTTGTGTTTTTTCGCTTCCTCTTCGAAATTTTCGGAAGGATCTATCACTACGAAGGGGATATGGTTTTCTCTGAACTGTTTCGTAAGCTGAGTGGTGTATTCGTTATGATAGCAGATTATGTAATGGTTTTTAAGACGAGCTATTTTATAAAGCATGTTTCTTTCCTTTAAGATCCTTTGTAAATCCCCTTTATTTAAAGTTTCCACCAAAATACCTATGGAAAACGAAAAAAGAATGAATCCCACTATTATCAGCGTAATCGTAAAAATTCTTCCCGCTTCGGAGATCGGAGCTATTTCTCCGAATCCGACCGTAGTGAAGGTTATTCCGGTTTGGTATATGGCGTCGCTTAGAGAAAAGTCGTCTATCGCCATATATCCCAGCGTTCCGAACATCATAAGCAAAACGGTGGATATTAGAGGAAAACTGAAGGGTTTAAGCTGAGTGTAAAGCTCCGCGTTTAGGTCTATGTGAGGTTTTTGTTTTTCTCGCCAATGGAGGATAGTTTTTAATTTTTTTATAAAACCCAAGCTATCCTCCTTAGCGTAAAGGAGAGATTAAATAGCGTTTTTCTTTCTCATCGTTCTTAAAGTGGAAGCCGCTACTTTTATCTTTTTTCTCGTTCCGTCTTCAAGAGTGATTCTTACCGTTCTTAGATTCGGCAAAAATCTTTTTTTCGTTCTGTTATGGGCATGGCTGACGTTATATCCGACCATAGGGCCCTTTCCGCTGATTTGACATTTTCTTGACATTATCTATCCTTGATAAAAATTTTGGTGATTTTACAAAAAAAAAACAAAAGAAAAACTTAAAAAGCCAACTAAAATTAGTTGGCTTTTACTCCGTATCTTGAGGCTAAGTTGATAAATTCCTCCGAATTCATAAGCTCTTTTAACATTTGCTTTCTTGAGAGCCCCTCGGAAAATCTGTAACTCCATCCTTCTATTTCGTCTCTCTCCGGCTGTCTGTCGAGTAAGACTCTATATGTTAAGTATATAAAATCTCTGTTTGAAAGCTCTCTGTTTTTAAACTCTTCGCTTTCAAAGAGAGTCATCGCAAATTTCGCCAAACTTTCGTTTTCGAAAAGGAGTTTGTTTTTAAACTCTCTCGTTTCTTTAAAGGTCGGAAGTCTGTTTAAGACGGCTTGAAAGTAGCTTACGATCAAGTTTCCTATTTTATCGTCGTTTGCCGTTTTTAGTATGTCCATTCCGTCGCTTCCGTTGCATACGTATAAGTAGTTTCCGTATTTTACGGAACTGAAAGAGGTTTTATAATCGTTTAGCGCATAAATGGTTTTCGGATTTGACGGATTTTCCATGTCTATGATTTTAAAACCTTTCATTCCTTCCGAAACGTAAAGATATTTTTTGTCGGCTGAAACGTTTATCGGAGATAGGTTCTTAATTTTTCCCTTTAAACTCAATCGTTCGTTTTTAGTGCTTAGTATCGTAACCCCTTTTTCGAAATCCGCTACGAATAGGGAATCGTTTAACAAAAAGAGGTCTCTTGCGTATCCTATTTCGTCTATATATCTTTCCGTTTCTTTCGGATTTTTCGGATCGGAGACGTTTACGCTTATCACTCCCTCTTTGGCGTTTGCTATGAAAAGAGTCTTTTTGCTTACCGTTACGTCGAGAGCGTGTATCTTTTCGGGTTTGAATTCGGAGATTAGGGACGGAGCGCGAGGATCGGATATGTCCGCTATCTCCACTCCCTCTCCGTTTTCCGCTATGTAGAGGTAGGAAGAGTCGGCCGAAATGGATATGGCGTATCCTTTGGTGTTTATGCGAGATACGGAAACCGGTTTTAGAGGATTTGATATGTCGATTATTTCTACGCCTTTATCGCCTTCGGCTATCAAGGCGTAATTTTTTCTTACGATTATTTGGGAAGCCTCTCCTTTGGTTTTGAAATTTCCTTTCGCAAACGGACTCGTCGGATTTGAAAGATCAACTATTTGTATTCCTTTCTTTCCGTTGGCTATAAAACCGTATCTTCCGTTTACGGCCATATATTTAGCCTCTCCTAAAGTCGAGTATTTGTTTTCGTATATCGGATAGGAGGAAGAGAAGAGATTTATCTCTTTTAGGCCGTTTTCTCCGCTCGCCGCTATCAGATAATCGTTATCGAAATCGAAATCCACGATGTTTTTAAACATTCTATCTTCGTAGCTTTTAATTAGGATCGGCTCTTTTATGTTTATGAGGGAAACTATCTGAAACTTTTCGTTATTTACGGAAAGATAGGCGTATTGTCCTTTTATTTTCGCTCTTATGAGATTTCTGATTCCGTATTGAGAGACTAAAACCGGGTTTTTCGGATCGGAAATATCAAATATTTTCAATCCCTCCAAACTGTCCGTTACGAAAGCGTAGTTATCTTTTATATCCACGGAGACGATCTCTCCTTCGCTTCTTATTCTCGCCACTCTCTCGATCAGTCTCGGATCGGAGACGTTAAAGACTTCGAATCCACCTTTTCTTGAGGCTATGAAAGCGTAATCTCCTCTTACCTTTATGTCCAAAGAGATATCGTCAACGACGCTTTTTCCGGCATATACGGGATTGTAGGGATCTTTTACGTTCACTATCTCGAGTCCGAAGCTTCCTTTGGTTATATAAACCATTCCTCTTTGAACGGATATGGCCGTTACCTGTTCGTCGGTTTTGTATCTGCTTATAAGTTTTATGTCGGAAGGGTTGGATATGTCCAAGATTGCGAAACCGCCCGTGCCTAAGGAGACGTAGGCGTATTTTCCTTCTATGTCGAAATCGTTTGCGAAGCCTTCGGTTTGATAATATCCCACTACGCTTATGTGTTTCGGATCGGAGACGTTGAATATTACAAATCCTCTATCTCCGTCCGTTGCGTAAACGTAAGTTCCCTCTATTTCGATTTTGTTTAAAAATCCCGGCGTATCTCTTACCGCCGTTAGTTTCGGATTGAAGTATTTGGATCCTTCGAGAATGTAGATTCCCTTATCCGTAGCTACGTAAGCGTATCCGTTATTTACGTCTCCCCCTTTTATAAATAGGTCGTTTTTGGCGTAATAAGCCGAATATTGAGGATTTTTGGGATCGCTTATGTCCACTATCTCCATTCCTCCGTCGCTTAGGGAGACGTAGGCGAATCTGTTGTATATTTTTATCTTTATCGGGTTGGCTTTGGTTTCGTAGCTTGAGATTTCGGAAGGAAATACGACGCTGTTTAGATCCACTATCTTTATTCCTCTGTCGAAATCGCATATGTATGCGGTTTTGTTATGAACGTATATGTCTCTTGCAAATCCCAAATCTTTATATTCTCCCGCCTTTAGCAAAACGGAGGGAGAGTGAATGTCTATAATTTCCACTCCGTGATTTCCTTCGGCGGTATATAGGTGTTTGCCGTCGGAGCCTATCGCCATAATGAAATACTCGCTCGGAAAAGTTCCCTTTTTAACCGGAGAGGTTTTGTCCGAGATATCGAAAATTTTTATTCCGTAAAAGCCGTCCGCGACGTACAGATAGTCCCCGTTTACGACCGTATCGGTCGCGAAACCTTCCGTATCGATATGGGATAACATTTTCGGAGAGTTCGGATTCGAGATGTCTATGATATCCACTCCGTCGTATCCTTCCGCTATGTAGGCGTAGTTGTTGGATATCTTTATCTTATATCCGTATCGATTCGTTAGAATTTTTCCGGTTCTGTACGGATTTTTGATGTCGGTGATGTCGAATATCTGCAAACTTTTATCGTCCACCGCGAATATGTAGGTGCCGTAAACCTTTACGTCGTTATAGTTTCCCCTTATGCTGTTTAGGTTTTCCACTATCATGCTCGTTTTCGCAAAGAGCGCGGAAACGGACAAAAATAGCAGTAAAATCAAAAGATTTCTCGCTTTTTTTCCCATTTTTTTATCCTTTCTTCACTTCTTTATTACTCTATTGTATAGAAGTTAAAATTAAATTTTAATTAAATAACTTAAATTTTAAATAAAATAATTAATTTTTATTTGAAGGTAGTGAATTAAAGCATTTTAATTAAGTTAAATTATGTTTACTCGTCTCCCCTTTTGTGAATATATATGAGAAATCGTTTAAAAATTTTCCTTAAACGCCTTTTTACGGTTTTTTTCCTTGTTTATATTCTTTCATTATGCTACAATTATTTCGCACTTTATTTATGTTTTAGGAGAAATGATGTCAAACAAAGTAATTTCCATAGAGTATGAGCTAAGAGAGAAGGGAAAGGATGAAATTTTAGATTCCAATATGGGGCAAGCTCCTTTGTCTTTCGTTAGCGGAAAAGGTCAGATCATACCGGGTCTTGAAGATAAGTTGGTTCAAATGGAAGCCGGAGAGGAGGCCGTCGTTACCGTTCCCGCGGCAGAGGCTTACGGAGAATACAATCCGGAAGCGATACAAGTTCTTCCGATAGAGCAGTTTGCCGGGATAGATCTTAAAGAGGGAATGACGCTTTACGGACAGAGCGAGGACGGACAAAGCGTTCAAGTTACGGTTAAAAGTTTTAACGATAAAGAGGTTACGATAGATTTCAACCATCCTTTAGCCGGTAAGGATCTTGAATTTAAAGTGAACGTTTTGGCATCGAGAGAGGCCACCCCGGAAGAGGTTATTACGGGGCAGGTAGGCGGAAGCGAAGGTTGCGGTTGCGGAACCGGATGTGAATGCTAATAATAAGTTCGTAGCTTATAGCGAGGCTTCCAAAAAAGCTTTAAAATCGGCGACGATTCTTAAGTCTCTTAAAATCAGCGTCTTGATAGAGGGAGAGGAGGGAGTCGGAAAACTCCCTTTGGCTCTCGAAATCGCTCCGAAAGCTTCCGTCATAGATGCGTCTAAAGAGAGTTCTTTATTCTCTTTTCTTGAGACTCTTTCCGAAGAGGAAACCGTAATCGTTAAAAACTTTCATAATATTTCCAACTTAACAAAATTTTTTCATCTTCAAAAAGAACTTAAATTCAGAGTCATCGCTCTTTCCAATCGAAAACTCGATCAAAGATTTATAGGAGATTTTTTCAGCATAGTCATATATCTGCCTCCTCTTAGAGAGAGAAAAGAGGACGTGATGCCCTTATCTCGAATATATTTTGAAGAGGTGACGAAAAATCTTGACATAGAGTGCGATCAAGAGGAGTTTTTCAAAGACTTCGTTCCCGATCTTTCGGACAATGCGAGATCTTTGAAAAAGAGCGTTTATAAATACCTTTTGATTCATGATTTTACGAAAGAGGATATTATAAAAGTTTTGGAAAAATATTTTGAAAAACACATACACGGGAACGACGATTACAGAAAGTTTCTATATTTTTACGAGCTTCCTTTGATAAGAGCGGGGTTGAAAAAATACGGATCTCAGCTTAAGCTTTCGAAAGTGCTCGGATTAAATAGAAACACTCTTAGAAAAAAGATTCAAGAACTCGAAAATTTTTTACAAAAGGATGAAAACAGATGAAAAAAGCGGCATTTCTTTTTCCCGGGCAGGGAAGTCAATCCGTAGGAATGGGAAAGGATTTTTTCGAAAATTTTCAGGTTGCTAAAGAGATGGTCGAGAGGGCGAGCGATAGAATTAAGACGGATATGAAAAAGTTGATGTTCGAAGAGAACGATCTTTTGGAGCAAACGGAATATACGCAGCCGGCTATTTTGCTCGTTTCTTCGATAGCCCATAAGATTTTCGAAAACGAAATGAATATAAAATCCTCTTTCGCTTTGGGACACTCTCTCGGAGAGTTTTCGGCTCTCGTTAGCGTCGGCGCTTTGGATTTCGAAGACGCGGTGGAGCTCGTTCACAAAAGAGGACTTTTGATGAAAAAGGCGTGCGAGGGAAAGGGAGCCGGAATGATGGCTCTTTTGGGATTGGAAGACGAAAAAGTAGAAAATATGTGCGAGGAGTTTAGAAAAGAGGGCAAAAAGATATGGCCGGCAAACTACAATAGCGACGGTCAGATAGTCGTAGCCGGAATTAAGGAGGATTTGAAGGCGGTTGAGGGAATTTTCAAAGCAGAGGGAGCTAAAAGGGCCATCGTTTTGAATATGTCCGTAGCCAGCCACTGTCCTTTGTTGGAAAGCGCGGTTTCGGGATTGAGACCTTATCTTGAGGAGTTTTTGAAAGACGAATTTCTATCGAAAGTCATCTCCAACGTTACCGCGAAAGAGTACTCTTCCAAAAAGGAAGCTTTGGATCTTTTGACCAAACAGCTCGTTATGCCCGTTAAATACAAACAGAGCGTGAGAAATTACGAAGATGAAGCGGACGTTTTTATAGAGTTCGGAGGAAGCGTTCTTAGAGGGCTTAACAGAAAGATAACCAAAAAGCCTACGATATCCGTTACGGATACCGCAAGTTTGGAAAACTCCTTTGAAAGCATAAAGTAGGGGACGGGAGTATGAAGATAGCCGTTATGGGAGCGATGGTGGAGGAGATAGAGCCTCTGCTTGAGTATTTCAAAGAGTACGAAACGATCGATTACGCGAAAAACAGATATTACAAAGTCGATTACAAAGGGCATGAGATCGTCATAGCTTACAGCAAAATAGGCAAAGTCTTCGCGGCTTTGACCGCCGCTACGATGATAGAGAAATTCGAAGCCGAAATTTTGCTTTTTAGCGGAGTCGCCGGAGCGATAAATCCTTCTCTTAAGATAGGCGATTTGATAGTCGCGAGAGAGCTTTGTCAGCACGATTTGGACATTACCGCTTTCGGGCATCCTTACGGTTACGTTCCGGAAGGCGCCGTTTTCGTAAAAAGCGACGATAAACTTAGGGAAACCGCTTTTTCGGTGGCTAAGGAGAAAGGGATAAATCTCAGAGAGGGAGTAATAGCCACCGGAGATCAGTTTATCGCGGACGAGAAGAGAAAAGAGTGGATAAAAAATACTTTCAAAGCGGACGCTTTGGAGATGGAGGGAGCGGCGGTCGCGGTCGTTTGCGACGCTTTGAGCGTTCCGTTTTTTATTTTAAGGGCGATAAGCGACGCGGCCGATATGGATGCGGGGTTCGATTTCGACGAGTTTTTGAAAAGTTCCGCTAAGATCAGCGCCGATTTCGTTATAAGAATGATAGATAAAATCATAAAGTAGCGTATGGCTCTTAGCAAGAAACTTCTGAAAAAGATAACGCAGGCAAACGCCCGTTACAAACTCATAGGAGAGGGAGATAGAGTTTTGCTCGGTCTTAGCGGAGGCAAAGACTCTTTGACTTTGGCCCACGCTCTAAAGCATATCTCCAAATACGCTCCCTACAAGTTCGAGTTTAAAGCCGTTACCGTAAGTTACGGCATGGGAGAGGATTTTACCGATCTTATAAAACATTGTAAAGAGCACGAGATTCCTCATGAAGTGTATGAAACGAACATCTTCGAAGTCGGGAAGGAGAAAATAAGGAAAAACTCCTCTTATTGCAGTTTCTTTTCGAGAATGAGAAGAGGGGCTCTTTACAGTTACGCTTTGAAACACGGTTATAACAAAGTGGCGCTGGGACACCATCTTGACGATGCGGCCGAGAGCTTTTTCATGAATTTTATGTATAACGGGGCTTTGCGTTCTCTTCCCGCCGTTTACAGGGCTAAAAACGGACTGATAGTTATAAGACCGATGATATTCGTTAGGGAAAGACAGCTTATAGAGGCCGCTAAAAGCAACAATTTTCCCGTTATAGGGGACGAAGCGTGTCCGAGCATGAGGTTTGACGTTAAGATGCCTTATGCGAGGATGGAGGCTAAAGCTCTTTTAAGGGAACTTGAAGCAAAAAATAATAAACTATTTACATCACTTAAAGCCGCGTTTTTTCATATTCATGACGAGAGTTTTTTGGACGAGAAAAGATATAAGATTTACGAGGAATAGCCGATGAGAAAATATTTGGTTTTTTTTGCGGTATTTTTTATTTTTTTCGGATGTAAATACGAGCCGAGAGAGCTGAAAGTTTTAAGGGGAGACGAAAACGCCAAAAACGCCCTTTATTCATCTTCGTCGGCTTATAAGGAGGCTAACGAAAGTCAAAATTTGGCCGCTGTTTTAAAAATGAACGAAAATAACAAAGTTTTGAAAGAGAAAGAGATCCAAAGCAATCTCGAAATAGAGAAGTTGAAAGCCTCTTCGAAGGTGGAGCTTGCGAAAATAGAGGCCGAGAGGGAAAAGAGGATAAAGGAGCTTGAAGCGAAAAACGCTTTGGAACTTGCCAACATAAACAAAGAGAGCCTTCTTGAAGAGAAGAAGCTTGAAATAAAGATAGCGGAGAAGAAATACGAGTTTTTGAAGATCGCCGTTATGGTTTTGGCCGGAGTTTTGTTTGTGGGACTGATCGTTGCGTATTTTATAAATAAAAGAAACAGGGAGCTTAAATTAAAACTCCAAGAGGAGGAGGCGAAACATCAAAAAGAGCTTCAGATGCAGGAGCATTACCACCAAAGAGTTACCAAGATTCTCGATATAATCTCCACTCAAAAACTCTCTCCGGAAAGCGAAAAAGAGATGATAGCCGTTTTGAGGGAAACTACCAAAAATCAAAACGTCATAATAGATAAGTCCGAAAAAGAAAACAAAAAGCTTATAGTTAAAAAATAACTCTTTTGCGCTTTCTTATTTTATGGAAAATATAATATAATATAGGTAAATTAAATTTTATAAATTCATATGGTAAAGGTGTGAAAATGGAAGAGAAAAAAAAAGAAGAGAAGGCCCAAGAGTCCCAGAACGCCAAAAAGGAGAAAAGCAATCTAAACGACATCATTTTGGACAAAATTAACAAAGACGCCAAAAAGACCTCTATTAACGTTAAGAAAATTCTTCTGACGACGGCTTCCCTTATTTTGGTATTTCTAATCGTTCTTGTCGTTATGAAACTCGTAAATTCTCAAAACGAGCGGAACGAAGTCTCCTTGCTTCCTCAAAACGGAGGAGAAAATCGCTCTTCGGCGGTAGTCGAGCCGGCGCAGGTTAAGGATAAAGAGAAGGTCGAGAAAGAGGAGAAGGAGCTTTTCAAAGAGGTTCCCGTGGAGGAGAAAGCGGAAAAATCGTCCGAATCGGTCGAAGAGATTCTGCCTGACGAGGAGAACGACGATGAGGCTTTCGAAGAGATGGTTAAAAACTTGAAAGAGAAGGAGAAAAAGAGTATAGCTTCCGCGGATAACGAGGTTAGAGAAGTTAAGGAATCCGTTAGCGAGCCCGTCGAGAAAAGCATAAAGAAAGAGGTCGTTAAAGAGACTTCGGCCGAAGTCGAGCCGAAGAAAAAAGAGAGCGAGAATTTGATCAAAAAGAGTGTCGAAAAAGTAAAAGAGGAGGTTGCGAAACCGGTTGAAGAGGTAAAAACGGTCGTTAAGGAGGAGATTCATAAACAAAAACCTAAAAAAGTTACGAAAATCGAAGGCTATTTTATACAAGTTAGCGCCTCTTTCAAAACTTCTCCGAGCAAAAGTTTTCTAAAAAAGATAAGAGACAACGGATTTAACTATATAATAAAAAAGAGTACTGTAAGAGGTCAGAAAGCCACGAAAGTATTAGTCGGGCCTTTTTCTTCCAAAAAAGCCGCGCTTAACGCTTTGCCGAAAGTAAAAAGCGCCGTAAATCCGGACGCTTTTATAGTAAGGATGAGATAGTTTATGCTTGAATACAGAAAGATTCTTTTCGATCAGCTAACCCCCATATCCATTTATCATAAATTGAAAGAGAGATTTCCTAACGAACTCTCTCTTTTATTCGAAAGCGCCGTATATACGGAAGAGGGCAATTACAGTTTCATATTTATCGGGGCTAAAGAGAGATTGACTCATAAAAACGGAAAGACTTTTTACGATAAAGAGGGAAAGATTGAAGAGGTTGACGAAAATCCCTTCTCTTTTTTAAAAAGATATTATAAGGGCGTAGATAGCAAGAAGTATAGGGAGCTTAGCAAATCTCTCAATATAGGTTTTGTTGACGGTTTCGTAGGATATATAGGATACGATCTCGTAAAAGTTTTCGAGCCCGTTTTGAAGCCTTATATGGATAATTTGAAAGATGAACTCGATATTCCCGATTTGGAACTTATAAGGCCGAAACTGACGGCCGCTTTTTCCCATAAAAGCAATACTTTGGTTTTGATGAGCTTTGACGGGGAGTATAAAAATCTTCTTGACGAGATTGTAGAGTATCTTAAATCTCCGTGCCGTTACATTCCGATAAAAAAGAGCGAAATAGACTTTTCCCGGGGGAAGTTCGCCTTCGATAAGGAACGATTTTTCGAGATGGTTAAAAAGTCCAAAGATATGATAAAAAGCGGGGACGTTTTTCAGATAGTTATCTCGAATCGTTTCACTCAATTTGCGAACATAGACAGACTAAGTTTTTATAGGATATTAAGAAGCAAAAATCCTTCTCCTTATATGTTTTTGTTGGAATTTGAGGATTTTGCGATAGAGGGAAGTTCTCCCGAAGTTATGGTCGCTTTAAAAGATTCTCACATACTTCTTAGACCGATTGCCGGTACGAGAAGAAGAGGCGATACTTGGGAAAAGGATAAAGCTAACGAGTTTGAGATGGTCAACGACGAAAAGGAGAGGGCGGAGCATCTGATGCTTATCGATCTTGGCAGAAACGACGTCGGAAAAGTGGCGAAAGTCGGAACCGTGCACGTGCCGGCTATCATGAGGGTCGAGAGATACTCTCACGTTATGCATATGGTAAGCGACGTCGAGGCGGTTCTCGATGAGAAATACGATATGTTCGATCTCTTTTCCGCAACTTTTACCGCGGGAACGATGACCGGGACTCCCAAAATAAGAGCCATGGAGCTTATTGCCGAATTCGAGGGGTTAAAAAGGAGTTATTATAGCGGTTCCGTGGGGTATTTCGGTTTTGACGGAAATATGGACACCGCGATTACGATAAGAACCTCTCTTTTGAAAGACGACAGAATAGTTTTTCAAGCGGGTGCGGGAATAGTGGCCGATAGCAAGCCGGAGCTGGAATATCTGGAAGTTAAGAACAAACTCGGCGCTTTGATGAGTTCTTTAAACGATTTGAAAGAGGAAGAATGAAACTTTTTGCCATTTTCGGAAATCCCGTCTCCCACTCTCTATCTCCTTTAATGCATAACGGAGCTTTAAAGGAGTTGGGTATAGAGGGGTGTTATACGAGATATTTGCTTAAAGAGGGATATAGGCTTAGAGAAGTTTTTTTGTCTTTGAAACTCGACGGAGCGAACGTAACCGTTCCTCATAAGGAAGATGCGTTTAAGGCGTGTGATGAGGTTAGAGGGATAGCTCGGGAAATAGGGGCCTTAAATACGATCGTTTATAAAGAGGGCAAACTTATAGGATACAATACCGACGCTCCCGGCTTTTACGAATCCGTGAAGGAGTTTGACGCAAAGAGAGTTTTGATTTTGGGAGCGGGAGGAACCGCAAGGGCCGTAGCTCTCTATTTGAAAGAGAAAGGTTACGACGTTACCGTCTTGAATAGGAGCGAGGAGAGGCTTTCGTTTTTTAGGGATAAAAACTTAAAAACTTTTTCGTGGAGCGATTTTACTCCCTCTTCTTACGATCTTATCGTAAATACCACTTCGGCCGGTTTAAGCGACGATTCTCTTCCTATGGACGAGAGCGTTTTGAGAGAGCTTTTTAAAAACGCAAAATATTGCGTAGATGCGATTTATAAAGAGACTCCCTTTTTGTCTCTTGCGAAAAGCTTTTCTTTGAGGGTGAAAGACGGAAAAGAGATGCTTTTGTATCAGGGAGTGATAGCTTTTTATCATTTTTTCGACGGAGCTTTTTCGAAAGAGGAGATTAAAAGGGGGATGATTAAGGCTTTTGAGTGAGATATTAGAGTTTAATTTCCGGAGCTTCCATATGTTTAATCTCTTTGAATGAGATGTTTTCCTTTTTCAGTCTCTCTTCCAATATATTTTTAATGATTGCTCGGGAGTTTACCGCCAAAACGATTATTTGCAGGTTTTTTTCGTCTATATAGATCGAGTCGTAGTCCCTAATTAGGTTTGCGAAATTTATTTCTTTAATATTTTTATTTTCTATTTTATAAATAAAAACCGTAAAGAATATTCTGTTGGTCGTGTAGATTTTAAGTTTTTTGAAAAACTTCTTTTTATCGTAATATATCGATTCTCCTATCTCCTCGTATAAAGTTTTATTGCGTATGATCTTTTCGAATTTGTCGAAATAGAAAAACCTTTTAAGCTCTTTCTCTATCGAAAAGATCATATCCTCGAAACCGAAATTTTTCGAAAAAACTTTATCGAAGCCTTGTTTGTAGGAGATGTGCTTGTCTATCTCCCGATATATCTCTTTATTCGAGAGATAAAACACTTTCGTTTTTAGAGAGTTTCTTTTTATGTATTCGGGAACCTCTATCTTTATGCGGTTATCTTCGCTATTTAAGAGAAGAAGATCGATATCTTTTAAAATTTCTCCGTATCTTTCCGGAAAACTCTCCGCTATATGAAAATCTATCACCTCTTCTTTTTCGAAAATGTATTTGAAAAATTTTTGAAGGTAAGGGTTTGTGCTTAGGAGAACTATTCGGTTTTTCTCTTTGAGCAGTTTTATCTCCTCTTCGTCGTATCTCATAAAAGCCAAAACGTTGTTTGAGGAGATAAAGAGGTATTTGTGATAAAATAGGGGAGTTACGGAGGTTGTTACTTCCACGACTCTTTCGTTTAGAGAGACCTCTTTCATAAAAAGGGTGACGTCGGAAAAATCTTTTAAAGCCGGAGAGATTTTGTTATAGACGGGAGATTGTGCGTTTAGGGAGAAGATAAGTTTTTTGTTCTCCTCCTGAGCCACTTTCATAATATGCGCTAAAGTCGGCTCCACCTCTTTAAGATCTTGAAGTTCGAAAAATTCTCCGAATCTGTGAAGATAGATATATTTATCGGCGCAATTTTTTATGAGTCTCTCAAGCTCTTCTCTGAAAAAATCGAAACCGTATAGCTGTTTGGTTTCAAGCCACGATTCGTCCAAAAAGAAAAATTTCAGTCTCGAAGATAAGTCTTCGAATATTTTGAAATTTTTTTTGATTATTTTCAGTTTTCTCTCAAAAAGAGTATCCTCGATAGGAGAGAAAACGGTAACGGAATCGTTAAAAATCTCTTTCATAAGATAAAATACGAAAGTGCTTTTTCCGCTGTTTCTGTTTCCCTCTATCGTTATTATGGAGCTTTTTTTTAAGAGTTCCTCCAATGTCGTCATTTCATTCCTTAAAAAGTTCCGTGCTCAAATATCTCTCTCCCGTGTCGCAAAGTATGGTAACGATGGTTTTGCCGGGATATTTTTCGGCGAGTTTTTTCGCCGCGAAAACGTTCGCTCCCGAAGAGATACCGACAAGCAACCCCTCTTTTAGAGCGAGTTCTCTCGCCGTTTCGAGCGCGTTTTCATCTCTTACTTTAACTATATCGTCTAAAATTTCGGTATTTAAAATTTTCGGTATGAAACCGGCTCCTATGCCCTGAATTTTGTGAGAACCGGCTTTTCCTCCCGACAGTACGGGAGAGTTTTCCGGCTCCACCGCGACTATTTTTACGCTTTCTATCTCTCTTTTTAAAACTTCTCCGACTCCGGTTAGAGTTCCGCCCGTTCCGACTCCCGCTACGAAAATGTCCACTTTTTTGTCGGTATCCCTTATTATCTCCATGGCCGTGGTTTCTCTATGAATTTGGGGATTTGCCGGATTTGCGAACTGTTGGAGCATAATTGCTTTTTCGTTTTTCTCCAAAAGCTCTTTGGCTTTTTCTATGGCTCCGTTCATACCTTTCTCTTTCGGCGTCAAAACGAGCTCGGCGCCGAAAGCTTTCAGAAGTTTTCTTCTCTCTACGCTCATCGACTCCGGCATCGTCAAAATTAGTCTCAATCCCAAACTCGCGCATACCGAAGCCAAAGCTATGCCCGTATTTCCGCTTGTCGGTTCTATGATGACGGTATCTTTGTCTATAAGATCCTTTTTTACGGCCTCTTTTATCATCGAAAAACCTATTCTGTCTTTTACCGAGCTTGTCGGATTTAGAAACTCGCACTTTCCGAGTATCTCGCATCCGGTTTCGTCGCTTGCGCGGTTTAATCTGATAAGGGGAGTGTTTCCTATTAGCTCCGTAACGCTTCTTTTTATTTTCATCGCTCTTCCTTTCCCTATTTATCTAAAATGTAGTTTATATTTCCGGTTTTTGTTTAAGTATATCGTATTTTATGAGATTAAATGCAATGCTAAATCATATTGTGCTATTATCCGAACAAAAAAAAGCGAGGAATTGAAATTGGCTCTATCCGTTCTTGTTCCGAAAATTCTTTTTCAAAATGAGCTCGTTAGGTATTTGAAAAAAATTAAAATAAAAAAGAGCGATATAAAAAAGATCTATTACGCTAACGGCTCCACTCTTTTGATTTTAAAAAAGAGGGTAAAATCGAAGCCTCCTAAAAATATGATTCCTCCCCTCTCTTTGGAAAAGGAGATTATGTTCGTTTCCGATTTTTGCGACGAATACAAATATCTTATAGAGATGGAAAGGATTGCCGAGATAAACGCTCAGCTTAACGAGATAAAAAGTTTTACCGCTAAAGAGAGGGAGATTTTCGGGCGGGCGATTTTGGATTTGAAGGGAAAGAAGCTTCCTTTGAAATTCAATCTTCATTTCGTAAGATTCGGAAGAGATAGGATTATTCAAACGGAGATCTCTTCGGGAGACATAGTTTTGGTTAGTCGAGGCGATCCGTTAAAAAGCGATTTGACGGGAACGGTTTCGGAAGTTAAAAAGCAGTTTATTACGGTCGCTTTTGAAAATCCTCCTCCAAAGTGGGTCTATTCATATCCCGTCAGGGTGGATCTTTACGTCAACGACGTAACTTTTAAAAGAATGGAAGAGAACCTCGAATTTCTAAGGCACGCAAAGGGCAGAAAAAGGTATTTGAGAAACGTTGCGATAGGACTTGTAAAGCCTCGTCCCTTTTCGAAAGAGAGTTTCGAGATAGTTAACGAAAATCTTAACTTTTCCCAAAGAGAGGCGGTTTCTTCGGCTTTGGGAGCCGAAGATCTCTTTTTGATCCACGGTCCTCCCGGAACCGGCAAAACGAGCACTTTGATAGAGGTTATTTTGCAGGAGGTTAAAAGGGGCAAAAAGGTTTTGGCTACGGCCGATTCGAATACGGCGGTCGATAATATGCTAAAGAGACTTTCCGAGTACGATTTGAACCTCGTTAGAGTCGGACATCCCGCGAGAATAGTTCCGGAACTCGAGAAGTTTTCTGTATTTGCCATTTACGAAAAGAGCGAGAAGAAAAAGAGCATGGACAAGGGATGGGAAGAGGTTGCGTTGATGGCGAAACTGAGGGAGGAGCATAGCAAACCGAGCCCTTCGAGAGCGAGAGGAATGAGTAGGGATAGAATATTGACTCTTGCGGAAAAGGGGAAGTCTCAAAGAGGAGTTTCCGTCCAAACCATGCAATCGATGGCGGAGTGGATAAAAATAGACAGAAAAATAGAGAAAATGGTTGAGAATTTAAAAAAAGAGGAAGAGAGGATTTTCGAAGATATAATAAAAAAAGCGGACGTGGTTTTAAGCACCAATTCGATGATAATGAGCGATATTTTGAAAAATTTCGAATTTGACGTAAGCGTGATAGACGAAGGATCTCAGCAGATCGCTCCTTCTACTTTGATACCGATTATGAAATCGCAAAGATTTATAATAGCCGGAGATCACAAACAGCTCCCTCCGACGGTTGTAAGCTCCCAAGCTTTTAAACTTAGAAATTCTCTTTTTGAAGATATGATGGAGAGATTCGGTTTCCTATCTTTGATTTTGAGAGTTCAGTATAGAATGAACGAAAAAATTATGGGGTTTTCCAACAAGATGTTTTATAAAGGTTTTCTTACGGCTCACGAGAGCGTCAAAAATCGCACTTTAAAAGATTTTTCTTTGAAAGAGCCTTCGATGTACGGAGAGATTTTGGATCCTTCCTCTCCTTTGGTTTTTGCGGATACGGAAAGTATCGAGGCTTTGGAAAATCTGCCCGATAGATCTACAAGCTACGAGAACGAAAAAGAGGCGAAGTTGGTGGAGATTTTCGTACGAGAGCTTGTAAGGATGGGAGTCGGGGCCGAAGATATAGGCGTTATATCTCCTTACGCCTCTCAGGTGAAAAAGATAAAGACTCTTTTGGAGGATCTTGAGGAGCTTGAAGTAAAAAGCGTTGACGGTTTTCAGGGAAGGGAAAAGGAGGTGATAATCGTCTCTTTCGTTAGATCCAACGATAGAGGAGAGATAGGATTTTTAAAAGATTTAAGAAGACTTAACGTAGCTTTGACGAGAGCCAAAAGAAAATTGATAACCGTGGGAAACGCAAAAACTCTTTCGAAAGAGAAAGCGTATGAAGAGTTTTTGGAATACGTAAAAAAAGAGGGAGTTTATACGAAGGTGGAATATGAAGGTTGAGATAAACAAAAGAGCCAAAGAGAGGCTTGAAAAACTTTTTTTGTGGGTTTACAAGAGCGATATTTTATCCGTCGAAGATATCGGGGAAGCGGGAGTGGCGGATCTTGTGCATAAAGGGAAATTCGTAGCCAAGGCGTTTGTAAATCCCGAAAGCGAAATAACCGCGAGGGTTTTGAGTTTCGAAAACGAAAATATAGACGGAAAATTTTTCGAAAAGAGGATAAAAAGAGCCGTTTTGAAAAGAGATTTTACAAATACCAACTCTTATAGGCTCGTGCACTCGGAGGCCGATTTTTTGCCGGGGCTTATAGTGGACAGATACGGAAAAAATTTGGTGTGTTCGTTTACGACCGCGGGAATGGATCTTTTTAAAGAGGATATAGTGGAGATTTTAGCAGGTCTTTCGGATGTGAAAGGCATATACGAGAAGGGGGACAAGATTAGAAAAAAGGAGGGGCTTTCGGTCGAAAGCAAAACTCTTTTTGGAGAGATTGACGAAGAGTTTTTAGTGGAGGAGAACGGTCGAAAATTTTTAATCGATCTGAAAGAGGGACAAAAAACGGGCTTTTTTTTAGACCAAAGGAGAAATAGAGAGATAGTGGGAAATTTAAAGGCCGAAACTTGCCTCGATCTTTTTTCCAACGCGGGGGGATTCGGGATATATTCCGGCGCCGATTTCGTGAAATTCGTAGAGATATCGGAACTTGCATGCGAACAGGTAAAAATAAATTGTAATTTGAATAAAATAGTTAACTTTAAAGTGGAAAAGTCAGATGCATTTAAATTTTTGGAGAAAGGGGACGATATAGAATATGATTTGATAGTGATCGATCCTCCGGCTTTCGCAAAAAGCAGGAGAGAAAAAAAAGGCGCTTTAAGAGGTTGGAAATATTTGATAGTCAACTCTTTGAAACTTTTGAAAGAGGGAGGTTATTTAGCGCTTTTTAGCTGTTCCGCGGCCGTGGGAAGCAAGGATCTTTTGGATGTGGCTTTAAGTTCCGCGGCGATAGACGGGAGCTTTTTGGAGGTGAGAGAGTTTCTAAAACAGGATAGGGATCATCCCTATATCTTAAACGTTCCTAATTCTCTCTATTTAACCGGAGTCGTTTTAAAAAAGGAATCGTTAACCGCTCGTTAATGTTTCTTAGATAAAATTAAATCTTTATTTTAAAATAATTTTAGTAGAGGAGAAAAAGTATGAAAAAAGTTATATTGTCTTCGATTTTGTGCGGATTTTTGATAACCGTTTCGAATGCGGATGTTAGATTCGGAGGACACGGAGGAGGAAGTTCTTCCGGAGGCGGCTCTTCTAGCGGATATTCAAGCGGAAGCGGCGGGGGATCTTTCGATTCGGATTCCGGATACGGATCTCATAAGGGATCGGGCGGCGGTTCGGCAAATGCCGGAGGAGAGAGCGATCAGAGCTCGGCTCACGGAGGAGGTTCGGCTTCCGGAGGTTCTCAAAGCGGATCGGAAGGCGGAAAAGATAAAGATGAAGATCATGGGGGAATGTTTGACGAAATGCCGGATAATCCCATACAAAAACCCGATCATGGAGGCGGAGACAAAAACGGCGGGAAAAAAGATGGCGAGGAAGGAAAGCATTCCGATTTTGGAGAGCATAATCCTCCTAAAAAGCCGGAGTTTTCTCACGCTAAAGGGAACGTTAGCGCGGTTGAGATAGAGTGGGAGGATACTACCGACAACGAGTTGGGATACAAAGTTTTTAGAGACGGAGAACTTATAAAAATACTTCCTCCAAACAGTACCGAGTTTAAAGATACGAATTTGGAGCCGGGCAAAACCTACACTTACGAAATCGTTCCTTTTAACGAATTCGGAGACGGGGAGGCCGTTGAGACTAAAGTGGAGACGAAAAACGAAGATCTTTCTCATGTGGAAAATCATTTGAGAGAGCATCTTGAGAAGATGTTGGGAGATAAATTTGACGAAGATAAGCTTGAAGAGTCTATGCAAAAATATAAAAACGGAGAAGCTTTAACGAGAGTTTATAAAGATTTGCTTTTAAAAGACGAAGATCTTAGCGACGAAGAGTTCGTAAAAAAACTTTACGATGTTTTGCTTGATAAAGAGTTAAGCGAAGAGGAGTTGAACTCTTTGGTCGATAAGCTGAAAAACGCCGAAATGACGAGAGAAGAGATGTATTATGAGGCCGTATCTTCCGAAGAGTTTAAGAAAAAAATGGAAGAAGAGGGAATAGATAACGCTTTTGAAGGCGATGAAGATAAGAAAAAAGAGCATCTTGATAAAGTTTCCGAATTCGTTAAAAGATTTTATACGAAACTGCTTGATAGAGCTCCGGAAGAGGGCGGATACAACTATTGGGCGGAAAAGCTGGCTAATAAGGATTTAAGCGCTAAAGACATCGTAAAACAGTTTTTTGATTCGGAGGAGTTTAAGTCCAAAAATTTAAGCGACGAGGATTTCGTTAAAAAAGCTTACGAAGTGATAATGGGGAGAGAAGCCGACGAAGCCGGCGTCGAATTTTGGACTCAAAAACTTAGCGAGGGAATGAGCAGAGACGAGCTTGTCGATAATTTCCTTCAGGCGAAAGAGTTTCAGACTCTATCGGAAAATTACGATATAGAAGTTTCCGATAAAGTGAGAGATTTCGTTGAGAGATTTTATACCAAAGCTTTAAAAAGAGACGCGGATCCAAGCGGTATAGATTATTGGGCGAAAGAGCTTAAAAATTCCGAAAAGAGCGCGAAAGAGGTCGCTAAAGAGTTTTTTAATTCCGAAGAGTTCAAATCCAAAAATTTAACCGACGAAGAGTTTGTGGAGACGGTTTACGAAACTCTTATGGGAAGGGAAGCCGATGAGGCCGGAAAAGAGTATTGGTTGGAGCAACTTAGAAACGGAGTTGACAGAGAGGAGATGATAGATCGATTTCTCGATTCGCAAGAGTTTAAGAAATTTGCGATTGACGCCGGAGTTTTGATAGACGACTTTCAATAAAAACGAAGAGGGAAAAATCTTCCCTCTTTCTCCTTTTTTCTCTCTTTTTTCTTTTCCCCTCTCTTAACGGTTTCATTTAAAGATACTTTTTAAAACGGAAACTATTTTTAACTATTTCTTTTACAATCCGCAGATAAGGTAAAATATATTTAAAATGTAACAAAAATATTAACCTTTCTTTAAGCTCGCCTCATATAAAATTTATATGTAAAAACGGTTTCGAGGAGAAAAAGATGAGATGGATAAAAGCGCTTTTTTTCGGTTTGTCGTTTTTTATATACGCTAACGCCGCTACCGTAGAAGCTCAAAAAGACGTTTACGAAGCCGGAGAATCGATAACCGTTACCGTTACCGATATGGCCGGAGATGCCGAAGATTGGGTCGGGATTTATCCCGTCGGGGCGAGCAACGATTGGGAGAACGTAATTAGTTGGGCGTGGACCGGCGGAATAGTAAACGGAGAAGTTACTCTTGAGGGAATCAATAGCGCAGGAGAGTATGAAATAAGGGTTTTTTTCGATAACTCTTTTAACGTGGAGGCTACGGACAGAATAACCGTCGAAGGAAATATAGAACCTTCGATAGAGAGCGTTAAAGATACTTACGACGCCGGAGAGAATATAACCGTAAACGTTTCCCATTCGGCCGGAGGCGCGGAGGATTGGATCGGGATTTATCCCGTCGGGGCGAGTAACGATTGGGAGAACGTAATTAGTTGGGCGTGGACCGGCGGAATAGTAAACGGACGGGTTACCCTCGATGGAGTTCCGGCCGGAAATTACGAAATAAGACTCTTTTTTAACAACTCTTTCAATGTCGAGGCGACCGATACGATAACCGTTAGAGAGGCCAATCTTCCTCCGACCGTTTACGAAGACGGAGAAGACGGTACGACTGAAGGATGGTTTAGGCTTTCGAATACAGGACATATCTCCAACGTTGCGGACGGAGCCGGAGGCAGCGCAAGATCGATTATGCTTTGGGGACCGTATTGGCAAGGAGGAGGATGGGGAGAGATTAATTATAAACTCTATTTGAACGATAATATGGATCCTTGGAATAACAGATTTCAACATATTTTGGAATTTGATATAAAAACTAATCACAGCTGGGAGCCCTGTTTTTATTTCGAACTTCCTTTAAGAACCTTACAGGGTAGGAGAGTGATCTCTTTCGACACTTACATTCCTCATACTCATCAGCAAGAGAGTATAAGGGATATGGGAGATTACATTCAGCTATCTTTCGGAATCAGCGAAAGTTACAGACGGGGGCGCGTATGGAAACATGTAAGAATCGATTTGCAGGAGTATTTAAACAGATTCGAACCCGACAATAGAATTTTATCCGTTGACGGATTCGTTTTCAATACGCGCGGAGGAGACTATTTGCTGGATAATATAAGATTGGTATCAGAATGAAAGGAAACGAGATGATAAAGGCTAAAGAGGAAGTATTAACGGCGTATGAGGAGACGAAGACCAATGTTGACGTCTCCCACGCGAACACTCTTTTTTATAAGATAAAGGTTTTTCTCTCCTCCTTAAAAAGGAGGGGAGTCGTGGGGACGATTAAGAAGATGCTTATGTATTACGATTTTTATAGGAAGGGGGTCGATTTCTCTTCCGAAAATCTTTTCGAGCTTACTTTGGTCGGGGAGCATAAGGAGCACGGGACCGCTTATTTGCAAAACTCTTACGAAGTGGTCGAAAAGATTATAAAAGAGATTCGAAAGTTAAATCCCAAAGTAAAAGAGGGAGCTTTTTTGGATTACGGAAGCGGAAAGGGGCTTCCTATGATAATAGCTCAAAGAGAGGGTTTCAAGAGAGTTATAGGAGTGGAATTTGCGGTGGAGCTTTACGAAACCTCTCTTTTAAATATGCGCAGGCTCGGTATAGAGAATTTCGAACTTCATAATCTCGACGCGGCTTTTTATACTCCCCCAAAAGACGTATCTTTGATATTTATGTTCAATCCTTTCGATCACGTCGTTATGGAGAAGGTTTCCGAAAAAATCGTTTCTCAAAAAGATAGCTTCGTAAACGATGTTTATATAGCGTATGTAAATCCGACTTGCAATTTCGTTTTTACGAAAGACGATAATTACGAATTTATAGAAAACGTCATTTTTGAAACGGGAGAGATAGCCAATATCTTCAAGCTCAAAAAAGATTAATCTCTTTTTTCGGGAAGAAGATATATGTCGGTTATCTCGTTCGAAAAAGAGCAGTAGAGAGTTTCCAAAAAAACGAAATTCTCGTTTTTTTCGAACAGCTCTTTGCAGATTGGATAATGGTAGGCGATGTATAGATCCTTTTTGAAAGTCTGTTCCAAAAGTCTGTTTATCACTTCTTTCATGATCTCTTCGTTAAAGGGATTATAGAAAAAAACCACTCTTGTGTGGGAAGGGGGAGTGAAAAGGGAGGCGTCTTCCAAAAATATTTTTGCGTTTCGAATTCCGAGTCTTTTCATGTTGTTTAGACTTATTTTATAAAGTTTTTCGGCAAATTCTACGCCTATAACCTCTCTGAATCCGAAAAGAGAGGCTTTATAGAGCGAAAATCCCTTTCCGCTTCCGTAATCCAAAAAAGCTCCTTCCAAAATAGATGGATCGTACTCTTTTAGTCTTTGAAGTATTTCCGTAAACGGTTTTTCTAATACCGCATGATAGGTGCTTCCCTTTTCCCTGTTATCTCCTTTTACGGTTAAATCGAAAAGGTTTTCCGGGGAGAAATCCACTTTTTTATATTTGAAATAAAGATGCTTTTTTACCCTTTTGAAAAGCCCTCTTATTCCCTCTTTTTTTGCGACGGTTTTAAATACCTCTATGTGGTGGTTTAGGGTGTAGTATTTTGATATGTCAAAGTAAAAATTATCTTCTTTTTCCATAAAAATTTTACCTTTTTTAGGTGTAATTATAGCATATTTTATGTTGCTTCCTTTTATATCAATATCGAATAATTTGGTATAATTTGAATGGTAAAAAGGAGTTTTTATGATAAGCAAATACGAAAAGAATTTCGATGCGGTTTGGGAGAGAATAGAGAAAATAAGACTTGAAACCGACAGATATCGGATCATAAAAGTGGTTGCCGTTAGCAAAAGCGTAACGAGCGAAATTATAAGGGAATTTTACAAAGTGGGGCAGAGAGCTTTCGGAGAAAATAGAGTTCAAGATCTTAAAAGAAAATATGAAGAGTTGAAGGATCTGCCCATAGAGTGGCATTTCGTGGGAAGATTGCAAAAAAATAAGATAAATCATCTTTTGGATACCAATCCTTTTTTGATTCACTCTTGCGACGGTTTGGAGTTAGCTAAAGAGATAGATAAAAGGGCTGAGGCGAAAGGCAAAAAGGTTGACGTTCTTTTGCAAATCAACAGCGCAAAAGAAGAGAGTAAAGCCGGGGTTATGCCTGAAGTTGCCGAAGAGGAGTATTTAAAAATAAAAGAGGAGTGTAAAAATATAAATTTAAAGGGCGTTATGAGCATAGGCGCTCATACGGATGATATAAAAAAGATAGAAGAGAGTTTTAATATAACTTATTCGATTTTCGAAAAGCTTCAAAAAGAGGGAGCAAAATATTGTTCGATGGGAATGAGCGACGATTTCGAGATAGCCATAAAATGCGGATCGAATATGGTTAGATTAGGGAGAGTTCTTTTCGAGTAAACATCTTGCTATTTTGCCGTCCAATCCTATGAGGGCTTCTCCGAAAATATAAAAATCTTTGGTCGTCTGCTCTCCGTCGGCAAAGGAGATGATGCCGGATTTGAAAAATCTAACGGGCAGTCCGTCGTGCCTCCATTTTCCTATCTCCTCCCATTTTTTAAGATCTTTGCTTGCGTAGAGATGAGCGTAGGAGTCCTTGATCCCCGGACCTTTGTCTTTTACGGTAGAGAGCAGATACACTCCGTCTTTTAGCGTTTTTGTATAGATGATCGGACCGGGAAAAGTTCTTATTTTATCCAAGGCTTTCGATTTTCTGTTCAATCTTAAAAGGTAATTGTCTTCAAATTCGCTATCCATCGCCCAATAGACGTAATTTTCCGTAAAAAAGGTGCTGCATCCTCTATATATTTGACTTCCGTCCCCTATCCATTCAAGATTTTTAAACTCTTTGTCGGCTTTTATTATGAAGCATTCGTTTTTGTAGTCTCCGGTGAAAACCCAAATCTTATCTTCGAAAGGGTCATGATAGCATCCGTGAATGTGTTTTATTTTTCCGGGTTCGAATACGTATATCTTTTTCCAGCTTCTGCCGTAATCTTCGCTTTTGTATATAGGAACCTCTTTTCTGTCGGGATTCATCCCGTATTCTCCGAATATTATCTCTTTACCTTCGTTTAATATCGTTGCCGATTGATGCAAAATGTTTCTGCAATTTTGGAGAGTTAGAGTATGAGTTAATTTTTTCGTTTCGTAGGAGTAGAAATAGACTTTCGACATTCTTATTATTATAAGCCCTTCTTTTGTGGGGAATACGTTGCATTTATCGAGCCTTAGAAGCCTTCTTAATATTCTGCTGAACGAAAAAAGAGTTTTCCATCCGTCCGGCGGGAGTTTTATACACTCTTGATTTAAGCCTTTTGTAATGAATATTTTGTTGTATTTGCTTGTAATCATAAAATTATCTTGATAGTAATGTATGATTTCGTGGTTTATTTTATGTTTGATTTCCAGCTTCATAACCGCGCCTTATGTATTATGTTTTTTAGTTAAAAGTAAAATCGTCTTATATTATATTCACTTTAGAATTAATATATATTTATATGTTAAAAAAACTTTTATAGAAGCACCCTAAAAAAATTATCAGATAGACTTGACAAGTGATAAAAAAATGGCTATAATTTCATTGTTTAGTTTGGATGACTAAAGTTTTATTATATTTTCCATATAAAAAAGGAGGTTAAAATGAATATAACAAGATTTGATCCGCTAAGAGAGATGAGAGAAATTACGAGATTCGATCCTTTCAGAGAGATGAGAGAGATTACGAGAACTTTTCAACAATTTACCGATTTGGCCAATCAGCTTGCTAAAAGCGAAGGAAGCATAGCCAGTTTCGTTCCCAGCGTAAATACCAGAGAGGACGAAAAGGCTTATTATATAGAAGTGGATATTCCGGGAGTTAAAAAAGAGGATATCCATCTTGACGTAAAAGATAACATTCTAACCGTTTCCGGCGAGAGAAAAATTAAAAAAGAGGTTAAAAAGGAAGATTATTACAAAGTTGAAAGCAGTTTCGGAAAATTTGAAAGGAGCTTCACTTTGCCGGATGACGTCGATATAGACAAAATCGAGGCCAAAACGGAAGACGGAGTTTTAAATATCACTCTTCCCAAAAAAGTGGAGGAGAAACAAGAGTCCAAAAAAATCGAAATCAAATAACAAGGGTTTTTTCCCCTTGTTATCCGTTTAGTTCGTGCAACTCTTTAAAAAGGAAAGCTTCCACTATTTCGTCAACGGATTTTTGAAAGGGAACTATCAAAATGGGAATCTCCTCTTCTATAAAAAAAGTGCTTCATAAATCAATTTTCGATCTCGTTTTCAATTGCCTTCGTATTAAAAATTAAATCCGTGATGATTTTGTATGAGAATGAAACATTTTTTTCACTTTCGAAATTTAACGGAAGTTACGCCATAAAAAGCAACCGTTAAAACGGGCAAAATCGAAAAAATAGAGTATCGTTACGCTTAAAAATCCTCTTTGATAACTTCTCTAATAATACTTATGGGAGACGATAAGCCCGTATTCCCCATAAAGAAGATTGAAATTTTGTTATAATATTTAAAAAACTCAAGGCAAAATATGAAAAAAAAACTGCCCATAGGAATATCGACTTTCAAAGATATAAGAGAAGATAACTATATCTATATAGATAAAACGAAAGAGGC
>CAZPVZ010000239.1:0-4249 GCA_964590185.1 uncultured Campylobacterales bacterium
TCCTCCTCCGGCAACCATAGTCCATATTCTTCCTTTAGGATTCAATACGGTAAGTTTCAAAGAAGCGCCGCTTTTTGCATCCGCTTCGGCTATCGCCTCTTCCTCCGGAGATTTCTCTTCCATACCGAAAGCCGTCGGGAATTCTATATCACCCCATTTCTCTCTCATCATAAAGCCCGCGGTATCGTCAAGTCTCGCTACGAGATCCAAAATATAAGCGTTGTCTCCTTGCAATACGATAGGATTGATTTCAAGATAAGCAAAATTCAAATCTCTAAAAAATTTATAAAACGCTTTTGCGAATTCCGCAAATTGTTTTTTTCTATCCTCCGGAATATCTTTAGGAATATTCTCTTCTATAAGTTTTTCAACTTCTTCGTCCGAGGCGTTAATCGGTATTTTAAGTTCGGTAACTTTATCCCAATTCTCTTCAACCTCCATACCGCCCTCGGCGCTCATATACAAAACGTCATCGTTTTCATCGTAGG
The DNA here is from genome assembly GCA_964590185.1 of uncultured Campylobacterales bacterium. Classification (GTDB taxonomy): domain Bacteria; phylum Campylobacterota; class Campylobacteria; order Campylobacterales; family JAADDG01; genus JAADDG01. The sequence goes on from CAZPVZ010000239.1 coordinate 489, forward strand.
TCGTAGCCGCTATATAATATTCCTCTTCTTGAGTGTGAGGAGTGAAAGGCTCCACTATAAAATGAGTCAAAACCCCTTTTTGGCCGGAGAGAAGAGTCGTTTCGCCGCTTCTTTTCTCGTCTATCCATTTTGCGGCGTCTTCCAAAGTAACGTCTCCCGGTTTATTCACTTTGAAAAGAACGAGATTGTTTTTCCCTCTCTTTCCAAAAAGCATATCGGGTTTAGCGACAAGCGCTTTTTTATTTAACCAGTCATATTCGCTTTTTTTAGCAAGTTCCCTCAATTCGTCGCCGCTAGTAACTAAAACGGACTCGAAGGGATAATTTAATCCTTTAAAGTATTCATTCCAATGATCATGGAACAACCGCTTACCGTCATATTCGCGTATCGCTCTTTGAGCCATAGCTACTCCTTATAAGAAATTTTGTTAACATTCTATTTAAATTTGTATAATGATTCGATTGATTTAAGTAATATTTATAAAAAAAGATATTTATATGTTAATTTTCGAAACATAGTAACTTTTAACGGTTCTATTTATGTAACGAATCGAAACCTTTTTAGCCCCCTTAGAATCGCCCCCTTTTTCGGAGAGCAAATAATTTCCGCCTTTTTTAATTCCGTAAAATCTAAGTCTCAAACAAAGCTTCTCATCTTTGCAAATCACTTCCCGCACGCCCATTTTTTTCAGCTCCCGCGCGAGTTCCTTTACGAAGTAGAATTTTGACGCGAAATGTTTCGAGGGATTTTTATAAACCAAAAAAAGAAACTTGTTACATTGTAAAATCAAAAAATTGACAACCAAAAAGCCGAAAACGATTACGAAAAAAAACTTATGTATTCTCCTGAACCTTTTAAGTCTTATACGATAGCTCGCAAAAAAAACTCGCACCATCAAAGGCACTCCTATAACCACGAACGCGGCGAAATCTTCGATACGGACCTTCTGCCTGAAAGAGAAAATCAAAGAGAGCACCAAAGCCGTAAAAGAGATAAACCACAAAATATCTTTTTTCTCTTTGATCAAAATCCGATACATCGCGTAAAAAAAATAGATAAACAAAAAAGGAGAAAAGATAACTCCGTACGCTCCGAAAATATCTAAAAAATATCCGAAAGGTTTTCCGGTAAACTCCACTCCCCAAATAAAAAGAGAGACGATAAAAAGCAAAACATTGAAAATCATAAAAACTCTATCTTTAACGAAGTAACCGTAAAAAGCCAACGAAAGATATAAAACCAAAAAGGAGTCGTCTATAAAAATAGTAACGAATAAAACTACATACGAAACATACCTAAACCCTTTCAAATACAAAAGCAAAAATAAAAGCGTGAAAAATATGACTATCGTTACGTTATTTATCAAAATCGCTCCGCTATTGACTCCCGGAAGCAAAGCGTAAATCAAAGCGGCAAAAAGAGCGTCTTCTTCTTTTCTAACGAAATATTTCCCGACCTCATACATAAGAAATATATTAAATACATGAAACGCCAAAATCGGCACTCTCAAAGCGAAATCGTTTTTCCCGAACAAGGAGGTGGAAAAATCTGTAAGATAATGCAAAAAAGAGTTACCTTGAAAATATATTAAAGCTTCTTTATATCCTATCGAAATATTCGAAACGTTATGGAGCAAAAAAAGCGTATCTACAAAAACGATCAAAAAAAGAAGAAAGTAGTTCCTCATAATTTTAAAAAATTATCTATTATTTCATGCCCGTATTCGCTCATTATCGACTCGGGATGAAATTGAACTCCGTAAATATGGTATCCCTCTATCTCCAAAGCCATAATTTCGCTATCGTCTTTACTGTAAGCGGTAGGTATTACGCAAGAGGGAAGAGAACTTTGCTCCACTACCAAAGAGTGATATCTCGTAGCGGTAAACTCTCCCGGAAGACGATCGAAAATGGGACTATTTTTAACAACTTTCATTTTAGAGGTTTTTCCGTGCATAAGATTTTTCGCTCCGACTATTTTCCCGCCGAAACTCTGAGCGATAGCCTGATGTCCGAGACAGATTCCGAATATCGGTTTTCTCCCTTTAAAGCGGGATATCACTTCCAAACTTACTCCCGCTTCGTTCGGAGTCGCGGGACCGGGAGAGATAATAATCTTTTCCGGATTAAGTTTTTCTATCTCTTGAACACTCATAGCGTCGTTTCTTATAACTTTCAAATTCGCCCCGAGTTCCAAACAGTACTGAACGATATTGTAAGTAAAACTGTCGTAATTGTCTATCATCAAAATCATATTTACTTATCCCTCTTACATCGCTTCTCGTGATTTATAAGTGTATTTTATCTTTTATGAAAAGTTATTGCAAGAAAAAATAAACCCGTCCGAGTCAAAGCTCGTCTATATAAACGACTTCGACCCCTTTCAATATCCCTTTACACTCTTTCAAGGCTTTAAAAGTCGCTTTTCGAGGATGGCCTATCGCCACGGCATAACCTCTCCTTTTGGCTATCTTTACGGCTTCTCTCAGCTGATTTTTTATATAGTTCGCATCTCCTACGTTATCCAAAAAAACGTCCCTTGAAAGTATCGACATATTAAGTTCGTAAGCCGCCGCCTCGGCTTGGGAGTGGGGAGAGGTTTTGCTGTCTATAAAGCTAAAACCGTACTTTTTTAAAACTTTTAACAACCTCTCCATAGCCTTCTTATCGGAAGTGAATTTGCTTCCCGTATGGTTGTTTATAAATTTGGCGTTTGGAAATTTCGCCCTTATATTCTTTATCCTTTTTTCAATCTTCTCCAAAGAGTCGTTAACGTCCAAAGTATTTTTCTCAACTCTGGCAAATTTATAGGCTTCCAAAGGAAGATGAACCATATATGTTTTAAACTCTCCGGCATAGAGCGGAGTTTTCGGATGTCTTTTACTCGGAGGGAAAAAAGAGGGAGTTACTTTTATAGGAAGAGATTTTATCTTATCCACTTCTCTTTTAAAAGCGATATCGTCTAAAATAATCACCAATTTAGGGACTTTTTTTTTAGCCGATTTGAAAAAGGATCCTTTTTTCTCCTCTTTACGGGATAAAGGAGGCAATTTTATAAGGCTGAAATTCAAACTGTAAAGATAATCTTCCGCTTCCGAAGCTTCCGAACTCTTTTCGAGCTCTTTTTTTTTAATCTCCAAAAGCTTTTTTACCCGCTTTTTCTCTTTTAAAACGATATTTTCAAGAGACTTTATCGTTTTGTTTTTTTGAATCAGAGATTTTTTTAAAAAATAGTTTTCTTTTTTTAATATAAAGTATTCATATCCGAAGAAAGCGCAAGCAAGCGTCAGCAAAATAAGTACAAAGTATAAAAACGGAGAATTTCTCCTTCTTGAGACTTTAAAAGCGTGAGAGCGTTTTTTTTTCATCAATTCAAGATCTTGGATTTAGCAAAATTTCCACTTCCAAAAAGTCTATATTCTGATTTTTCTCGCTCTTTATTTTAATATCGTTAACTTCAGCATACTTTTTAACAACCTCTATAATATCTTTTTTAAGATCTTCTATATAAGGCAGATTGTTCACTCTCTCGTGTGCCAACATTATTTTCAATCTATCCTTCGCGGCTTCGGCCGATTTTTTCTTTCTTCCGAAAATTTTATCAAGCAAGCTCATGAAAATAGACCTTTTAAAAATTTCATAAAACCTTTATGAGATTTAAGTTCCAAAAATTCCACTTTCTCTCCCAATAATCTTTTAGTAAGTCTTCTAAAAGCTTCTCCCGCTAATGAATTTTTATCCAAAACTATAGGTTCTCCTAAA
>CAZPVZ010000240.1:0-3384 GCA_964590185.1 uncultured Campylobacterales bacterium
AGAAAAATCTTCTATGATTTTTGTCTTTTTTATGATTTTTTGCAGATGCTCGGCTCTTAAACTATGACTCATATTCCACCTTGTAAACTCTTTTGTCCTCTATCGGAGTTATTGAAATCTTAAAATAATTATATCCATAATTTTTTAAAATTTCCTCTAAATTTTCGTCAGCCCACTCTATAAAGTGATATCCTTCCTCTTCCAAAGTCTCCAAAAGCCCCATTGAAAGAAACTCTTTCAGACCTTTGTTGTATATGTCGTAGTGGTAAACTCTATCTTCGTATATGTTTAATACGGAAAAAGTGGGGGAGGAAACGCTCTCTTTTATTCCCGCTTCTTTGCAAAACTCCTTAACGAGCGTCGTTTTCCCGCTTGCAAGATCCCCTTTTAGGAGAAATATTCCTCCCTTTGGAGCCTTCTTTTTTAAGAAAGAGATTAACTTTCCTATTTCGTCTATCCCTAAAACGAACTCTTTTGTCATAGCTGATTCGATACTTTTACTATTTGCTCTAATTTTTTCAAAGCTTTTTTGGAATCTATCGCCTCGCTTGCCATCTCTATTCCCTCTTTAATATCTCTTGCGAAGCCTTCCACCATCAAAGCCGCGGCGGAGTTTAGAAGGACGATATCCCTCATGGCTCCCTTTCTCTCTCCGCTTAAGATCTCTTTCGTTATTTTTGCGTTCTCTTTGGCGTCTCCTCCTTTTATCGCTTCGAAGGGATAGAGTCCGAATCCGTAATCGGTCGGATTTATCTCTCCCTCTTTAATCTTTCCGTTTTTTATAAGATTGTAATAAGTAATATCGCTTATGCTTATTTCGTCAAGTCCGTCGTGGGAGCTTACTATCATGGAATCTTCGGTATCGAGGAGTATCAGCGCTTTCGTTATTTTCTCTATGTAATTTTTGTCGAACACTCCCAAAAGATACTTTTTAACTCCCGCCGGATTGGTTAAAGGTCCGAGTATGTTAAAAATCGTTCTGTGCGGAAGGGATCTTCTAATCGGCATAATGTGTTTCATAGCGGGATGGTGGTTTATCGCAAACATAAAGACAAACCCCGTCTCTTCGAGCATCTTTTCCTGCTTTTGAATGGAGAGGTTTAGATTCACTCCCAAAGCTTCAAGCATATCCGCGCTTCCGGCGTTACTCGTTATCGCTCTGTTTCCGTGCTTTGCCACGTAGCATCCCAAAGACGCAAGCAGTATCGCTACCGTGCTTGAGATGTTGAAACTTCCGCTTTTGTCTCCGCCGGTTCCGACCACGTCTATCAGTTTATCTTTAAGCTCCTCTTTTATATTCAGTTTTACGGAGTGCTCTCTCATCACTTTGGCCGCCGCGGCTATCTCTTCGGCGCTCTCTCCCTTTTCGTAAAGAGATATCAAAAGCTCTTTAGCCTCTTTTTCGTCCATTTCGTTTTCGAAAAGTCTTTTAAAAACCTCCAAAGCCTCTTTGTAATCCACTATAGCTCCTTTACGTATTCGCTTTTTTTGCTTTTCGGTATCGTTTTCGTTTCCGGAATTTTCAAAACTTCGTATCTCACCGTTTTATCGAGATATTTTATCTCTATAATATCGCCCTCTTTCACGTCTTTTGCAGGTTTGGCGACGATACCGTTTACGAAAACGACTCCGTTTTTGCACATATCTTCCGAAACGGCTCTTCTTTTTACGATATTTACCGTGTTTAGAAATTTATCTATTCTCATTTTTATAAAAAACCTTTATAAGGATTATTCGCAAGCTCTATGAAACGGTTCATATTTTATACAAAATGGATATAAAATTTGATAAAATTTCACGAAATTCAACAAAAGGTCGCTATTATGGGAAAAAAGAGTGTTAAAAAAGTCGTTTTGGCATATTCCGGCGGACTTGACACGAGCGTTATTTTAAAGTGGTTGCAGGATGAATATAATTGCGAAGTGGTAACTTTCACCGCCGACATAGGGCAGGGCGAAGAGGTGGAGCCGGCAAGAGAGAAGGCTTTGAAGTTGGGCATAAAACCCGAAAATATTTTTATAGAGGATTTGAGAGAGGAGTTCGTTAGAGATTTCGTATTTCCCATGTTTAGAGCCAACGCCGTTTATGAGGGAGAGTATCTTTTAGGCACTTCGATAGCGAGACCTCTTATAGCCAAAAAGCAGGTGGAGATCGCAAACAAAGTCGGAGCCGACGGAGTCGCTCACGGAGCTACCGGCAAAGGAAACGATCAAGTTAGATTCGAAATCGGCTATCTCGCTTTAAATCCCGATCTTACGATCATAGCTCCTTGGAGAGAGTGGGATTTGAATTCGAGGGAAAAACTTTTGAAGTTTGCCAAAGAGCACGGAATAGAGATAGAGGGATACGGCAAAAAGTCTCCCTATTCGATGGATGCAAATCTCCTTCACATCTCTTATGAGGGAGGGATATTGGAAGATCCTTGGAGCGAGCCGGAAGAGGATATGTGGAGATGGACCAACTCCGTGGAAGAGGCTCCGAATACTCCCGAATACATAGAGATAGAGTACGAAAAAGGAGACCCCGTCGCCGTAAACGGAGAGAGGATGACTCCGGCTAAGATACTCGAGACTTTGAACGAATACGGCAAGAAACACGCAATAGGCAGAATAGACATAGTGGAGAACAGATTCGTCGGTATGAAAAGCAGAGGCTGTTACGAGACTCCGGGAGGAACCATTATGCTTAAAGCTCACAGAGCGATAGAGAGCATTACTTTGGATAGGGAGGAGGCTCATCTAAAAGACGAGATTATGCCAAGATACGCGAAACTTATTTATAACGGTTTTTGGTTCGCTCCCGAAAGAGAGATGCTCCAAGCCGCCATCGATAAAACGCAGGAGAACGTAAACGGAGTCGTTAGATTGAAACTTTATAAAGGAAACGTTTTCGTAGTAGGCAGAAAGTCTCCCAACTCTCTTTTCAATCCCGAATACTCCACTTTCGAAGAGGATAGCGTGTATGATCAAAAAGATGCCGCCGGTTTTATCAAACTAAACGCTCTTAGATTCATTATAGAGGGCAAAGCGAGAAATAGTTGAATCTTATAAAAAAAGAGGGGTTTGATTTCGCTTTCGATCAAAGCGCTTGTTTTTCCTGCGAAGGCAACTGCTGTCGCGGAGAGAGCGGGTATGTTTGGCTAAGAAGCTCCGATATCGGAGACATTTCCTCCTTTTTAAACCTCTCTCCCGAAGATTTTAAAAAGAATTATGTAAAAAAATATTATAATGGCTATTCGTTGAAAGAGATTAAGATCGGCGGGGAGTATAGATGCGTCTTTTTCGACGAAAAAACGAAAAGATGCGAAATTTATCCCGTCAGACCGAGTCAATGCAGAACTTTTCCTTTTTGGAAGCGTTTTAAAAACAATAGAGAGGAAGTGGA
>CAZPVZ010000241.1:0-5784 GCA_964590185.1 uncultured Campylobacterales bacterium
TTTATAGGGAAGCTAAAATATCGCTAAAGGCTTTTTTGAAAGCTTCTATTCCCTCATCCGTAAGCTCTTTAGCGACTTTTTCTCTCTCTATCCCCTCTTTTTCTAATTTTTTAAAGAAGTTTTCGATCTCCTCTTTTGAAGGAGGAGTTTTGACTTCGAAGGTTTCGTTTTTCAAAAACGCTTCTATCGTATTTAAAGGCGCCGTATTTACGCAATTTTCATACAAAAGCTCTTTTATATAGTAATCTTTGGGGTATCTCTCCCCTCCTTTAACTCCCGTGCTCGCAAAAAGGGTTTTTATATCTTTAAAACTCTCTTCTTCGACTTCGTAATATATCTCCGTTGCGTTGTAAATGCCGAAAACTCCCGTTTGCAACCCCTTTTTAGCAAGCAAGGGATCCAATTTTCTGTCGAATCTGCTTACGAATACGCTTATTACGGCTTTCGTTTTTTTGCGAGAGTTTTCTATCCCCTCTTTCAAGGCTTTTAGGGAGTTTACTCCCTGCTCTTTGGAAAAAACCAAAGTGGCGTTTACGTTCACGCCTCTTTTCGTAAGCTCTCTCATAGCTTCGTATCCGGCTTCCGTAGCCGGTATTTTTATCATTACGTTCTCTCTGCCTATCTCGTTAAAGAGTCTCTCGCCCTCTTTTATCGTGCCTTCTGCGTCGTCGCACAAAAAGGGATCGACCTCTATGCTTACGAACCCGTCGTCCTCTTTTTCGTACAACGGCATTAAAATATCGGCAGCCTCTTTTATATCCTTTATAGCCAAAGCTTCGTATATCTCTTTTTTATCCTTTCCTTTTAGGCTCTCTTTCTGTTTTGCGTAGGCTTTTGAGTTTAAAAAAGCCTCTTTGAAGATAGCCGGATTGCTCGTAGCTCCGTTTACGATACCTTTTCGTATCAGCTCTTTAAAACCTTTTTGCAAGAACTCTCTCTCTATAAAATCGCACCATATCGAAAAACCTGCTTCTTTTAAAAACATCTCAAACTTCCTTTAAAATTTTTGTCAAATCTTTTTCGTCTATAATAACGTTCGCCTCTTTTTTCAAAATCTCCTTCGCGCAAAAGGCGATTTTCGTTTTTGCGTATTTGAACATGGATCTGTCGTTGGCTCCGTCTCCGACTACGACGGTATCCTCTTTACTCACTCCCAAAAGGGTTTGAAGTCTCTTTAACATATCTCCTTTGCTGAAATCAAACATCATATCCCCTCCCACAAGTCCGGTTAGGCGTCCCTCTTTCGAGTGCAGGATATTTGAAAAATCCGCATCGAATCCGAGTTGCTCCTTCGCATACCCCGTGGCGTTTCTGAAGCCTCCGCTAAAAACCGCGACTTTGTATCCTCTCTTTTTAAGCTCCTTTATGCTCTCCTTAGCTCCCGGCATATATGGAAGAGAGCGGCATATTTCGTTTACCTTCTCAACTTCGAGTCCCTCCAGCAAAGCGACTCTTGTCGTTAAGCTTTCGAAAAAGTCAAGCTCTCCCCTCATAGCCATTTCCGTTATCTTCGCCACCTTGTCCCCGAGTCCTACGGCTTTGGCTAAAAAGTCTATCGTCTCCCCGTCCATAAGGGTGGAGTCGAAATCGAATACGCAAAGTTTCATAAAAAATCCTCTCTTTTTATTCGTTTTTTCCGAAAATTAAATTTGGATATAATACAAAAAAACTTTTAACAAACGGATAAACTGGCATGTTCGAAAAATTTATAGAAAAGCTCGTAAGTAAAGAGAGGTTTTTAACTCTCGAGACGACTCCGAAACACTCTCCGGAATTTAGCTCCGTTTTAACGGAGATAGAAAAATACGATCTTCATAAGAGAGTGGACGGATTCAGCGCTACCGACAATCCTTTGGCGAAACTCAAATACAGCGCTTTGATAGCTTCGTTCAAACTTCAAGAGAGATTTAAAAAACCGGCTTTGGCGACCGTTTCGATGAGAGATCGGAACAAACTCGCTTTGCAATCGGATCTCTTGGGAGCGAACGACATAGGCGTAAGAGCCGTTTTGGCTTTGACCGGAGATCCCGCAAGCGGAAGCGATCAGCCGAAAACTAAGGGCGTTTTCGAGGGAAACAGCAACCTTTTGCTCGATATAGTGAAATGTTTCAACGCGGGGATAGATTATGCCGGAAAACCTCTTTTGGAGAAACCGAAAAAGATCTACCCTTTTGCGGTCTCCAACGCCTACGCTAAAAATCCCAAAAATATTTTAAAAAAGATGATTCAAAAGATAGAACACGGAGCGGTCGGGATAATCACCCAGCCCGTTTACGACATAGAAAACGCGAAACTTCTCGTTGAGCTTTTTGAGAGAGCAAAAGAGGAGGCGAAAATCAAACACAACGATCCTCAGCTGATACTCGGCTTTTTTCCCGTTACGAAACTGAGAACGGCTCAATTTTTAACCTCTCACGTTCCGGGAGTTTACGTCCCTCCCAAATGGGTGGACACTCTATACAGAGCCAAGAAAATCTCCGAGGAGGAGCAGGAGAGGATAGGTTTTGCGCTTAGTTTGAAAACTTTCAGGGAGATTTTTTCGTTTCATCCCAAAATGCATCTGATGACCGCCAACAACTTCTCTTTGGCGGATAAACTTTTGCGGGGACTTTAAAAATTGAAAACCTACTTTCTATACGACAAAGAGGAAAATGCGGATAAGATAGAGAAGCTTTCGGAAAAACTTTCCGAAAGTTTTGAGGATTTAAAAGCGTCTCCTTTTCCTTTCGAAGGAGAGTTGGAGGAGGAGTCGCTCGCGATTTTGATGATTGACGATTTTAGTTTCAAAGAGTTCCTGCTCTCTTTAAAAAAGCCGGTTTTCGTCGGAATTTTGCCTTACGAGAAAAATCCCCTTACGGTAAAAAACTTCAATATTCCCTCAAAAACGGAAGAAGCCCTCGAGCTTATACGCTTGAGGGAGGGATTGATAGATTCGAATATCTTGGTATGCAACGAAAACGCGGTTTTCGATTGCGTAAATATCGGAGACGAGAGATGGATAGAGGATAAGAATCCTTTCGAAGTTTTGGAAACCTCTCTTATTCCTCTTCTCGTGGAAACGAGGGAGAGGAGTTTGAAAACCGCCTCTTTTTTGGTCGAAATCTCAAGCGAAGCCTATATGCAGAGAAAGAGGGCTTATTTTTTTAAAGAGAGCGAAAATATGTGCGATAGAATCTCTTGCGTTATCTACTCTCCAAAAAGCGTTACGGAGGCTTTTTGGCTCAGATACTTTTTCGCTCGCAAAAAGAGCTCTTCCAAAACTCTTCCCGACGGAATAGGAACGATAAAAAGCGACTATTTGAAAATATCTTCTCTAAACGGCAAAGAGTTTTCCGTCTCTTTCGAGGGAAGACACGAAAAAGCCAAAGAGATCGTTTTGGAAAACAAAGAGATTTCCGCAAAGATAATAACCGGCTGGAAAGGGTGCGTCAAATCGAAGGAGAGAAAGGAGAGTTTGAGGATTCAAAACGTCTTTTTCGACGACGAGATGATGGAGTTTTACCAAAAAAGAAGGCTTCCTTTCGTAAAAATCGCTCCCGAAAATCTTTTCGCCGAACTTTTTACAAAACTCAAAGAGGCTTCAAAAGGCGGCGTCTCTTACGCCGTTTTACTGATACTTAGCGTTTTGATGGCGACGACGGGTCTTTTTCAAAACTCCTCTCCCACAATCATAGGTGCTATGATTTTGGCTCCTTTGATGGGTCCTATCGTCTCCTTTTCGATGGGAGCCGTTAGATTTGACGGAGATCTTTTAAAAAGGAGTTTCAAAACGATTCTTCTTTCGGTATTTTTTGCGGTTTTCGCGTCGGCGGTTTTTGCCTTTTTGATGCCTTTTCACCATATCAACGATCAGATGGCTTTGAGAACTCATCCGACTCTTTTGGATCTTGCGGTCGCCGTTATATCCGGAATAGCCGCCGCTTACGGTTACAGCAACTCGAAAGTGGGAGAAAGTCTTGCGGGAGTGGCGATAGCGGTCGCGCTGGTTCCTCCTCTTTGCGTCTCCGGCATAGGGCTGGGCTGGGGCTCTTTGGAGATGTTTTCAAACGCCTTTTTGCTCTTTTTAACGAATATGGTCGGCATAGTCTTTGCGGCGGGAGTTACCTTTTATCTGCTCGGATACGCTTCCGTCAAATACGCCTCGACCGCGTTTTTCGTTAAGATTTTGATGGTTTTAATCGTGGCTTTTCCGCTCTATTTCTCCACTAAAAGCATCGTGGAGGAGGAGAAGATATATCAAAAAATCTCCAAAATAACCGTTTTGGATTTGGAAGGCAAAAAGGTAAAGATAGAGCTTTTGGGAGTTTTTCATAAAAAAGAGGGTATTTTCGCCGAGATTTTGATCCTCTCCTCCTCTCCCGTCAAGGAGAAAGAGATGGAGAGAATCGCTAAAGAGATAAAGGAGGCGGCGGGAGATAAGATAAAACTCATCTTCCGATACGCCTATTTGCGTTAGAAATCTCTTTTTAAAAGGGCGTCAACTTTTAGTATCGTGATGATGTTGTCCTCTCTTTTGCCTATTCCTTGAACCATTCCTTTCTCTTTTTGAAGGTTCTCGGGAGGAGGAGCGATATTTTCTTCGTTTATTCTGATGGCTTCCGTTAATTTGTCTATGATAAATCCGACTACGTTGTCTTCGTGTTTCATGACTATATATCTCGTATCCGGCGTTTGAGGAGTCGGATTTAGGTTGAATTTTCTTCTTAAGTCTATAAGAGGTATGACGTTTCCTCTTAGGTTGAACACTCCCATTACGTAGTGGGGAACGCTCGGAACTCTGGTGTATTCTATCGGTTTTATAATCTCTTGAATGTTTAAAATCGGTATGGCAAACTCCTCCTCTCCGACTATGAAGCCGACCAATTGAACTATGTTTTCGCTTTCGAACTCGTCCTCTTTGGAGTCGTTATTCAAACTTGCCTGCTGATTTTTCAAAACTTTATTCAAAGGGTTCATGATATCGTCTCTCCTACGGGTAATTTTATGTTTCTGCTAACGGTATTTAAAAGATATTCCGGAGAATAGGGTTTTGTTATGTATTCCGTCATTCCGACCTCTATGCCTCTTAATCTGTCCGATTTGGAGGTTCTTGAAGTTACCGCTATCAAAGGAATGTTTTTATATCTTGAATATTTTTTGATTTCCGAAGCTAAAGTATATCCGTCCATTCGAGGCATCTCTATATCTATCAAAATGGCGTCAAGATCGTATTTGTTGGATTTTACGATGTTTAAAGCCTCTATTCCGTTTGTGGCCTCTATGATGTTTATTCCCAAAGGAGCGAGGGTCTTTTTCATAATGGATCTGTCGGTTTTGCTGTCGTCGACTATTAAAATGTAATAATCGGAAGGGGAAGTTTTCTTCTTCTGTACGGTTTTTGCGTCGGTGATGATATTCGTTTTTACGTTTTTGGCCATATCCATTAAAGCTGCTATATCGACTATCAGCGTAACTTTTCCGTCTCCTCTTATCGTAGCTCCGGCTATTCCTTCGATTCCTTGCAGATAGTCTCCCATGGATTTTATGACTATCTCCTCTTGTCCCACGAGATAATCGACTATTATTCCAAGTTTCGTCTCCGCAAGTCCTATGACGACGACATAGGCGTGTTCGCTCGCTTCATATACCTGCTCCACTCCGAAGATGTCGGAGAGTCTTACCAAGGAAAGTATTTCGTCTCTGAGTCTCAAAACGTTTTTGCCCTCTATCATATAGATATCTTCCAAAGAGATTCTAACCGTCTCCAAAACGGAAGCCAAAGGTATGGCGTAATACTCCTCTTGC
>CAZPVZ010000242.1:0-13158 GCA_964590185.1 uncultured Campylobacterales bacterium
TTTTTTACTAAAATTATATCCAAATAATCCTTTTAGAGTCTATTTTGATGTAAAATAGCGTTAGCGATAATTTTAGGAGATCGTATGTCTATGTTAAATGGCGAAATAGCCGCCGTTTTTAAGGAGATGGCGGATCTTTTGGAGATAAAGGGCGAAAATCCCTTTAAGGTGAGAGCCTACAGAAACGCCGCGAGAGTCGTCGAAAATATGGGAAAGAGTCTTGAGAGTTTGGTAAAGGAAGGTTACGATTTGACCGAACTTCCCGGGATAGGGCACGATTTGAGCGAGGCTATCGAAGAGATAGTTTTTAGCGGCAAATTTTCGAAGTTGGAAGAGCTGAAAAAGGAGATCCCTCAAGGGCTTAAGGAGCTTTTGTCGATAGAGGGTTTGGGTCCTAAAAGGATAAGGGTTTTGTATGAAAAGTTTAACGTTACTTCTCTTGAAGATCTTTCAAAGCTTGCCGAGAGCGGAGAGATTTACAAGATAAAGGGATTCGGTCCGAAACTCGTAAGCAAGATTTTGGAGGGTGTGAAGCTTGCGAAAAAGAGCGGGAGGAGATTTCGTTTCGATACGGCAAAACCGTATGCCGAGGATATAAAAAGATACCTTTTCGAGTTTAAAGGGGTGATAAAGGTCGAGGTCGCCGGAAGTTATAGAAGAAGAAAAGAGACGGTAGGGGATCTGGATATATTGGTCGTGGCGGAAAATTGGGAGGAGGTTAGCGAATATTTCGTCAAATACGATAAAGTGAAAACCGTTGTTTCCAAAGGGGAGACGAGATCGACGGTAATTTTGCAAAACGATCTTCAAGTGGATTTAAGAAGCGTCTCAAGAGAGAGTTACGGTTCGGCGCTTCACTATTTTACCGGTTCGAAGGCTCACAACATCAAAATAAGAAAGATGGCTCAAGAAAGAGGCTGGAAGATAAACGAATACGGAGTTTTTAACGAGAAAAACGAAAAGATAGCCGGAGAGGATGAGGAGGGCGTTTACGAAAAGATGGGACTTTGTTTTATCGAGCCGGAACTTAGGGAGGATAGGGGAGAGATAGAAGCCTGTTTGCAAAACGGACTTCCCGATTTGATAAAAAGAGAGGATATAAAGGGAGATTTGCATATTCACTCCGTTTATACCGACGGAAAAGCCTCCATAAAAGAGATGGCTTTAGCAGCTTCCGAACTCGGATACGAGTATATCGCCGTAACTGATCACTCCAAACGTTTGACGGTCGCAAAGGGGCTTGACGAAGAGAGGATAAAGATTCAGTGGGAGGAGATAGACAGACTCAACGAGGAGTTGGATATAACGATTTTAAAAGGGATAGAGTGCGATATTTTGGAAGACGGGAGTTTGGATCTAAAAGACGAAATCTTAAGCTCTCTCGATATAGTGCTCGGAGCGGTTCATTATAAATTCAATCTTTCGAAAAAAGAGCAGACCGAAAGGGTCGTAAAGGCTTTGAAAAATCCCTATTTGCACGTTTTGGCTCATCCTACCGGAAGGCTGATAGGCGCAAGAGAGGCTTTCGAGATGGATATGGACGAGATTTTTAAAGTATGCAGGGAAGAGGGAAAGGTTTTGGAGATAAACGCTCAGCCCCAAAGACTCGATTTGAACGATATTTACGCAAAAGCCGCAAAAGAGGCGGGGATAAAGTTTTCGATCTCCACTGATTCTCACACGAGAGATTGTCTTTCGTTTATGGAGTACGGAATAAATCAGGCAAGAAGAGGATGGCTTGAAAAAGAGGACGTGATAAACGCTTTGACTCTTAACGAACTTAAAAAATTTCTAAAAAGATGACTATTTAAAAAAGAGTTTTTTAAAACACTCTTTAGTTTTCGGAAATATCGGAGTTTTTTTCTTATATTCCAAATAGGCTTTCGAGAATTTTTTTTTGCATTCGGCTTCCTCCAAAGTTAAAACCATAAAGATTATAAAGATCGTCTCTAAAGGAGCTATGACGGTTATGAAGGTGGGGGAACCCACTATCAAGGCAAAAGCTATTGGAACGAGGCTTAGTCCGAAAAGCATCGGATGTCTCGTGCACGAATATATTCCGCTCGTTACGAGTCTGTTCGTTTCGAGTCTCGGTATCTCTCCTTCTCTTCCTTTTCTTTTAAGCTCCCTTCCTCCCACGGCCGCCGCGTGAAAAGCGAGTTTCATAAGATAGATTCCGATCGGAAGGGTTAACAGATGAAAAGGAATACTGAAAAATAGAGATTCGGAGTTTTTTAAATCGTTATGGATAGATAGCGCCAATCCTCCAAAAATCATTATAAACCAGATCGATATTCTTATAATTACGGAGGGGGTCGTTTTTATTTTCATCTCTTTTATCCGACTTTTTAGATTGATCTAAAAAGACTTCGAAGAGCTTTCTTCGAAGTCTTTTTGATTAGTCAAGACTCGGTTTAGGAGTCTCTTTCGTGGAGTTCGGTAAAATCGGGTAAGTGATTTTCGGTTTCTCTCCCGTTAAAGCGTTTAGGAAAGTTACGATGCTTTTTACCTCTTTGTCGCTTAGCTCTTTTCCAAGCTGGGTCTCTCCCATGATTTTAACCGCCTCTTCGAGACTCCAAACCGCTCCGTTGTGAAAATAGGGAGCCGTTTCCGCTACGTTTCTTAGGGTCGGAGTTTTTACCATGCCGTTTTTATCGCCTTTGAAATCTCCGACTTTTGCGTATTTATAAGGTTTCGCCACCGGGAAAGGCTGCATGCTTCCTCCAAGTCCCACTCCGTTGTGGCATCCGGCGCAGCCGACTTTGATAAAAGTCTCGAGTCCCTCTTTCTCCTCTTTCGTTAAAGCGTTCTCGTCTCCGTTTAGATAGTCGTCGTATCTTGAAGGAGTTACCAAAGTTCTCTCGAAAGCTCCTATCGCTTTTCCTATAGTCTTTATCGTGATTTCCTCTTTAGGATATGCTTTTTTAAACGCTTCGACGTATTCCGGGATGGATTTAACCACTTTTACCGCCGTATCTTTATCCATATTCATCTCGGGCGGAGCTTGAATCGGACCGGTCGCCTGATCTTCAAGATCCGGGCTTCTTCCGTCCCAAAACTGTTTTTGGTTGAAAACGGCGTTATAAACCGTCGGAGAATTTAGATGATGAGGGTTGGGAGTCCATTTATGTCCTGTCGCCACGGGGATGTTGTCGTCTCCTCCTATCGCCAGATTATGGCATGTGTTACAGCTTATAAGAGCGCTTTTTGAGAGTCTGGGATCGAAGTAGAGTTTTTTACCGAGTTCTATTTTCTCTTTCGTTAGAGGATTTTCGGGATTGTCTATAAGTTTTTGTAAGGCCTCTTTATCTTTCGGGATCGGCTTTAATTGCGCTTTTTGCGCTTTTTGAACGAGAGCGTCGCTTGCCGAAGCGCTTACGCAGAGGCCTAAAGTGATAACGGCCAAACTTTTAATTACGCTTTTCATAGGTTGAAACCTCCTTATTTTTATAATTTCGAGGGAATTTTATCATATAAAAAATTAATATTCCTTTAACAAAATTTTTCCGAGTAAAATTTTATTCTTTCTATAAAAATTTACAATTTTTTAAGTCCTATAACGCTTTTTAAAATGGAAGTTTAAACGGTTACCCTGAAAAAAATAAGTTATAGACGAAAATTATAAACCTTATAAGTAAGCTTTTAATAAAATGTTTTTATAGACTTTAAATGGGAAATTTAAGGTTAAGGAAAATAATTGAAATGAAAAAGCTAATTTTGTTAATAATTTTAATTGTTTCTTTGAACGCCTCTTTTTTGGAGGAGAGGAAGTGGCAAAAGGGCGAAACTCTTCTTAGTTTCTTGCAAAAAAACGATATTCCTTCTTCTCTTTATTACTCTCTCGACAAGGAGGATAAGGAGCTCGTTTCCGAGATAATAGCGGGAACGGTAATCGATATTTTAAGAGACGAATATACCGGAGGGATAGAGCAGGTTTTGATTCCGGTTACGGACGAGCTGCAGATTCATATTTATAAAGATAAAGGCGGCAAGTACGCTTTGAGGATGATTCCGATCATATACGATAAAAAAAGGGAAATAGTAAAATTGGAGGTTAAAAGATCTCCCTATCAGGATATAGTCGATAAAACCGGAAGCAACGCTTTGGCTAAGGAGTTTTTGGAGGCTTTTAAGGGAAGTATAAATTTTAGGAGATCCATAAAAAAAGGCGATAAAATAGTTATTATATACGATCAAAAATACAGATTGGGGAAGAGATTTTCCGAACCTGTCATTCACGCCGCAATGGTGGAGGAGAATAAGAGAGAGCATTATATCTTTTTGGCCGACGACGGAAAATATTACGACGAAAAAGGAAGATCTTTAGTTACCGACTCCTTTATCACCCCTTGCAGATACACGAGAATCTCTTCGAGATTTACGAGAAAAAGATGGCATCCTATTTTGCATAGATACAGAGCGCATCTCGGGATAGATTATGCGGCTCCGAGAGGCACTCCCGTAAAGGCGGCGTATGACGGAAGGGTTATTTTTAAGGGAAGAAAAGGCGGATACGGCAACGTTATAGAGATAGCCCATAAAGGAGGATATAAGACTCTTTATGCTCATCTTTCCGGATTTAAGAGAGGACTTAAAGTAAGAAAAAGAGTTAGAAAGGGAGAGATTATAGGATATGTCGGCTCTACCGGCCTTAGCACCGGAAATCATCTTCATTTCGGACTTTATAAAAACAACCGCGCCATAAATCCGGCTAAAAAGATAGTTTTGGCCAAGAGGCTGTCCGGAAAAGAGAGAAGAAAGTTTTTAAAATTGGTCAAAACTTATAAAAAAGAGATAGATAAAGCTATAAGCGACACTCTTCTTGCTTTAAATTACGAAAAATAAGTCGGAAATTTTCTTAAATTTCTCCTCTCTCTTTCTTTTTTTCGATTTTTCGTTCAAATAAGGGGATAATTTTGTTATACTACGCCCTTCTTTCGTAAAAAAAAGATATCTTGAAGAAGGGAGGTTTTTATGAGCAAAAAAGATAGGAAATTGGAATACGAAATAGAGCTGCTTGAGAAGTTTATAGACGATAAGTCCGACATAGAGATACATCCTCACGATATAGCCAAAATTTTAAAAAACATTAAAAGTCAGGACGAAGAGAAGTTTTTATATTATCTAAGAAAACTTCCCGACGATGTTTTGGGCGAAGTCGTTTTGGAACTTCCGGAAAACTATCTTAAAGAGATTATCGAAGAAATCCCTTCCGATAGACTTTCAAACGCCGTTAAACAGCTTGAAAGCGACGACGCTACCGACCTGATTCAAGATATAGAGGAGATAGACGAGGAAAAAGCCGAAGAGGTTATCTCTTCTTTGGACGAAAAAGAGCAGGAGGAGATAAAAAAGTTAAGCTCATATGCCGACGACGAGGCCGGCGCTTATATGCAAACGGAGCTTTTTAAAGCCAAACTGAACGAAAAGATAGAAGATGCCATAAACAGATTGAGGGAGCTTAAGAAAAAAGGGGAGCTTGAAAACATTCACCAAGTTTATATAGTTGACGAGTTTGACAGACTTCTTTTTACCGTATCTTTGGAAGATCTTATCACTTTCGATTTTTCCAAAACTTTTAAAGAGGTTTTGGAGGAGGAGCTTAAAAAACAGCCCTCTTTTCATTACGCCAAAGATACGACTAAGATCGACGAAGTGAAACATATGTTCGAAGAGTACGATCTATCCGCGCTTCCCGTTTTGGATAAGGACGGAAGGCTGATAGGTCGTATAACTTCCGACGATATTTACGATCTTATAGAAGAGAGCGCTACCGAGCAGATTTATAACTTAGCCGGAGTTAGCGAAGAGGGAGAGAGCGAAGATAGTATTTTGGCGGTGGGAAAAAACAGGGCGATTTGGCTTTTTATCAATTTAGGTACGGCCATTTTAGCCTCTTTGGTTATAGGGCTTTTCGAGAGCACGATTCAAAAGTATGTGGCTTTGGCGGTTTTGATGCCGATAGTCGCTTCCATGGGAGGCAATGCCGGAACTCAAACCTTAACCGTAGTCGTTCGTCAGCTTGCGCTCGGGGAGATAGACTTTCAAAACGCTAAAGAGGCGTTGAAAAAAGAAGTCGTTATAGCGTTGATAAACGGATTTCTATTTGCGTTGGTGATGGGACTTATCGCGCTTATTTGGTTTAACGATATAAAGCTTGGTTGGGTTATAGCTTTGGCCATGGTTATCAATCTCCTTGCCGCCGGACTTTTCGGAGCGTTGATACCTTTGATACTGAAAAAATTGAATATAGATCCTGCGGTCGGAAGTACGGTTTTATTAACGACCGTAACGGATGTCGTGGGATTTTTTGCGTTTTTGGGGCTTGCTAAAATATTTTTGATAAATTAAGAGGTGTTTTATGAAGCTGAATAAAATAGAGAGGTTGAAGTTAGAGTTAAAACCTTATCTTTTTTATGAGAAGCTTGATAAGATCGATCCTTCTAAGATAACCGAAGCCGATAGATTTTATCTTAAAAATTTCGGCATTTACAATACGAAACTGAATCCGGAGCTTTTTATGCTAAGGATTCGCGTCCCAGGAGGCAGGATTAAAACGGAGGAGCTTGATAAGATAACGGAACTTGCCGAAAGGTTTGGCGCTAAAGTTATTTTGACGGCGAGAGCTCAGATAGAGTTGCACTCTTTGGATTTTCGTTCCGTTTTGGAGATTTTTAGGGAGCTTGAGAGAGCTTTTATAACGACTTGGCAGACTCTGACCGATAATTTCAGAAACATCGTTACGGATCCTTTGGACGGCGCGGGAGTTCATTCCGTTTTCGAAGCGTATCCGATAATTCTTAAAATGCAGTCTCTTTTTTTGAAAAATCCCTCTTTCGTGGGATTGATTCCGAGAAAATTCAATACCGCCGTTAGCGCCGTTTCAAAGAGCCTCTTTTCTTTTTTCGGAAACGACTGTTATTTCGCCCTTGCTAAAAAAGACGGAGTTTACGGTTTTAATCTCTATCTGGGCGGGAAGAATTTCGCGTTTGCTAAAGATTTCGACATTTTCGTAAAAAGGGAGGAAGCGGTAGAAGTTTTTAAAGCCGTTATAAAAGCTTATCTGAAATACGGTTTGAGGGAGAATAGAAACAGAGCGAGACTCTATCATCTTTTGGAAAGCGTGGGCGTGGACGGTTTTAAGGATATGATGAGAGAGTTTTACGAGGGAGAGTTTGAAAAAGGGGGAGAGCTTTCGATAGGAAAATATGAGTCGAAAGAGGGGTGGTTTTTATTGAAAGACGGCCGTTTCGCGTACAGATACGAAACTTTTTTCGGCGAGATCGATTTGCGTACTTTAAGAAGGATTTGTGATCTTTCGAAGGAGAGGGGATACGAGATTAGAATCGGCGCGGATCAGAATCTATACGTTTTGGGACTTAAAGAGAGAAGTTTTCCCTTCTCTTCTCTTTCGAAAAACGCAAACGTTCTCTCTTGCGCGGGGAGCAGATATTGCATATATTCTCTTTTCGATACGAAAAAGGAGGCCTTGAATCTTCCGATAGATAGAATAGAGTCTTTAAAAATAAAGATCGGATATAGCGGATGCCTAAAAGGATGCGGACGGCATATTTCGGCCGATATCGGCTTTGTTGGGATTAGAACTACGGTTTTCGGAAAACTCGAGAGGGGCGTAAGAGTCTATTTGGGAGGAGTTTATACCAAAGGCAAAATTCCGGCGAGACTGATATATTGGGCGATACCTTTGAGGGGTTTGAGCGAGTTTTTGGAAGTGATATTCGACGAATTCGAAAATAGCGGATTTGACGATTTCGAGGATTTTAGCGAAAAGGTTTTAAACGGTTATAGAGCCGAATTTTTGGCTTTTTGGTTTTTGGCTAAGTTTCATACCGGCAAAAAGGTCTATTTGAGAAACAAAAAGGAGAAGGAGCTTCTCGAGGAGTTTAAAGAGTTTGATTTTTATGAAAAAATTGACGACGATCTCTATGAAGTTATAAAATATCTTGAAAAAAACTCCTTTTAAAAATCTAACCTATCTTAAGCCCCGCCATAAATCCGACTCCGGCCGCGGCCGTTTTTAGGTTCAGTATCCAGCTTTTTAAAAAGTCGTAAGAGGATTTTATGGTCTCCGCACCGCTGTTTGCCATGTTTTCGAGCGCGTTTTGATTTATCGTGATGATTCCCGAATGTTCGAGAGAGATAAGAAGCAAAAGAATCATTCCCGCAAAAAAGAGAGCTATTTTAATGGCTTTTTTAAAAAAATAGCCTATCGCCATTCCGATAAGGAACGCTCCGCCGAATTCCAAAGGGATGTTAAAACCTTCCATACATCGCCTTTATTTTAGGATTATGCAATTATTTTAAGTTGAATAATTGCAAAAAAACGCTTTATTTTAGCTGATATATCGGTTAAAAATAAAAATTATGATAAAATTGGCTTTTTAACTTTTTTAGGAGAAACAGATGGTTAGCGAAGAGAGCATAAAAAACATAGAGACTCTTTTTAACGGCGGAAAGATAGAAGAAGCCGAAAAACTTGCCAAAGAAGAGCTTGAAAAAAGCGGAGAGGATGCGAGGCTGTATTACGCGATAGGTCAGGCCGAGCTTATAAAAAAGAATTTTGAAGAGGCCAAGGAGAATTTTCAAAAAGCTCTTTCTCTTAATCAAAATCTCGTCGGGGCGTTGATGTCTCTTGGAAGTTTGCATTATCAAGAGGGGAATTTTAAAAGGGCGATAGGATATTTTGCGAGAGCGGTCAGACTCGATCCCCGCAACGACAAAGCCTATTTCAATCTCGGAGTTTGCCATCAGGAGCTTGAGGAGTACGAAAACGCTTTGAACTTTTATAAAAAGGCTTTGGAGTTAAATCCCGAGGATGTAAAAAGCTACTATAACGCCTCTTTGATTTTTTTGAAAAAGGGAGATTACGAAAAAGGATTCGATTATTACAGGCTCAGATATCACGCCATGTTGCCAAATAGGGTAACGACTCTTTTGGTTCCTCATCTTCCGATAAACGATATTAAGGATATAGAAAACAGAGATATTTTGGTGTATGACGAGCAGGGAGTGGAGAGGACCATAGACTTTATAAGATTTATGCCGCAGATAGCTAAGAAGGCTAAGAGCGTCGTTTTGAGAGTTCAAGATCCGTTGGAGAAACTTCTCTCCTACAATTATCCGGATATAACTTTCTCTTTTACTTTGGATCCGGAAAAGGAGATGACTTTTGAGGGGCATTTCCCGCTGATGGATGCCGCTTATTTGTTGAAGGTTAATAAGTTGAACGTTCCTTTTAAAGAAGGATATTTGAAAGTGAAAGAGGAGGATCTTGAAGAGTTTAAGAAGGAAAATCCCCTAAAAGAGGGAAAAAATATAGGAATAGTGTGGAGAAGCGACGAGGATTTGGTCTCAAAAGGCTCTTTGCTTAAGGAGCTTATCGAAGTTTTGAAGGAAGACGGGGTCAATCTCTACTCTCTTCAGGAGATAGAGACGATGGAGGAGAAGGAGATACTTGAGGAAAACGGTGTGGAATCTTTCGGAGAAGACGCGGAGGATTATTACGACAAAGCTTTAAGAATCGCATCTTTGGACGCGATAGTCGGAGTTGACGTTCCTTTGGTGCATCTAAGCGGAGCGATGGGAAAGAAAACCGCTTTGATACTGGGCAAAAATAGCGACTGGTTTTGGGGATACAAGGATAAAAAGAGCGCTTGGTACGATAGCGTGAGCATTTACAGATTGAACGAATTGAATCCGAAAAGAACTTTGAAGAAAATCGCTAAGTTCGTAAAAAGTTAAGAAACGAAGGAGATTTTTTCTCCTTTTCGTTTGTTTTGCGTTTACGCTTTTTCAATATAATCCTCTTTCCGAAGCTTATAAAAAGGATTTGAGCATGAAAAGTAAAATCCTATTGTTTTTAACTCTTTTTTTGATATTGGAAAATTTTTCTTTCGGCGAAAACGAACCTAACGATAGCTGTTTGAGATCGGAAACGATTTCTCTGCTCGAAGGCGCTAAAGAGGAGATTACGGATCAAGTGATAGGCACTATCGTATCGACGAAGTATGATCAGGTTAACAAAAAGCCCGATTACGATAAGGATTATTACCATTTCACTCCCGCCGTTGACGGAGAAGTCGTCGTATCTTTTGCCTCAAGCGGCAATATGTATTTTTGGATAGGAACGAAAGGATGCGATAAGGGATGGAATATTTCCAAAGAGTTTTCAAACAGCGTTACGAAAATTTTTAAGGTTAAAGCCGGAGAGAGGGTTGATTTGAGACCTATGTGCAGATGGCAAAGGGATTATACGATAAATATAACTTTCACTCCCGATGATCCTTCGGCTGGAGGAGTCGAAGATTTCGTAAAGAGAATGTATGAGAAGGCTTTGGGAAGAGAGGCCGAAGAGGGAGGGCTTAAATATTGGACCGAGGAGCTTAAAGAAGGCAGAAAAACCGCCGTTTTCGTAGCCGAGTTTTTCTTCGACTCTCCCGAGTTTAAAAGCAAAAATCTCTCGGATGAGGAGTTTTTGAAAAGAGTTTACGAAACCATCATGGATAGAGAACCGGATAAGGAGGGATATGAGTATTGGCTGGAGAGATTGAAGTTAAAGGATGTAACGAGAAGCGAAGTGGTGGATATGTTCGTAGATGCTCCCGAGTTTAAGGAGATCGCTCGAAGATACGGCATCAAAGCCAACGACCTTCCTCCTCATTGACGGCCATGAAGAACGAAGATATAGTAAAGAGGGATCTCTCCCATATCTTTCATCCTTGTACGCAGATGAAAGATCACGAAAATCTTCCTCTAATTCCCGTTAAAGAGGCTAAAGGCGTATATCTTTACGATTTTGAAGGAAACTCTTATTTAGATGCCATAAGTTCTTGGTGGGTGAATCTCTTCGGTCATAGAAACGAATATATAAATTCCGAAATAAAACGGCAGCTTGAGAAACTCGAACATGTGATTTTTGCCGGATTTACTCACGAAAGCGTCGTAACTCTCAGCGAAAGACTCGTAAAGATGGCTCCGGGAGAGTTGAATAAATGTTTTTATGCGGATAACGGTTCCTCCGCGATAGAAGTGGCCATAAAAATGAGTTTTCATTATCATAAAAACAGAGGGGAGATAAGACCCTATTTTTTATCGTTGACCAACTCTTATCACGGAGAGACTCTCGGAGCTTTGGCGGTGGGAGACGTCGGACTTTATAAGGAGACTTATAAAGAGATAATGATAAAGACCGTTCAAACTCCCGTACCCGCCGATAGGAGTTTGGAAAGCGCCGAAGAGGCGATAAGGGAGTTTGAGAAGATAGTCGATTCTTATGAAGGATCGATATCCGCTTTCATATTCGAGCCTCTCGTTCAGTGTGCGGGAGGAATGCATATGTATCATCCCTCTTTTCTAAAGGAGGCCGAGAGGATTTGCAAAAGTAGAGGAATACATATGATAGCGGACGAAATAGCGGTGGGATTCGGAAGAACGGGGAGTTTCTTTGCGAGTCAAAAAGCCGGTATATCTCCGGATTTTATGGCTTTGTCGAAAGGACTTACCGGCGGATATCTTCCTCTTTCGGTCGTATTGCTGACGGATGACGTGTATCGAGCTTTTTATTGCGATTATCTCGAAAACAAATCTTTTTTACACTCTCACAGTTATACGGGAAATCCTTTAGCCTGTGCCGCCGCAAACGCGGTTTTGGATATTTTCGATAAAGAGCCCGTTTTGGAAAACAATAAAAAGAAAGCGGCTTATATGGCTTTGAAGTTGGAAAGATTTAAAGAGCTTCCTAACGTAAAGGAGGTGAGACAGGAGGGGATGATAGCGGCGGTTGAGCTTAAAGGGTACGATTTTAAAGATAGAGTCAATTTGAAAATATTTAGATACGCCACTTCTAACGGGGTTTTGTTGAGGCCTCTTGGGAATGTGGTTTATTTTATGCCTCCTTTTATTATAACGGAGGAGGAGATTGACAAGATGATCGATACCGCTTACGAAGCTATCCGCGCTCTTTAGCCAAGGTTGCGCTTCTGTATAATATTTTGCAGCTATTTTCCAAAATGGCGATGTTTTTCGCCATTTTATTGATATCTCTATCGTAGGTGTAAACTCCGTATCCTTTTATTACCATGATATTTAAACCCGTTTTTTTCATGTATTGATATATTTCATATTTCGCTCTGTCGTACCAGTCGGAAAATCTTTTTGGATCGTAAACGTCTATTTTTTCTACGAGTTTGTATCCGAAGTAGTCTTTCGGAATTATTTTGTCGTAAACGAGAGAGTAAGAGGTTATGTAAGGAGGCATGGAATATGAAATGTATTTGGCTTGGTTTATGTTTTGATAGATGTGTTGGTGTATTCGGGCGTCCAAACTTGCGTCGTTGTATCGGTAGTCCTCTTTCAAGTATAAAGCTATTAGGTCTTCATCCGAGAGTTCGTCGAATATGGCGTCTTTTTTGTTTATTAGAAATTGATTCTCTTTGATTTTTGCGGATATTGAACCGTGAAAAATTCCTATGAAATTTTTTCTAAACATCGAAAGAGCTACTTTTTTTATCTCTTTTGCGAACGTTTCGTACATTTTTTTCCCGCCGTCGGTATTGTTTTAAGGAGTTTATTATAACATACTATTTAAAAACTCTTTTATTTCCGAAAGAGTTCTTTTTTGAGATATAATCTTTTTAAAATTTAAACGGAGAGACGAACTTGAACGAAATTCCCCACGTGCCGGTACTATTGGAAGAGGTTAAAGAGGTTTTTGCCGACATCGGCGAAGGGTTTATTATAGATTGTACCGTAGGATACGGAGGTCATAGCGAAGCTCTTTTAAAACGAAATTCGAATATAAAATTAATATGTAATGATAGAGACAAGGAAGCGATAGAATTTAGTCGAGTAAGATTAAAACCTTTTTCGGATAGAGTGATTTTTGAAAACTTGAGATTTTCTCAAATCATTAAAAAGTATGAAGATTATCCGATTAGGGGAGTTTTAGCCGATATCGGGGTTTCCTCCTTGCAGTTTGATAAAAAGGAGAGGGGATTTAACTTCGAAAGCGATATTTTGGATATGAGAATGGATAAAAACTCTTCTTTGAGCGCTTATGAAGTTATAAATTATTATAGTGAAGAGGAGCTTGCCGATATTTTTTATCGATACGGAGAGATGAGAAACGCAAGGGCGGTC